>CAYFRR010000101.1:0-7617 GCA_964345505.1 uncultured Rhodothermales bacterium
CCCGCCGTGATGACGGTGCCCTGCCCGCGCGTCTGGTCAATCTCGATGACGTCCAGTCCAAACTCAGCGCCGGCAAAGTTCTCGATCAGGCCGGCGACCTGCCCGATAGCAAACCCTACGCCCTCGCCCACAAGGCCGTTGCCCTCCCCCTCGCCGCCGTCGCCTCCCAACAGGAAGGACTCACTGGCCGGCTGGCCGGTCACAATGTACGAGATGATGTCCGTCGTCTCCATCTGGGGGTCGGAGCTGAGCGTGATCTCCAGTTCCTCCAGCTGACCTTCCACGCCCAGCGTAATGGTGGCTTCCGGCTCCTGCCCGCGGCGCGAGCGAACGCGGTACACCGCCTCAACGTCCAGGGTGGGGTCGGTGGCCAGGCCGTTGAAGGTGAGGGTGCCTTGCTCGATGTTAAACCGGCGGCCGAACTGATCGATGTAGCTGCGCTGCTCCACTACGTCGATGGCACCAAAGGCCAGCGGTTCGCCGAAGCGCTCTTTTTCAAAGTCGAGGCTCCCCGTGAACTGGATGTTCATTTCCGGATTGCGGCGGGACCGAATCCACACATTACGGTCGAAGGCAATGTCGAGGGTAATCTCAGCGGCCTCGTAGAAATCGAACGTGTCGGTGTCGCGCTCATCAATGCGGAGGCCAAAGCGCTGGTTGATAATCTGAATGTCGCGCTCGCTCAGTTCAACCACCTCGAGGTCGGTGGCGGCGGCTTGGTCTGCAAAGATTTCGGCGCTAAGCACGCGCACCGAGCCCTGGATGACGGGCTCCTCCGTGGTACCGCGGAGCTGGATGTCTGCGTTCGTGGTTGCGCGGTACTCGCGGGTGTCGATGGTGCGGAAGTCGCGGGCCTGCAGGTCCAGGTCAAAGGTGCCGAGGGTCAGCTCCGCCAGGTCGATGGTGCCCGTGCCCGTGAGGCGGCCGCTGCGGCCCGTGCGGGCTTCGAGGGTTTCGACGGTTGCCTCGGTGCCTTCAAACGACACGTCGGACTGGACTCCTGTGTAGGTAATGCCAAGCGCTGGGAGGCGCATGCCCCCTTCGGCCAGTGAAATCTGCCCGTCGAAGACGGGCGCTTCGCGCGTTCCCTCGATGGCTACGTCGGCCGTAAATGTGCCCTGCAGGTTTTCTACGGTTTCCGGGTCCAGAAACGGCTGGAGCCAGTCGATAGAGAAGGTATCGGCGCGGAGGGCAAGCGAAAGGGGAGCCCCGCCCGGATCGAACGGGTCAGTGGCGTCGAGGCGCAGGTCCACCGGCACCGAGCCGTCGAGGGTCAGGGTGCTTCCGTCGTCGTGGGTCAGGCGGCTGTCCAATGCCAGCACGAGGTCGTCGTAGGCGAGGTCAATCTGAAGGTTGCCCACGGGCGCGTCCTGCGACTCGAGCGCGGTGGCCAGGCGGCCGTCCAGCTGCGGCGCCTCGGCGGGGCCCGTCAGGTCAACGGAGCCGTTGAGGGTACCCCCCAAACCCGGATAGCCAAGCAGGTCGGCAAACGCGTTGATGCGTACATCCTCGAGGGTGAGGATCAGGTTTTGGGTGCCGGCGAAGTCGATGACCCCATCGAGGGCCACCTGCTGATCGTCGCTAAAGAGCAGGAAGTTGCGCACGCGGTAGCGGTCCCCAATGCGCACGGTAGCGGGCATCAGCAGCTCCCAGCGGTCGCGGTCGAGGCGGAGGTCAAGCTGCTCCAGGCGAAGCTCCAGGTCGTCTTCGCCAACGGTCAGGGCGCCGGCGAAGGAGGCATCGCGGCGGCGGTCCAGGTTAACCTCCAGGGCGTACTGCAGGCGGTTCTCCGCAAAGGAGAAGACCACATCGGTGCCGTTGATGGTGAGCGCGGCGCGCGAGGTAGGGCCGACGGTGAGGCGGCCGTCCCCCTGCTGGATCCCCTCCAGTCCGTCGAGCGCCCCTTCAAACGTGAGCGACGCCGACGCCACGCGGGTGACGTCGTACAGCAGCGTCTCCAGCTCTGCATCAGCCTGCACCTGCACGTCGCCAGGAGGGCCAAACACGCGGACGTTGAGGGTGCCCCGATCCAGTGCGAGTGGCGCGTCCAGCAGGGTGCCGACCGGCCGCAGCGAGCGTGTTTCGCCAGTCAGGCTAAAGTTGGAGGTGTGGCGGCGCTCCTCATCCGCAAGGGCGATGGTGCCGCCGCCATCGAGTGTGGCCACGTTGGAACGTACCTGTAGGCTGTCGACGGTCAGCAGGCCGTCCGCCATCCGAAAGCCCGTCCGCAGCGTGTCCATGGTGACGGCCCCGTAGCGGGCGTCGCTGATGTCGGCTGTGCCGTCAAGCTCAAGGGTAGCCGGTGTCAGCCCGGTGCCGGCTACGTCAACGCGGGCGGAGAGCTGCGCGGGGAGGTCCTGCAGGTCCAGCAGCCCGGCCACGTCGAGCGTGTCGAGCGCGGCTGTAAGTTGGTACGAAGGCTCCTCTTCCCCCCACTGGCCCTGCCCGGACAGGGACAGGGTGCCTTCCACGAAGGTGAAGAGGCCCGAGAGCTCCCCTCCGCCATCGGCAACGGTGAGCGCTCCTTGCCCGGACTGTAGGGCGGCCTGGTTGAGCGTCGAGGGCTGCATGACGAGTTCACTGTCGAGCGTAAGCGCGGCGGGGTCTGTGCCTGTGCCGTTGAGCGTAAAGGTGCCGTTGAGCTGCGTGGCCAGTGCCTCCAGTCCCAGGAACGCGCCCACGTCGATACGCTCAAAGGCGCCTTCAGTGACCGCATAGGTGGGGGTGGTACGGAACGGCTCGGCGGTGCCGGCAAGCGTCAGCCCGCCTCCAGGCAGGTCCAATGCGGCCCGCGTGGTAAGGCGTCCACGGATAAGATCCAGCGACACATCCGCCGTGGTAATCTGCTGATCGTTGACCCGGGAGGAGTCGAGCGCGGCGGTGGAGCGAAGCTGCAGCGTCTCGGGCGTGACGCCGGTCAGCGTAAGCTCAAACCTACCGTTCAGATCACTCGACTGGTCGGGGAGCTGCGCGAGCCGTCCGATATCGACTGTAGAAAACCGTCCGTCGGAGAGCGTGAGCCGTGGCTCGTCAGCGAAGGGGGTGCCAGCCACGGCTGTTTCGAAGCGGCCGCCGTCGAGAGCGGCCTGCAGCGTGGCCGAGAGGCGGCCGCCGGTCAGCGCGGCCGAGGCCTCGGCCGTCTCCAGCACATACGGGCCGTAGGTGGACTGGTCGAGCGAGAGGGCAAAGGGCTCCAGCGTGAGCGTCTCGAGGGCGGTACCTTCGCCCGTCAGGGCCAGCTGCCCGCTGAAGCTGCTGGCCGTTGTGTCGGTGGCGAGGGCAGCCAGGTTGAGGTCTTGGAAGGTCATCTCGGGGATGGTGTACCGGATCTTGTCGCGCAGGTCCACCCGCGCCCGCCCCTGCAGCTGCCCTTGCCCAAACCGGAGGGTGGTCTGCGCCTCAGCCTGCCCGCCGGCCAGCGCCACGTCGAAGCTGCCTTCCGTCAGCTGGATGTTGTTGATTGTAGACAGGGCCGGCTCCAGGCGGAGGGTAGCGTCAGCGGTTTGGGGGTCCAGGCCAGTGCCTGTTAGCCGGGCGGTGCCCCCGAGGACGCCCGTCAGCGATGCGCCGTCCAGAAAGCGCTCAGGGACCAGGTCGGCGATGGTCGCTGTGAGGTCGTACGTTGGCATGTCGTCGAGGGGGCGGGTCGTGCCGTTTAGGGCGAGGGTCATCCCGCGGAGCCCGCTCTGCAGGTCGATGGCGGCCTTGCCATCGTCAAAGGCCGCCGTGAAGGTGGTGCGCGCCGGGGCATAAGGGCCCACTTCCGAGTCGAAGACATCGGCGGATAGGGTGCCGTTGAGGCGGTTCAGGGCCGGTCCGCGGAGCTCGGCGGACCAGTCGGCATTGACGCGGCCCGCGGCGGCAGGGACGTCGCGGGCAAACGCAGCCGGGTTCAGGTTGCGGAGCGCCCCGGTCAGGTCGTAGCGCAGTGGTTCATCGTCCACAGGGCTGAGCGTGGGCGAGGCGTCCGCAGCCAGCGTAAAGGAGGCGCCATCATCCAGCGAGCCCTCTATATCGGCGAGGAGGCGGCCGCTGGCGCCGTCCAGCCGCACGTCCAGGTCCAATACCCGCGCCAAGTCCAGCGAGGATACGTAGGGCTGCAGGTCAGCGAACGCCAGCGGCGCCGTCGTCAGGCTGAAGTCGGTGGCGGTGAGGTGGTCGAACGTGAGGGGCAAGACGCCCTCGGCCACCACGTAGCTCCGCCGGGAGAGCAGCGTGCCCACGTCTACCGTAAACGACTCATTCGTGAGGGCCCCGCGCAGGGTAGCAGTGACGCCCCCGCCCAGCCCCGGGGGGGCCGAGTAGGCCGTAAAATGCGGGATTTCGGCGGTTAGGGTGTCGGCGCTGTATTGCAGATCGCGGAGCTGTAGCCGAAGGTCGGACACCTCCAACGTGGAGTCCTGCTCGGCCTGGAAGAACCGCGCGGTCGCCTGCCCATCAGTCAGCTGAAAAGCCGCCAGCGATACCGTGTAGGCAAACGGCTCACTGTCGGTCGTATCCGGTTCCAGGGGCAGCGCCTCTACCAGGTCCCACGCCCCGTCAGCGTCCTGCGTCATGGTCACCGAGGGGCGGGTGATGGACACGTCATCCAGCACGATGTGCCCACGCAGCAGCGGGGCGAGGCGGTACCGGGCGTGCAGCGAGTCAACTCGTGCGAGCGCGTGGCCGTCCGCGTCGACCAGAGCGATGTCCGTCAAGGTCAGCGACCGGAGCAGCGACCCGCTCAGGCTGCCAATTTGCAGCTCGGCATCGTCAAACACTTGGGCCTGCGCCACGATAGTGCGCTTCAACCGCTCGGCGCCCCACTCGGTCTGGAGAACGCCCCACACCGCGGTCAGCAGAAGCAGGAGCCCCAGCAACCCGAAGCCAACAGCGCGCAGCAGCCGCTGCCACCAGGGGCGACGCGGTGTAGCCGCCGGCGCATCGCCGGGCTGATCTGTGGAGGGGGAGGGCATAAGCAGTGGAACGTGCGGTGGTGCGCGTGGCAACGGGCAGGCGATTAGAACGTCTGTCCGATGCTCAGGTGGATGTTGAAGCGCTGCAGGTTGCGGCGTGGGGGCGGCCCGGGCTCGAACCCCGCCTCTTGCAAGGCCTCGTTGTCGCGGTTTTCAAACAGAAAGACATCGCGCGGGTCCTGCAGGTCGCGATTGCTGGGGTTGAGCTTGTAGCCAAGGTCGAGGCGAACCACAAATCCAACGGGTGTCTGGTACCGCACGCCTACCCCCGTTCCGTACCTGAACGCGGTGGGGTCCAGCGTGAGCGCCCCGCTGTCTACGATGCGGCCATCGTCGCGCAAGCGCACGGAGACCTGCCCGGCATCCAGAAAGCCAGCGAGCTGCCAGGCAGTGCCCAGGCCGGGAAAGGGCACCCGCAGTTCCGCACTGAGGGACAGCTTGGCCAGAGCGCCGTTCAGGTCGAAGCGATTGTTGCGGGTTTGCGGGACGAGGGCACCGTCTGCATCTTCTTCAAAAATGACATCGCCGTCGTCATCGCGTGCAAACGACACGCGGTCGGTGGTTTTGGGGCCCACCAGCCCGCTGCTCCAGCCTCGGACGTCGCTGGCCCCACCCGCAAACAGAAACACCGGGCGGAAGCGATCGCGGAAGCGGCTTACGCGGACGGGGTCGTCGTCGCCCAGCGCCTCGCGGCTGATGCCCCGCGGCCACGTACGGCCTGTGGAGAGGCGCAGGAGTACCTTTACGCGTCGCTGCAGCGGAATAAAGCTGTTGATGTCGCCATTGAGCTTGTAGTACTGTACGCCGCTAAGCCCGGCGGGTAACAGCCCGGCCAGCGAGCCGGCAGCCTCTACGGTAGGGCGGATGATGAAGCCTCGGGTGGGGTTCAGGAAGTCATCCGTGCGGCCCAGAAGCCCGCTCAGGCTCAAGACGTTGCGTCCAAATACATCGGAGGTCCCCAAAAAGCCCGGGATGTCATCTCCCGGCATCCCATTGTCTGGAGGAGCCCCTCCATTGTCGAGGCGGGCACTGCGGCGCTCAGCGGTAAACTGTGAGGTGTTGGCGAGGGTATGGGTCAGGCGCAGCGGGCGGTTGGGCAGGACATCGTAGATGAGCGTGTTGGTAAGCCCGAACTCGGCCCGGTTGACGTCAAGCCGTCCGAGGAGTGGGACGTTTCCCGGCAAGAGCGGATCGCGGGGCAGGAGCGGGTCGCGAAGGGCACGTCCGAATGGGTTGATGATGAGCGAGAACTGAGGCGAGAAGACGTAGGGCAGGCGGAGGGAGGGAGAAAACTCCGCCAGAAAGGGGGCGTCAATGTCGCCCAAGGCACCAGAGGGCTGCGCCAGAAAGCCGGTCTGCACCTCGGCCGTCAGCTCCAGGTGGCGGGCTCCGCCCCCAACGTTGCGGTGTTGCCAGCTGCCCTGCAGCCCAATGCCCGTCTGGCGCGCATACCCGGTTTCAGCAGAAACGGAGCGCATGCGGCGCTCGCGCACCCGGTAGCGCACATTGACGAGCGTATCTGAGGGCTGAGACGGCACGTCAGCCAGCACCGTTCGGAAGGTGCCGAGCGCGAACAGGGCGCTCTGGCCGCGGCTCAGCCGTCGGTTCGAGAACACATCGCCCGGCGCAAACGGCAGCTGTCGCACGACGGCCCGGTTGCTCACGCGCTCGTTCCCTTCCACGATCACCTCCCCGAAGCGGGTCCGGAGCCCCGGGTTGAGGGTAAACGCAATGTCAGCCAGCGACCGGGTCGAGTCCACGTCGGCCCGGCCGAATACCTCCGCAAAGGCAAACCCTTGGTTCTGCAACCAGCTCAGCACCTGATCCTGGATGGTGATGCGTTCGCCCTCGGTGTATCGTTCGCCGGCCTGGAAGGTAATCTCGCTACGGAGGCGGGCCCATCGCTCACGCTCCGCGCCCTCAAACAGACCGGACGCATAGCCTCCGCCCGCTGCAAAAAAGTTTACGTCTTGAATGATGATGGGCGGCCCCTCCGTGATCTCAAAAATCACGTGGATCGTGTTGTGGGTGGTATCCACGCGGGAGTTGGGATAGTCGACCTCCGGCTGCAGAAACCCGTTGCGCTGATAGAAGCGCTCCAGACGCCGGACGTCGCGCTGTAGCTCAATCGGGTTGAGGCGTTGCCGCGTGGCGCTGAGCAGTGGCAGCGCGCCCTGCACGCGCTGGAAGAAGCTCGGGCCGCGCGTGGCAATCTGCTCCTGCAGCCGCCCGGGCTCGAACGTGCGCGTATCGTTGTACACAAACGAGACGCGGTCTACTACCGTCCGGCTGTTCACTTCCATCAGGTTCGACTGTGCCACGACCGGCGCGGGGTGCAGGAAAGCAATGGCACACAGACTGGCCAGCACAGACGCCAGTCCCCACGTGGGGCAAACGGTCCCGCACGGCTCTGCCTCACGCCAGCGACGCAGCAGCGCATGCACAAAGGGGAGGCAACACGTCATGCAGAGTGAGGAGGGGCGGAAGAGGAGGAGGAGCCGCTAAAAGGCTCAGACGAAGATACCCCCAAGCCGTTTCCGGGCGGAGGCGATGCGCCATCCGTGGGCTGGGGCGCAGTCTCTGAATCACCGGGGTGCGCTTTCGGGTCGGGCCTCTTGGTTTGCTGCGCCTCGCCCTCTGCCCCCGCGCCATCATGGGAGGG
>CAYFRR010000101.1:7717-9937 GCA_964345505.1 uncultured Rhodothermales bacterium
GCTCGTCGGCTACATGCTCAGAGGGTACGTCTTCTCCTGCGGTGTAGTGCTGCTTCTCATATTCGAGTGCGATCAGCGCCCCCATGATAAACACGACGCCAGAGTAATAGACCCAAAACACGAAAAACAAGATGAGGCCGAAGGCTTCACCGATGGAGCCGAGGCCCCCTCCATCGGTGTACCGATCAAACTGCCCCACATAGCTGGCATATAGGGTAAAGCCGGCCTTGGCTATCTCCCAGAGGATGCCAGCAATCAGCGCGCCTACAGTCACCCCCGTGACGGCAGGCCGAGGGATGGGCAAGAAGTAGTACAGCTGCGCAAACATGAGCGTGCTAAGCAAGAGGGGCAGCAACAGCCCGATGAGCCAGATAGTCCGGCGCCAGCCGATTTTCAGCAGGTCGAACTCCAGCCCAAGCGTGCGCAGCACCTCCATCCCGATCCCGTCCATGTTCGATATCAGCACCGTCAGCCCGATGCTCAACACAAAGAAGACGCCCGTCTGTAACACCATACGGGCATCCATCAGGTAGCCTCCGAGGATGGAGCGGCGAGAGTGCCAGTCCTGATTAAAAATAAACATAATGACCAGGCGCAGGGTGGTCATCAGCGTAATGGCTGAGATGAACAGGCCCAGCACACCAATGCCCAGCAGGGCATCCCCTGCGCCTTGGAGCTGACGCATGAACAGGATCAGTTGGTCGCTCTGGTAGGCCGGCAGAAATTCTCGCAGGAACGATGCTACCCGATCGAAAGGCTCTTCCTGCGTCAGGAGCTGCGCCACGCCAGCCGTCACCAAAATGAGGATTGGCACGATGGTAACGAGCACCTTGAACGCGATGGCTTGCGCCAGGAGAAAGATCTCCTTTTCCTGAAACTCCCTGAAGCATCCTTTGGCGTACCGCAGGACGGTGCGGGGCACGCAGAGCAATACGGAGATCAAGCGCCGCATATGCGCAGATAGAAACAGGGAGCGAAGCGAACCTACGGTACGATACCCGTCCTACATGCCTGTGGTCCCTGAGGCATCAGCAGGCGTTCCGCGCGGCCGGGCCCAGGGCCCATGTAGGAGAGGCGAGGCTACTTTCCCTTCTGCTGCCTTGCAAAGCGACAGGACGCTTCCGATCTTGCCGGTCCACATCCCCTCTCATTAGCATACGCCTTTATGTCGAAACGAACACGCGTAGGCCTTCTCACCGGTGGTGGCGATTGCCCCGGCCTGAACGCTGTCATCCGAGCCGTCACCAAAAGCCTGCTGCAGCAGCACAACGTTGACGTGGTCGGGTTTGAGGATGGCTTCCTTGGGCTCATCGAGCGTCGTACGCGGACCCTCTCGTTCCAAGAAGTAAGCGGCATCCTAACCCGAGGGGGGACCATCCTTGGAGCCAGCAACAAAGCCAACCCGTTCAGCTACTACCGGCGCGGCGGGGCTGACGTCTCGGCGCAGGTGCTCAAGTACTGCAAGGACCTGAACTTGAGCGCCGTCGTAGCCCTCGGAGGAGACGGCACCATGTCCATTGCGCACCGCTTTCAGGAACTGGGGCTGCCGATGGTCGGGGTCCCCAAGACCATCGACAACGACCTCGTGGGCACCGATCGGACGTTTGGGTTCGACTCGGCCGTGACGATTGCCACCGAGGCCATCGACCGTATCCATACTACTGCTCAGAGCCATCACCGCATCATGATTGTGGAGACGATGGGGCGGTATGCCGGATGGATCGCGCTCTACGCCGGGGTGGCCAGTGGGTCCGATGTCATCCTGATCCCCGAGATTCCGTACTCGGTGCAGGCCATCGCGGATGCGTGCAATCGGCGCGCGCAGGCCGGGCAGCAGTTTACCATTATTGCGGTGGCGGAGGGGGCCAAGCCGCAGGGGGGCGAACAGACGGTGGGGCAGACGGTGGAGGACAGCCACGACCCCGTGCGCCTGGGTGGCGTGGGCCATGTGCTGGCCAACCAACTGCGTGATCTGGTGTCGTCTGAGGTGCGCACCACTGTGCTCGGGCACATGCAGCGTGGCGGCACCCCCACCTCGTTCGACCGGACCCTATCGACAGCTTTCGGCGCCTATGCGGCTGCGATGGTGGCTGCGGAGGAAACCGGGCGTATGGTGGCGCTTCAGGGAGGGCGGCTGACCAGCGTGCCGCTGGAAGAGGTGGCTAACAAGACGCATACGATCCCACGTGATCACCCAATGCTGGCTACCGCCCGGGCGGT
>CAYFRR010000102.1:0-9810 GCA_964345505.1 uncultured Rhodothermales bacterium
ACACCACGTACAGGACGTAGAACATGAACGCCGAACTGATGGTGCCCCAGATGACGCGACCGCTCGTCGTCTCTGCGATCTCGCCCGGGTAGCCCGTGGCAATCATCAATGCAGCGCCAATGCCAAGCTTTGCCATCAGCGACCCGCTCTTTCCTCTCGGAAGGCTCATTACGAGAACGAGCTCGATCGTGAGGAGCGGAACGGTCAGAAGCCAGTCCACATACCGGTACGCGTCATTGAAGGGCTTTCCACTGTACTCGTAGATGCCTTCTGCCGCGTTCAGCGTGTAGGCGGCGTCCCAGCTGCCAAGGATCTGGTAGTAGTGATATCCGGCGATGAAAACAACCAGCGCCGACACCATCATGGAGACCCGGTACTTAGGCGCCAAATTTTTCTGCGACATCACAAAGTACACGAATGCTGCTGCCATGGTGGCAACAGTGAAAGAGAACATGTTGAACACCAGCGAATACTGCGCCGGCGACATTGTTGGAAGCTCTTGTAGCATAGCTTATCGGAAATGAAGGTTTGTGTGAGTGCGTTGATCGGTGCAAGGACGACGCGCCATCGGGTGTGAGTGGGGCATGAGGTCAGAAGGGCGCCTCGTCTGTCTCATGTCAAGCGCCTACCAGCACAAGGACAGATGTGTCCCTCGCGAGTGCCGGAAAGGAGGTTGTGCCCACGTTACGTTGCAGGGCTTTCACAGGTCGATTCCTGCAGTGACTGATGGAATTACCATGGTGCAACTCACCACAGCAGAAGATGCAAAAGTGCCTGCACAGATGCAAGTTTTAGGGTAATGTAAATTGTATAGCTGCTATTTCCATGGCAGCATCAACGATGGGTTGCTGCTAAAAGAGGGGAGTGGCGTCCTATCCCGACCCGCATGGTATGCGAGGCCAGCCTGCGTTAGCCGCTAAACGGACACGCGTCTTTCAGAGGCGTATGTAGTTTTATACGGCCTCGCAAGAACATGTAGCCCTTACAAAGCCAACAGGGCCAGGAAAGACTACCAGCGAAATGAAGGGCAGATGTACCGGTGTGCGAAGAACCCAACCGTGAGATCGGGCTAATCCAGAGGGCGGAATCGCATCCGGCGGACAGCGCCTGTGGCGGTGGCGTTGTAGGTTGGATCGAGATTGTAGAAAGTGCCCTCAAGCCAGGCGGGCAGTTGGTCGGCGCTGTGGGGATGGCGCGGATGGCCCGACTGCCCCCCAGCAAGGACGGCCCGCGCCTCGATGGGCTGGCCCATCCGCATCATGAAGCGGGTCCCCGCAATGGCGCGGACGTTGAAGGGGTCGGTGAGTGCATAGGCCGCGCGTCCCACCGTCATGTGGTCGCCGCCGTAGGGATAGGGGCCGCGGTTGACGAGCGGTTGCAGCAGGCGGGAGGCGCCCAGCACGTGATCGAACGTGATGCGCTGCAGGCGGTCCCACCGCCAGTCGGTCGGTGTGCGGCCCTGCTGATCGGTAAGCTGCGCTACGGTAGCCCGGAAGCTGGCGTGGGCCGGTGGCGAGAGGCCATCCGGCAGCCACACTGAGGCTTTGCCCACGCGGTGCGTTTCCAGCAGGTGCTCCAGCGCATTGTACGCCAGGTAGCCCCGCCCTTCCAGAAACGAAGTATACACGTCCGGCCCCATCTCCGGCTCAAACACCGCCCGCATCAGCTCCAGATACCAGACCTGAAAGATCGCCGCGCCAGCGGCCTCCGGGGTGTTGACCGGGTCCTCCGCCCAGGCCTCCACAATCGCGCGCGCCGCCTGCTCTTGCTCCGTCAGGTCCTCGGCACGGGCTGTTAGTGCCTCCACCAGCTGCGGCGCCCGCTCCGCCGCGTGGCGGTTGTACCAGTCCGTCTGCATGGCTTCGAAGTCGTCCAGCGTGAAGTCGGACCGTGCCGCCAGTTGCTCGATGACGCGCATCATGCGGTACGGGGGTGCGTTGTCAAGCTCGATGGTATACGGATATGCATCGTCCGTAACCCGGTGGTTGGCGGTGGCAATGTACCCCTGGGGCGGATTAAAAAGTACGGGCAGCTCCTCGTACGGGATGCGGCCGTCCCAGCGGTAGGCGTCGTCCCAGCCGGGCACAGGCAGTAGGCCCTGTCCTTGGGGGCGGATTGGCACATCGCCTGCGGTGAGGAAGCCGATGGTGCCGGAGGTGTCCGCGTACACCAGGTTTTGCACCGGCACGGTAAAGTGGCGAAAGGCCGCCCGGAAGCTTGGCCAGTCATGCGCTGCGTTGGCCTGCAGGATGGCATCCAGCGGGCTGCGCTCTACGTCGTAGGCCGTCCACCGGATGCTGAGCGGCGGCTCTTCGTCTTCTTGAAAGACGGGCCCGTTGCGCGTGTGCCGGATGCGCAACGTGTCGGGCGCGGGGTGGTCGTCCACAGCGATGAGCTCTTCCTGCACGTCCACGGTATAGTAGCCGTCCGGCCCCCGCACGCGCAGCGTGTCGGCTGGATCGAAGTCCTCCATGTAGAGGTCCTGCGTGTTGCCCGTATTCGTCATGCCCCAGGCGATGGCGTCGTTGTGGCCCAGGATGACGGCCGGGGCGCCGGGGATAGACCAGCCGTTAACGTGCAGCGTGTCGGGCACGTAGAGGCGGTTTTCGTACCAGAGGATGGGCGCGCCCACCTGCAGGTGGGGATCGTTGGCCAGCAGCGCCTCGCCGGAGGCTGACCGCTCCGGCGCCACCACCCAGCTGTTGCTGCCGAGCTGCGGCAGGTGGTCGGCCAGGCCGCCCAGGTGCGCGGCGTTGGCGAGCTGCTGCAGGGCTTTGGCGGAGGGCAGCTCCAGTGCGGGCATCGCGGCTGTTTCGCGCGACACCGGCGCGGCCTCCTCCTGGTCGGCCCGCCATACGGGTGGGGTGTCGCGGTCGTAGGGCGGCAGGAGCTCCTGAAAAAGCGTGTCGGACACGACTTCGCGCAGGGCGGTGCGGCCCATCTGCTCCTGCCAGTTGGAGCCGAGGTTGTACGCCATCAGCGCAACCATGCCTACCGAGTGCTCCGGCGTCCATGGCTCGGGCTCGATGCCCAGCACGCGAAACGAAAACGGCAGGCGGTCGGTCTGCGCGAGAAAGGCGTTCACGCCGTCGGCGTAGCGCTCCAGCACCCGCTGGCCCTCAGGAGAGGTCACCTCCAAGATCCGTGCTGCGATGCGCGAGAGCCCCAGCGTCCGCAGAAAGCGGTCCGCCGCCAGCTGCTCCTCTCCAAACACCTCCGCCAGCCGCCCCTGCACCACGCGCCGCTGGAAGTCCATCTGCCAGAGCCGCTCCTGCGCATGCACGAAGCCCTGCGCAAAGTAGAGGTCGTCGGTGGAGGTCGCGCGCAGGTGGGCCACCGCCCGGTCGTCGCGCAGCACCTCCACCGTGTCGGATAGTGAGGCATCGGTTACGGTGCGCTCGTAGTCGGGGTAGGCGGCGGTCACGAACCAGTAGGCCGCAGCGCCAGCCGCGAGCAGCAAGATAAGCAGGGCACCGGCGATACCAAAGATCCAGCGAGAGAACGACATGGGCAGAACCAGGGGGTTGACGAGAAACGACTATTTCTCAACATAGCATGCACGGACGCCCGGTGCAACGCCGGCCCATGGCCCTGTCAGCCTTTTCTCCGTTGCTCGCCTGTTGGTGGCCATCGTGGCGGTCAAACGGAGTCGTGTTTGAGGAAGCATCGCGGGGTCAAGAGTCAGGAAGTAAAACTGAAGGGTTTTGCACGACTTGTGTCATGTGCGAGTAGATGATTTAAAGGCGGGCTCGTTGTATGAGGCTTGCTGCCCAGCTGATTCCCAAATTTCTCTCTCCCCTGGCGGGAGAGAGCCAGAGTGAGGGGGATTTGGGCTTTGGGCTTCCCATATTTCCGTGGACAGCTTTGATACGGAGCCTCTTCGCATTTAGCAAGCCGAAATAGATAGACAGTTGCTCATCGATGGGGCTGGCAGCACTGCTCGTGGGTCACCCTCATCCTGTCCTTCTCCCATCGAGGGAGAAGGGACGTGCGTGAACACATTGCAGATAGATTTCTGAATGGATGTTCGAGTTTAGGTCTGTTGGCCCTTTACCAAAGGACCACCCGGACGACAGGCGTCGCGAGGCAGCCGAACGTTATCATGTTTGAGCAAGGTGCGCGAGCGCGTTTGATACCGTTCAGCGTGGCGAGGATCAGTGTCAGTTTCTTTTCTGATGGGCCGCCCTTTTACTTGCGTGCGTCGCCTTCGGCTCGGCTCGTCCATTTTGGGGCCGTCAAAATGGACACGATCCACGATAAAGAGTAATGGCTGTTCTACGGGTGCCGGGGCCAACGATGTCCTTAAGCGGAGGCACGTCGCGGTCATGCGTGGGGGGTCGCGGAGGAACTGCCCGGCAGAGGTGCGGTACAGGGCACCTCCACCTCTGAAGCCTGTCTGTCGGTACGCGGCCGCATGTCGTTTCTCAACCCGCTTGTTCTACTGGCCCTTGCCGCAGCGGCCATTCCGCTGCTGATTCACCTGCTTAACCTGCGGAAGCCGCAGCAGGTGGACTTCAGTTCGCTCACCTTTATCAAGGAGTTGCAGCGCTCCACGATGCAGCGGGTGAAGATCAAGCAGTGGCTCCTGCTGGCGCTGCGCACCCTGGCACTGCTGTTTCTCATTCTGGCCTTTGCGCGGCCTACGCTTACCGGCAACCTTGCCGGCGTGCTGGGCGGACAGGGACCGGCAGCACTGGGCGTAGTGGTAGATACCTCCCCGTCGATGGTGCTTCGCGAAGGGGGGCGCACGCCGCTGGACCGCGCCCGGGAGGCGGCGCAGAGCATCATCGGGCTAATGGAGCCAAATGATGAAGCGCACCTGAGCACCACGCAGCCGCCGGCGGGCGATCCGCCTGGGGCCTTCCAGAACCGCAGCGCGGCACAGGATGCCGCGCAGGCCGTGGAGCTGGCCCTCAACACCGAGCACAGCGCGCAGAGCATCGCGCGGATGGCCGGCCGTGTGGCCGAAGCTGAGCAAGCCACCCGTGAGGTGTACCTGCTGAGCGACCTACAGGCGACCCTGCTCGCCGACACCCTGGCCTACGAGCTCCCCGACGACGTGCAGGTCTACCTCGTGCCGACCGGTAGCGGCGACGCCCCGGCCAACGTGGCAATAACCGACGTCACCGTAGCCAGCCGCGTTGTGGAGGCGGGGCAGCCCGTCACCGTTGACGCCACGCTGGTGCACTACGGCGAGGATACGCGGCCCGACTACACGGCCAGCCTGTACCTGGAGGAGGAGCGCGTAGCCCAGGCGACGGCCACGCTGGAGCCCGGCGTTGAGGCTTCCGTCCGTTTTACCGTGACGCCGGAGGCCCGGGGCTGGCTGGCCGGGCGGGTGACCATCGAAGACGACGACTTTCCCTACGACGACGCCCGGCACTTTAGCCTGCACGTGCCCGAGCAGCGCCGGCTGCTGCTGGTGGAGGGAAGCGGCCAGAGCGCCCGCTTCGCCCGCCTCGCCCTCACTGCCCAACCGGACGGCGCGCCGGCGGCCTTCACGGTAGATACCGTGCCCAAACGCGACCTGTCGGCGACCCGTCTTGGCACCTACGACGCCGTCTTTCTTGTGGGGCCGCAGCGCCTCTCCAGCGGCGAGGTGGCTGACCTCACCCGCTACGTCGAAAACGGCGGCGGCCTCATGCTCTTTCCCAGCGCCGGCGCCCGGGCCGACTCGTACAACGCGTTGCTGCAGCAGGTAGGCGGCGGCACGTTTACCGGGTTTAGCGGCTCGATTGCGGCGGAGGAGCCGGTGGCGTCGTTCGACCGCGTGGCCCTCGAGCATCCCCTCTTCGAAGGCGTGTTCGACGAGCAGCCGCGCAGCGGGCCGGGCGGCACGGCGCGCGAGATCGAGGCCCCCGACCTCTTCTACCTCATGAACTACCAGCCGGGCGAAGGCACCGAGCAGACGCTCATCCAGCTCACCAACCGCCTCCCGTTTTTGCAGGAGGTGCGGCACGAGCGCGGCGTGCTGCTGACGATGGCGGTAGCCCCCGACCCGGCCTGGAGCGACCTCCCGCTGCGGGGGCTGTTCGTGCCGCTGCTGTACCGCTCTGCCCAATACCTTTCCGCCGGTAGCTCCGTACAGGGCGATCAATTCCTGCTTGGTGTGCCGGGCGAGCTCCGCCTGAGTGACGTGGCACCCGACACCCCTGTCTATCTCGATGCCCCCGACGGGGAGCGCTTCCTCCCAGATCAGCGGCGCGTCTTCGGTGCCACGCTCGTGCAGCTGGGCACCGACATCGCTGCGCCAGGCCTTTACGACGTGGGGCAAGACGAAGACCTGCTGCGCCGCGTAGCCTTCAACCTGGCGCCGCGCCACAGCGACCTGCGCCGGGCGACGCCGTCGGACGCTGCGGAGCGCCTCGGCGACGTGCTGGGAACGCCCGTACAGGTGCTCGACATTGCCGAGGGCGGGATGGAGCAGATTAGCCGTGCCCTCACCGAACAGCGTCGCGGCGTGGAGCTGTGGAACGTGTTTCTGCTGCTAAGCTTGCTGTTTCTTCTGGCCGAAATGGTCGTGGCCCGGCAGTGGCGTCCTGAAGCGGCTTCCTGAACTCTACGGACCGAACTTTGCAGCCCGAAACAGTGGCTTGCAACGGCGGCTCACCTCGGGGCAAAAGGGCCGCGTCCCGCCCCGGGAGGCTTCACAAAAGCCGAACACTGGAGGCATGTAGCCGTACCTGTAAATGATTGTCTTCGGGCTCCATCCCGCGCGCGACAGCGCGCTTTATCGCACTGATTTTTCTTGCCTTTGTACAAAACGCAACGTAACACTACCGAGTCGGCCATCATCGTCGGGATTATGACGCCCACCATCACCCGGTGGGAGATGGAAGACTCCCTCGATGAGCTGGAGCAACTGGCCATCACCGCAGGAGCGCACGTCACCGACCGCGTGACGCAGTCGCTCACCAATATCCAACCGGCCACCTATGTGGGGTCGGGCAAGGTGACGGAGTTGAGGCATCTGGCCGACGAGCGCAACGCCGACCTCGTCATCTTCGACGATGACCTGGCGCCCGTACAGCTTCGCAACCTGGAGCAGGCCATCGGCTGCAAGCTGCTGGACCGTTCGGCGCTGATCCTCGATATCTTTGCCGACCGTGCGCAATCCTCGGCGGCCAAGACGCAGGTGGAGCTGGCCCAGTTGGAGTACCTCCGGACCCGCCTCACGCGGCAATGGACCCACCTCTCCCGGCAGAAAGGCGGGATCGGTACCAAGGGGCCGGGGGAGACGCAGATCGAGACGGACCGCCGCCTCATCGGCAATCGCATCGCGACGCTCAAGGAGCGCCTGGAGAAGATCGATCAGCAGCGGACAACGCAGCGCAAGGGGCGCGATCAGTTCACACGGGTGTCGCTTGTAGGCTACACTAACGCGGGCAAGTCGACGCTCATGAATGCGCTGTCGGACGAAGACGTGCTGGCCGAAGACCGGCTCTTTGCGACGCTGGATGCCACCACGCGCCGCATCACGCTGGATCAGAACAAAGAGGTGCTCATCTCCGACACAGTCGGGTTTATCCGCAAGCTGCCGCACAACCTCATCGAGAGCTTCAAGAGCACGCTCGACGAGGTCCGCGAAAGCGACGTGCTCGTGCACGTGGTCGACCTCACCCACCCGCGCTACGAGGACCACATCGAGGTGGTGCGCAAGACGCTCAACGAGCTGGGCTCGGGCGAAAAGCCGGTGCTCACGGTCTTCAACAAAATCGATGCGCTGGACGAGCCCGGCCTTATCGAGGCGCTGGGCAACGAGTTTGAGGACGTTGCCTTCATCTCCGCCGCGCGCGGCATTGGGCTGGAAACGCTCAAAGAGCGCCTCCTGGCGGTGATTGAGAAGGATTTTGTGGAGCGCATCGCATACGTGCCCATGACCGAGGCCAAGCTCATCAACCACATTTACGAGGTAGCCGATGTGCTGACGGAGGACTACATGTACGCCCGCAACGGCGATGACGATGCGCCGCCCCGTGCGGTGGCGCGTCTGCGCTTTCGGTCGGCGCAAAAGTTTGCCCGCGACCTCGACCCCGCCCTCCGGCCGTTTCAGGAATTAACGCCTGTGCAAGCCTGACCGGTAGCGTGCCCACCGGTTTGCGCACGGGCGGCACGCCAGAAGCACGGGGCTGTGGTGCCCCCTGGCACGGCACCATCCCTCCGAACGTGGAATGCCTGCGACCAACCGGCGTGTAAGATTCCAGATACGCTCCTCCCCACCGCGTAGAGTTGGAGAACGGCATAGCACTTGCAGCGTCTGTTGTGTAGGTTCCATTGAACCGCTTGCACCTTTGCCCACATTGCTATGATGATAGAACGCCTGATTAACGAAACCACGCCGCCTCTTCGGCCGGACGACTCAGTCGAGCACGCGCTCGGGCTGATGATGGAGCTCCGCGTGGAGCACCTGCCGGTGGTTACCGAAACAGGCCATCTCATTGGCCTGGTGTCGGAAGAACAACTGCTGCGCGCCGATAGCCCCGGGCAACGTGTAGAGCGCCTGCTCCGCGCCGAACCGGTGAGCATTCTGCCTGGCGCTCACATCTTCGACGCCGCCAAGGCCCTGAGCAAGCACCACCTGACAATCCTGCCCGTGGCGGACAGCGAGCAGTGCTACGTGGGAATGGTGCGCCGCCAGGAAATCTTTGAGCGCTTCGCTGAGATGTTTCGGACCGACGCCGCCGGTGCCATTCTGGCCCTGGAGGTAAACCCGCGCGATTACGCGCTCTCACAACTCACATACGCGGTTGAGCAGAACGGCATCAAGATCCTCTCGATTGCATCGGAAACGGATGCCACCGAGGACGACAAGATCCGCATCACGCTGAAGCTCGACGCCCGCGACACGGCTCGCGTACGTCACGTGCTGGAGCATCACGGCTACACGGTCGTCGCCTCGTTCAACGAGGAAGAGGACGACATGGACCTGCAGCACCGGGTCGACGAGTTCATGCGGTACCTCGAAGTGTAGGCTGAACAATACGCTGAAGTACACGCAGCACCACAACTTGACCCCGCCCTTTCCGCTCACGCGGGACACCGCAGGCGTAGCGCACGGCGTTACGCCTGTTGCTGTAGTTGCTCCTATCGCTCCCAATGCTTTCGCTCCCACGCCCTATGGCCTCATCTGACGATTCACGTCGCACCGAAGCCGCCGTGGCAGAGGCGCTCACGCTCTTCTCCACCCTGACCACCGCCGCTGACGTGTGGCACAGCATCAGCGAGCGGCAGGCCGGCCACGACCCGACCACGCAGGAGGGCGATGCGTTCGTCCGCCCCTACCTGCGCACGGCCCGGCAGACGCTCCTGGAGGTGCTGCTGGAGCTGCACGCGAGCCTGGCCCATGCGCACACCACCACGTCGGCCGATGCCCCGAGCGCCCGCCTCGTACGCCATGGCGGCGAGCTCATGCTGCTTCAGCGCGCCGCCCGGCTGCTGCAGCCCATCCATCAGCGCCTGCTAAGCCTGTACCCTGCGGTGCCGGAGTCCCTGGTGGAAGAGGCCCGCGCCCTGCACACAACAGCCGGACAGCTCCTCGACGCAGACCACACCACGCACCACGCCGACGCCTCGGCTTTCGTGCGCCGTGCCTTCAGCTTCTGCGATGCCCTGGAGGGTGTCTGAGTGTGGCAAGGAGTCGTATTTCCGGGCCTGTTATTCTGAGTGTGGGGGTGGTTCTTTCGTTGAGATGAGAGGCAGGAGTTGAGAAACGAGGAGTCGAGGAAACGGGGAGTCGAGGAGTTTTTGTCGAGCGCTAATACCACGGTGCACGGCCGCAACGGATCTCAGCCCCTAACCTGCCACCGACGA
>CAYFRR010000103.1:0-5110 GCA_964345505.1 uncultured Rhodothermales bacterium
GCCTCTTCGTAATCCTCCGCCTCGATAGCTTTTTGCAGCTTTTGCTCCATGCGTTCCACCTTCGACAGCGACTTATCGGGCTCGTCTTCGGATGACGAGCTGCTGGTCGCCAGCGCACTTACGCCTTCCTCCTCGGTGGGAATACCGGCCTCTTCCAGCACGGCAGGGGCAACATAGATGGGTGCGTCCATGCGTACGGCGAGCGCCACGGCATCGCTCGGGCGAGCGTCAAGCTGTCCTTCGTCGCCGTTGTGGGAGTAGCGAATCTTTGCGAAGAAGGTGCCATCGCGCAGCTCGTCGACGACGATATCGGTGACGTCTGCGCCTATTGCATCCAGCGTATCCCGCAGGAGGTCGTGCGTCATGGGGCGTGGTGGTTGAATCTTCTCCAGCTCCAGCGCAATGGCCTGTGCTTCAAACGCCCCAATGATGATGGGGAGGCGCCGGCTGCCGTCCATTTCTCCCAGCACGAGCGCATAGGCGCCACCGCTGGAAGGGCTGGTCGAGAGACCGATGATGTCAACCTGAATGAAATCCATGATGGGTGTTGAACGACGAAAAAACAGGCGGTGCGGAGCAAGCAAACGAAACCCGCGCAAGGGCGGGCTCAGTAGTTGAGGGTGATAAAGGATCACCCCCTAAGTAGCAAGCGCTCGCTTCAACGCAGTCAAAAATTGGTTGTTCTCTTCTGGTGTACCTGCGTTCACCCGCAGATAGCCTTGCAGATCCGCGTAGCCTCCCATGTTGCGGACAAGCACCCCATCTTCTGCCAGACGGCGCATGACAACGTCCGGTTCCAGTGGAGGGCGGAAGACCATGAAGTTGGCCTGTGACGGTACCGTGTGGACGCCTTCGATGGCGCGCAGCCCCGCCGCCAGGGTGGCCATCCCCTGCTTCATCTGTCGGATGCGGTCGCGGATGAGGTCGGGGTGACGCAGCAAGAGCAGGCCGGCGGCTTCCGCTACCCGGTCGATCATGAACGGGAGGCGGGCCTTGAACACTTCGTGGATGATGGCCGCGTGGCCCAGCATGTACCCGAGGCGGACGCCTGCAAGGCCGGCGGCCTTTGAGAAAGTGCGGAGGATCAGTAGGTTCGGATGGTCATCCAGCAGGGCCTGGGCGGTGGGCCCTTCCAGAAACTCATAGTATGCCTCATCCACCACCACAAAGCCTGGTGCAGCCTCCAGCACGCGCTCAATGTCGGCGTGCGGCACCGTCAGTCCGGTGGGATTGTTAGGCGTGGTGATGACCACGAGGGCCGGCTCCACGGCGTCAATCGCGCGCAGGAGGGCGTCGATGTCGAAGTGAAAGTCGGCACGGCACGGCACGGAGGTGAGGGCCGCGCCGTGAAGCCGGACCACTTTCTCGTACAGTGAAAACATGGGCGCCGGGAGCACCACCGGCGTGCCCGGCTCCAGCATCGTGAGGCCGAAGGTGTACGTAAGCTCGTTGGAGCCATTCCCCATCAGCAGCATCTCAGGCGCTACGCCGAGGTGATCGGCCAACGCATCGCGGAGTTCGTAGGGCTGCTCGCCCGGGTAGCGGTTGAGAGGCGTCCGCAGCAGTTCGTCGGCCAGTTCCTGCTTCAGCTCGGCCGGCAGGTCGAAGGGGCTCTCGTTTTGGTTGAGCTTGACCTCAATGTTGGGCGGATGCGAGACGATGTAGGCGTGAGCCTGCCGCACTTCTGGGCGGATGCGCTCCAGGAGGGGCTGCAGGTCGGCAGAGGCAGTGGTATCAGCAGCAGGCATGGCAGCAGGGGTAAACGGTGACGAGGCAACAGGATGGGCTGGGAGGCTCAAGAGGCCGAGCCGTCCAGCCGGGCGGCAATGGCGCGGGCATGGGCCGTCAGCGACTCGCTCTCAGCAAAGCGGATGATCTTCGGGCCGGTTTGGTCCAGCCGCTCCTTGGTGTAGGAGATAATCGACTGCTTACGGATGAAGTCGTCGACGCTGAGTGCTGAGGCATACCGGGCCGTGCCGCCGGTGGGCAGCACATGATTCGGCCCGGCAAAGTAGTCCCCCACAGGCTCCGACGAGTAGGGGCCGAGAAAGATCGCCCCCGCATGGCGAATATGCGTCATCGTGGCCCAGGGGTCGGCCACGATGAGTTCGAGGTGCTCGGGCGCCAGCTCGTTCGTCATGGCGATGGCCTCGTCCATCGTCTCGGTGACGACACACGCCCCGTACGCCGCGAGCGCTTCTTCGATGGTGGCGTGGCGCTCCAGCGTGGGGGTGAGGCGCGTGACCTCATCGCGCACCGCCTCCGCCAGCGCACGGCTTGGCGTGACGAGCACGGCCGAGGCGCGGGCGTCGTGCTCGGCCTGCGAGAGGAGGTCGGTGGCCACGTAGGTGGGGTCGGCGGTGGCGTCGGCCAGCACCACGATCTCACTCGGGCCCGCCACGGAGTCGATGGCCACGCGGCCAAACACCTGCTTCTTGGCGGTGGCCACGTAGGCATTGCCAGGCCCCACGATTTTGTCGACGGCCGTGACCGACTCCGTACCGTACGCCAGCGCCCCGACGGCCTGCGCGCCGCCAATCGCGTACACGTGCTCCAGCCCTAAGAAGTGGGCCGTGGCCATCACCAGTGGATGCGGGCGCCCGTCCTGCTGCGGCGGCGAGACGAGGTGGATCTCCTCCACCCCGGCCACCTGCGCCGGAATAGCGTTCATTAAAAGACTGGACGGATAGAAGGCCGTGCCACCGGGCACATACAGCCCCACGCGGTCCATAGGCACGATGCGTTGGCCCAACAGCACACCGTCGCCGTCGTCGGCGAACCACGATTGCTGCACCTGCTTTTCGTGGTACCGCCGAATGTTATCGGCTGCTTCGGCGATCACGGCGCGCAGGTCGTCGGGGAGTGCCTCTGAGGCGGCAGCGAGCGCCTCGACGGGCACGCGCAGCGTATCAGGCCGGACGCCATCGAAGCGTTCGGTGAAGTCGAGCACAGCAGCGTCGCCTCTGGTACGGACGCCTTCCAGGATGTCGCGGACCGCCGCATCCACGTCGTCACTGAAGGAAGCGCTGCGGTTCAAGATGGCTTCGAGCCGATCGGCCCGGTCAGCGTAGTCTACGACGGCAATCATAAAACACGATAAATGGTGTTCAACAGAAAAACGATCTACAGGAAAACGGCCAACAGAACGACAGGAGCGGAGCCGCGATGCATACGGCGCGCTACTCCGAGAGGCGGTTCTACACGCCCGCTGGCGCTTCCCGCTACTGACGTTGACGTACGACCGTCCTCAGGATAAGGCTGCATGCACGTCCATGGGCAGCGGTGGGCTCTACGCCTGCTCCGGGTGTTGGTGCCGGTACTACGAGGTGAGGGCGCGACGCTCCTGTTCTTTATACTGATATTCGTACAGCTTGCGATAGAGGCCCTCCTGGTGCAGGAGCTCCTCGTGCGTGCCCTGCTCACGCAGCTCGCCGCGGTGCATGACGAGGATCTGGTCGGCCTCACGGACCGTGGAGAGGCGGTGGGCAATGACGAGGCAGGTGCGGCCTTCCATCACTGTATCGAGCGCCTGCTGCATGATGAGCTCCGTCTCGGTATCTACGCTGGAGGTGGCCTCGTCCAGCACCAAGAGCTTGGGGTCGTAGAGCATGGCCCGGGCGAAGGCCAGGAGCTGGCGCTGCCCGTGGGAGAGCGAAGCGCCGCGCTCGCGCACATCCTGCTGGTAGCTGTTGGGCAGCCGCTCGATGAAGTCTTTCGCCCCGATGGCTTCCACGGCGCGCCGCACATCGGCCTCGTCGATGGCTTCATCCCCCAGCGTGAGGTTGCGCTCTACCGATCCGGAGAACAGAAACACATCCTGTAGCACCAGGCCCAGGTGGTTGCGGAGGTCCTTCAGGCGGTACTGCTGCACGTTCACACCATCCACCAGGATTTCGCCGCGCTGGATATCGTAGAAGCGGAGCAGCAGGTTGATGAGGGTGGTTTTGCCCGCGCCTGTGGCACCCACAATAGCCACGGTGTCGCCCGGGGTGATCTCGAAGGAGACATCCTTCAAGATCCAGTTGGGCGCGCTACCATCCTCCGGCAGCTTGTCGTATGTGAACCACACGTTGCGGAATTCGATGCGGCCCTCCAGCCCGTTCATCAGTGCTGGCTCGTCAGGCTCCTGGAGGGCTTCGTCTGTATCCAGCAATCCAAACACGCGCTCGGCGCCGGCCATGCCGGAGAGCAGCGTGTTGTACTGATCGGACAGGTTGCGGATGGGCTCGAAGAAGCGTCGTGCGTACTGGATGAAGGCGACCAGCACGCCCAGCGTCACGGTGTCCGCCATCGCCGCGATACCGCCCACCCACAGCACGAGGCCCAGCGCTACGTCGGATACGATGCTAACCGCCGGCCAGAAAAGGGCGAAGTAAAAGATCGTGTTGATGTGGGCGCGGCGGTGGGCATTGTTGATGTCCCGAAAGCGCCGCATCTCTTCCTCTTCTCGGTTGAAGAGCTGCACGATGGGCATGCCCGTGACGTGCTCTTGCATGAACGAATTCAAGCGCGAGACCTGCTTGCGCGTCTCCCGGTACTGCACGCTGACCTTCTGCCGAAACCAGAAGGTGACCCACACCATGAGCGGCATCACGGTGAGGGTGACGATAGCCAGGCGCCAGTCAAGGTAGAACATAAACGCCGCGATAAAGAGCAGCTTGAAGCAGTCGCCCAGAATGGTGACGACGCCTTGCGAAAGGACATCAGAGATGGACTCGACGTCGGACGTAGCGCGCGTGATGAGGCGGCCAATCGGGGTGTTGTCGAAGAACCCCAGTGGCTGGTTCTGGATGTGCCGAAAGACAGTGGTACGGAGGTCGTAGATGGCGTGCTGGCCAATCCACTGGGTGAGGTAGCTGTTGACAAACCGGAGGGTCCCCTCCAGCACCAGCGCGCCGGCCAGCAGGCCGATGATGAGCAGCAGCCCATCGTAGTCGCTCGCCACAATGTAGTCATCGATGGCAATCTGGATGAGCCACGGCTGCACCGGCCCAAGCACCGCAGCCACGATCACCAGCACGAAAGCTCCCGCGACGTAGGCCTTGTAGGGGAGTAGGTAGGCGACGATGCGGCGCAGCAGCCCGCTATCGAACGTGCGCTGTTGCTTTTC
>CAYFRR010000103.1:5210-9796 GCA_964345505.1 uncultured Rhodothermales bacterium
TGGAATACCTACGAGGCGCGCCGCTCTACGGTGTAGCGCTGTAATTCTTCTGCTGCGGTGGTGTTCGAGAACACAGTGCGCGCTTCTTGCTCCAGCACGGCCGTGTCTTCGTACCGGGCGCTGAAGTGGCTGAGAAGGAGGTGCCGCGCCCCGGCGCGCTGAGCCAGCCGGGCCGCCTCCCGGGCGGTGGCGTGGCCTGTTTCCATGGCGCGGGCGTGGTGCGTCATGCCGAAGGTAGCATCATGCAGCACCAGGTCGGCCTCCGCCGCCAAGTGTACGCCCCCAGGGCACGGGCGCGTGTCGGTGACGTACGCAAACACAGCCCCGGGCTGCTCCGGGCCTACCACCTGTGCCGGCGTCACGGCAGTCCCGTCGGGCGTGGTGACGGTTTCCCCGTTCTTCAGCCGGCCGAAGTCCTCCGGCGCTTTCACGCCCAATGCCCGGGCGCGCTCCGCATCCAGCGCGCCTGGCGTGGGCTTCTCTTCAAAGCGATAGCCAAAGGTCAGCGTGCGGTGCTTCAACGGACGGGCCGTGACGGTGTACGCGGGGGTGTCGAGCACCACCTGCCGGCCCGCATCCGCGGGCAGGGCACGAAACGTAAGCTCGAACGGCAGCGACTCCGGACGCAGGCCCGGCAGCTGGCCAAACGCCTGGATGCCCTCTGGCCCCACCACCGTGAGCGGGTCCGTGCGCTGCAGCATCCCGAGAGTAGACAGCAGGCCGGGCAGCCCGAAGCAATGGTCGCCGTGGAGATGCGTGATGAACACCCCGTCAATGCGGGAGCGTTTCAGGTCGGCATCCTTGATGCGGTACTGCGTCCCCTCCCCACAGTCGAACAGCAGCAACCGCCCGGCGCGCCACAGGGCGGTGGCGGACAGGTGCCGCCCGTGGGCAGGCATGGCCGAGGCGGTGCCAAGAGGGATGACGGTGGCAGACATAGGAAGGAAGAATGGGTGAGACCGGCGCGCTAAAGCGCTTCGATTTGCTCCTGCAAGCGTTGTTTTTCGTAGAGGTCGCTGTACAGGCCGCTCTGCTCCACGAGCTCGTCGTGCGTGCCCTGCTGCGTGACGTGTCCATGCTCCAGCACCAGGATCAGGTCGGCCTCCTGCACCGCCGAGATCCGGTGGCTGACCATCACCAGTGTGTGCTGACCTTCCTGGGCACGTAGGTGGTTCAGGATGGTGGTTTCGGTTTCGGTGTCCACGGCTGAGAGGGCATCATCCAACAGCAAGATGGATGGGCGGCGGATCAGGGCGCGGGCAATGGAGGAGCGCTGCTTCTGCCCCCCGGAGAGCGTGATGCCGCGTTCGCCCACGAACGTGTCGAAGCCTTCCGGAAACTCCTCAATGTTCTCCAGCAGGTCGGCCTCCTGCGCAGCACGGCGGATGCGCTGCTCGCCGGGGTCGGTGACGCCAAACGCGATGTTGTTTGCTACCGTGTCGCTGAACAGAAACACGTCCTGCGGGACGTAGCCCATGGTCGAGCGCAGCGTGTCCAGCGGGATGGTGCGGACGTCGTGCCCGTCGATGCGCACGGTGCCTTCTGTGGGGTCGATGAGGCGCGGGATGAGGTCGATGAGGGTGCTTTTGCCTGCCCCAGTGCGCCCCACGATGGCCAGCGTGCCGCCCGCCGGAATCTCGAACGAGACATCCTTCAGGGCCCATTCCTCCCCTTCCTCGAAATAGTACGAGACGTTCTCGAAGGCAATGTGGCCCTCCAGCGTCGTGATGTTGTAATCTGTCTGCGGCCCATCCGAAATCTCCGGCTCGGTATCGAAGAGCTCGTTGAGCCGTTCCATCGACGCCGAAGCGCGTTGCACCATCGTGATCACAAAGCCCAGCGAGGCCACCGGCCACGTCATCATCTGCACATAAATGAGGTACTCGGCGATGTTGCCAATGGTGATGGCGCCGTCGATCACCAGGCGCCCGCCCATCCACACGACAATTACCTGCGAAGCCCCCACCAGCAGCAGCAAGACGGGCCGCCAGGCAGAGTCTACCCACGCCAGGTCCAGCTGCCGGGCCCGATACCGCGCGCTCTCCTCCTCAAACGCCGCATTCTCCGCGTCCTCACGCGTGTACGACTTGATCACGCGGATGCCGGTGAGGGCCTCCTGCACGCGCGTCGTCACGTTCGAGTATTGCTTCTGAAGGGCCTCGCTGCGTTTGTGGACGATGCGCGCCACGAAGAAGATCGACACCGCCAGAAAGGGCATCGGGAGCAGCGCGTAGAGCGTCAGGGTAGGCGAGATGATGAACATCACCGTGATGGCGGTGGCTACCACGACGACAGCGCGCGTGATGTACATGATGGCCGGGCCTACGTAGCGCCGCACCTTCTCGATATCGTCGGTGGAGCGGGTGATGACATCGCCTGTGGTGTAGTCACGGTAGAACTTAGGCGAGAGGCGCTGCAGGTGGTCGTACAGCTGATTGCGGAGATCAAACTCGATGTGGCGCGAGGCCACGACGATGGTCTGCCGCATCAAGAAGGAGAAGAACCCGCTGGCGAGGCTCAGCACTACGATGATGCCCGCAAACAGCAGCAGGCCACCGGAGAACAGGTTGAACATGGTGCCCTGCGCCTCGGAGCCTTCAAAGACATTGTAGAGCTCCACAAAGCGCGGAATGCTGTCGATGATTTCGCGGACCACAATGGGCACCGCTACAAGGAAGGCCGCCGAGGCCATGGTGCACAGCAAGCCCGGGATGAAGAGGTGCTTGTATTCCCAGTAAAAATGGTTGAGACGAGCAAGAGCCTTCATGCAGGGGTGCCGGTACAGCGCTTGTGTGCAGTGGAGTGCAGCAAGAAGTCGTGGGAACGAGTAGTGACAGGAGCAGATCCTACCCTACAGGTTTTTCCAAGTGGGCCGTGAGTCGGAGCAGGCGCTGTTGCTCAGGCCATGTGAGTCGGGCCGCGGCTTCGTCGACGGGCAGCCAGGCGAAGGCTTGATGCTCGTGGTTGAGGACGGGATCGCCAGCAAGCACTGCAGCAAAGGCTGGCGCAAGGGTGACGCGTTCCTGCGGCCATTCGTAGAAGGTGTTGACGGATGGCAGCGTCCACAGCCGCGTGGGGCGTTGGCCGGTTTCCTCCATCTCCTCCCGGAGAGCGGTTTCATGAGCGCGCTCACCGGCTGCGATTTTTCCGCCCACCATACGCCAAGTGCCGGCGTAGACCACATCCGGCGCACGCTTGAGCAGCAGAAGCTCAGTCTTGGTGCCCGTCAGGCGGCACGGACACACATCTACCGCACGAACGACGGCTGCGAGGTGGGACGCGGGAGGCATGTTCATCCGCTGAACTTGTAGCCGATGCCGTAAACTGTCTCGATGTAATCCGGTGCGGTGGGGTCGTCGTTGATCTTCTTCCGGATGGAGGCCACGTGGCGGTCGATGGTGCGGGTTGTGACTTCCCCACTGATGCCCCACACGTCGCGGAGCAGTTGTTTGCGACTGACCGTCCGCCCCCGATGCTGAATGAAGTAGCGGAGGATGTCGAACTCCAGGGCCGTAAAATCGACGGGCTCGCCTGCGCGCTGCGCCGAGTGGGTGCTAAAGTTGATGGTGACGGGCCCGACCTCGAACAGCTCCATCGGAGCGTGGGCCGGGCTGTTGCTGCGGCGCAACACGGCCTTGACGCGGGCGGCGAGCTCCTCCACGTTGAAGGGCTTGCCCACGTAGTCGTCGGCGCCCAACTCAAAGCCCTGCAAGCGGTCCTCGCGGTTGTCTTCCACCGTGACGACGATGATGGGGGTGCGGACGCCAGCGCGGCGGGCCTCACGCAGCACATCAAACCCGTTCATCTTGGGCATCCGCACGTCCAGCAGCGCCACGTTGTATGGAGGCAGGCTGGTGATGCGCTGCAGGCCTTCTTCGCCGTCAGCTGCATGGTCCACCTGATAGCCTTCCAGTTCAAAGAAGTCTTTCAGTCCGAGCGCCATCTCGGGGTTGTCTTCCACGATCAGCATCCGGACATCGGTCGTGTGGGCTGTCATAACATGCCTGAGCAACTACGGGAGGGGGAGGCAAGGCCGCGTGTGGCGTAACGCCCATGCGACGAATTACCGTGCTATATACGGATTTGCAGACTCAAAATCTTGCGTATTGGACCCCGGGATGGGTTTCGCAACGATTTTAAGCCCGGGCTAAACTACGCGCTTCCCGATCCGTAAAGGCTGTAGACTTAACGTTTACAACCAAGTAGCCGCCATGGATATCTACACGATTGTCATCTTGCTTACCCTGGTCGGGTTCTTCGCGCTGGCGGCGTTGCTGTTGTTTCCGGTGTATTTCTTCCTAAAGAAGGAAGAGCGCGTGGCCCAAAAGTGGACGAAAGACGCGCTGGCCCGTCGGCTGCGCGAGGAGCGCATGAAACAGACGGGTGGGCCCGATGCCGCAGGGGGCCAAACGGGAGACCCGGCCACACAGTCGTCGTAGGGATCATCCACCACACGGTGTTCGCCTGGGCGATTTCTTCCGCACGTCGAAACCGACGAGCCCGTACGACCCGTCTCAGGGAGCGCGGCAGGACACCTCACGCGCAACCGCCTGTCAACCGTGCAAGCCTGCGTCGGTGCCCTCTTA
>CAYFRR010000104.1:0-9664 GCA_964345505.1 uncultured Rhodothermales bacterium
AAGCTCATCCCGGCCCTGTACCACGTGATGCAGCAGGACGAGGTCGCGTCCAACTGCTACATCCTGGGCGTAGCGCGCTCTGGCTGGTCCGACGACCGCTTCAGGTCCGAGGCGCGGGAGGCGCTCCAGCAGCACTTCGAGACAGACGCGCTCGACCAGTGGTGTGACAACCACCTGTTCTACCAGTCGATCGGCCCTGACAGCGATCGCTACGGTGATCTGAAGGACCGCATCCACACGTTGGAAACGGCGCACGACCTCCCCGGCAACCGCGTCTTCTATTTGTCGCTGCCACCGCCCACGTACGGCCCGACTACGGAGGCGCTCGGGGAGGAAGGCCTGAACGAAAGCGACGGTTGGACGCGCCTCGTCATCGAAAAGCCGTTTGGGCATGACTTGGACTCCGCCCATGAGCTCAACGCGCTCGTCCACCAGCACTTCGATGAAACGCAGGTCTACCGCATCGATCATTACCTGGGCAAGGAGACCGTGCAAAACCTGCTGGCCTTTCGGTTTGGAAATGCGCTCTTCGAGGCTGTATGGAATCGCGACCGGATCGAGCAAGTGGAGATCACCGTGGCCGAATCGCTCGGGGTGGAAGGGCGTGCCGGATACTATGACGATGCCGGGCACCTACGCGATATGGTGCAGAACCACCTGACTCAGCTCTTTACGCTGGTCGCCATGGAGCCCCCCGCCACGTTCGACGCCGATGCCATCCGCGATGAGAAGGTGAAGGTGCTGCGTGCTACGCGTCCCCTCGACCCTGCACGTGCCCTATTGGGGCAATATACCGCAGGCACACACGCCGGTGACGAGGTGCTGGGCTACCGGGAAGAAGAGGGTGTACCGGAGGACTCTGCCACGGAGACGTTTGCGCAATTGCCTGTCTATATCGACAACTGGCGCTGGCAGGGCGTGCCGTTTATCCTGCGCTCGGGTAAACGGCTGCCACAGAAGCTCACACAGATTGCCGTGCGGTTCGAGTGCGCACCGGTGTCACTGTTCGAAAACGCGGGTGCCGAAGCCCCGTCGTGCAACGTCAGCCAGAACGAGCTCATCATTACCCTGCAGCCGAACGAGGGCTTTGATCTGCGGTTTGAGGTGAAGAAGCCCGGCGAGAGCATCCGGTTGGAGACGCAAAAGCTGAGCTTCCGCTACGAAGAAGCCTTCGGCCCGGTGCCGGATGCGTACGAGACGCTGATCCGAGATATCATTCAGGGCGACCAGACGCTGTTTGTGCGCTCGGATGAGGTGGAGGCCTCCTGGGCACTCTATGCCCCCTTGCTGGCCGCTGAGCGCTCACCGGCGCCATACCCGGCAGGGGCGTGGGGCCCGAAGGCCGTGGCCGCTCCCTCGCCTGCCTAATCTTCGATACAACCGCTGCCCGCCATGTGCATCCGCGCCCTTCACGTGTTCACCGCGTACGACGCCCTTAGCCATGGGGCGGCCGCGGCTATCGCAAACGCGATCATCGACGGCCTCCGGAAGCGCGATCGCTTCACGTTGGCGCTGGCTGGCGGCTCCACGCCCGAGCGGTGCTATGAGCTCCTGGCCACAGCGCACCATCAGGAGGTGCCCTGGAATAACGTACACCTGTTCTGGGGGGATGAGCGCATGGTGCCCCCGGACGACCCGGCCAGCAACACCGCCATGGCCCGCCGTACACTGCTGGCGCACGTGCCCCTCCCAGAGACCAACGTGCACGCCGTGGACACCACCGCGCACGACACATCTAAGGATGCAGCCGCGGCCTATGCCGACACGCTCACCACCTTCTTTGAGGGGCCTCCCGTGTTCGACCTTGTGTTGCTGGGGCTCGGGACCGATGGGCACACCGCGTCGCTTTTCCCAGAAGACGCACCACACGAGGCGCCCAGCGACCAGTGGGTAGCGGGCGGCTTGGCCCCGCCGCGCCACACGCCCCGGGAGCGCGTGTCAATCACCCTGTCCACCATCAACCGGGCGCGGCAGGTGTTCTTTCTGGTGAGTGGAGCCGAGAAAGCGGATGCCCTTACCGCAGTCCGCGAGCAAAAAGATCCGTCACTTCCCGCTGCGCATGTGGTGCCGAAAGAAGCGCTCCACTGGTACGTGGATGCGGCTGCCGCCGGAGAGTGAGTTGGTCTGAAGCTGGGTCTTAAGCTGAGTCTGTCTGCTTTTCGGTAGGCAGTCCGAAAGGCTACTGTTGTGGCCTGCAGCCACGTTCGGTATCCGTTCGGCACGTCAAGAAGGGGCCGTCCACTATGGAAAGGCATTTCCAGCTCCCATAGAGAACATGCAAGCCGCGTGTGCATTCCCTGCTCTGCGTTATATCGTATACATTCGATAAAAGAAAAGGGCGATGGCCATGGGCGATTCTAACAACACGATGCGTGAAACCGTGCGTGCAAAGTATGCAGCGCTCGCGCGTCAGGAGACGAGCGGGTGCGGCACCGCATGCTGCGACGCAGCAGAAGCGGGAATCTCGACGGACATGATCGGGGATGCGTACGACACCGTGGAGGGGTACGTCGCCGATGCCGACTTGCACCTCGGGTGCGGCGTGCCCACGGAGCATGCCGGATTAGCCCCGGGCCAGACGGTGGTTGACCTGGGGGCAGGCGCTGGAATGGACGCGTTTGTAGCACGCCACATCGTGGGAGCGGAGGGACGTGTCCTCGGGGTAGACTTTGCACCTGAGATGGTAGCCAAGGCGCGTGCCAACGCTGAAGCGCATGGGTTCGACAACGTCTCGTTCGTCGAGGGCGACATTGAAGCGATCCCGCTCGATGCTGACACCGCGGATGTGGTGCTCTCCAACTGCGTGCTCAACCTGGTGCCGGACAAGGCCAAGGCGTTCGCCGAGATGTACCGCATCTTACGCCCCGCTGGCCACTTCACCGTCTCCGACGTCGTGACGCAGGGTACGCTCCCCGCGCCAGTGCGCCGGTCGGCTGAGCTGTATGTAGGATGCGTAGCCGGGGCGCTGGAAGAAGCAGCCTACCTGCGCGGGATCGAAGCGGCCGGGTTTGTGGACGTCGAGGTTCGCACGCGCCGCGAGATCGAGATCCCGCCGGAGGCGCTGCCCGCCGACCTGTCACCGCTTGACCAGGCCGCGTTTGACCGGGCCAGCCTCTGGAGCATCACGGTGCGCGGCGCGAAGCCCATGCGTGCTTAATTGAACAGGTACTTGATGCCGAGCTGGATGCGCCAGCGGGAGAGGACGTTCGGGTCATCGGTGAAGGTGGAGGAGGGGCCGACAAAGTTGAACACGGGCTCTCCATCGTCATCGAACTCCACCAGCTCCAGCGGGGAGGTCGCCGATGCGCGTGCTACCTTGCGCACGCCCCAGTTGGAGTTTAGCAGGTTGGGCAGGTTCAGCACATCAAGACTCAGCTGGAGCCGCTGCGGGGCACCGCCAAGCTCAAAGGCTACATCCTGCAGGACCCGTACGTCGAGCGTAGCAAACCAGGGGTTCACTGCGCCGAAGCGCTCAGCAATCTGGCCCCGGTTGGCGCTCAGGTAATCGTCTTGTGCAATGAAGGCGTTGAGCGCCTCCCATTGGGATGGGTCCGCGAGGTTAATCTCAGAAGCATCGCGTGGTATGTAGATGAGGTCGTTAGCGCCGGAGCCGTCGCCGTTTACATCGCCGGTGTAGATGAATGAGTAGCGATTGCCACCTCCCACGGTAAACTGATTACCCTCCGCCACGGTGAAGAAGGCGCCGAGGGTCGTTGCAAACCGGTCGCGGCTGCCCCATACATGCCGGTAGTTAGCCGAGCCACTGATGCGGTGGCGGATCCCGAACTCGGAGTTGGCCAGATTGGGCGTGTTTGGGTCGCCCTGCACGGGCAATTCCTGCCAGAGCGCGCTCGCGATCTCCACGGTTTTGATCTGGCTCTTGGCCTCCGTGTAGCTGTAGGCCACGCTGCTGTTGAGCCCGAAGTCGAAGTCTTTCTTCAGCTCCGCTGTCACGTTCAGGTTGTAGCCCTCATTGGTATTGTCCAGCGTGTACACCCCAGCGCCATCCGGATTCAGCTCGTTTTCGCCCGCGGCAGCTCCGAAGTAGGGGCGTCCGTCCTGTGCCAGGGTGCGCGTTGGCTCGCCGAGGTCAAAGTTGCGCATCACGATGGCATTGCGGTCGTTGCCATAGATGAAGTCCAGTGTGCCGAGCAGCCCGCCCGGCAGCTGTTGGTCGATGCCAATGTTGGTCGTCCAGACCTGCGGCCATTTGAAGTCGTTCACGACCGCATTCAGATCGAAAGACTGCTGCAAGATGGCATTGTCCTGGGTTTCGTGGTCGGCCGGCACCGCATCCAGCGGAATACCGGGAAACAGGTTGGGGTTGGCGCCTGGGTTAGAAATCACATTGCCAATCCACACAAATGGCAGACGCCCGGTGAAGATACCCGTGCCGCCGCGCACCTGCGTCGACCGATCCCCAAACACGTCCCAGTTGAACCCTACGCGAGGGGACCACAGCGGCGTCACGTCCGGGAGTTCGCTCTGGTCGACGGTGATCGGGGCGTCGTTCTCGTCGATCGTGGTCAGGTTACGAGAGAACGGGTTGTCAACCGGATCGGTGAAGTACAGCGGGAAGTCAACCCGGAGCCCAGCCGTGAGCGAAAGCCGTGGCGATGGGGCGTATTCGTCTTGCACATAAAAAGCCAGTTGCCCCACATCAATGAACTCCCCTTTGAACGGCGTAGCCTCGGGCGTAATCAGGCTGCGCAGCTCCACGGGATCGCTCGGATCGGTCTGCTCGAAGAAGTCATCGACCGACGAGAACGTGTTGGGCAGCCCCGGAAAGCCGAAGAGCCCATGGCGAAACAGATTAAACGAGTTAAAGAACGAGAACAACTCAAAGTTAGCCCCGCCGGTGAGGACATGGCGCCCGGCAAAGTAACTGAAGTTGTTGGTTACCTGCAGCACGTCCTGGTCCAGGATATTATTGATCGAAAACGGTTCGTGCCCCAGCGTCGTGTAGGTGCGCCCGTCCTGACCGATTTCGAGGGTTGGGAATGGCTCGCTGAACGGCTCGCGAAAGTCGCGAAACCGGTTGTAGCTGGTGAAGAACCGGTTCGTCCAGGCATCGCCCCGGCTGTTAACCTCGAGCGCAAAGGAGTTGAGTTGATTGTTGATGCGGTAGCCAGCGTTCTCGAATGGCAGGCTACCCTCGTTGGGCCCGCGGCCGGTGCCGTTGAACGAAATGGCTACCGGGTTGGGCGGCAAATCGCGCCGGGCATCCAGGTAGTTGTAGCGAAAGCTTAGGGTGTGGCGCGACGAAATATTCCAGTCGAGCTTCAGCAGGAGCTTGTCATTGTCCGTCGCATGAATGAACCCCTCATACGGTCCGGGATCGTAGCCGTACACGTCGATCATGCGCTGCCGGATGTCATCCATCACGCCAGCGCGCACGCGAGACTCGCCAGGGGCCACCGTGCCGTCGGTATCGGCCACGAAGTCGGTCCCGGGATCGTCGCGCCGCGAGAGCTCGCCATTCACGAAGAAGAACAGCTTATCCTCAACGATAGGGCCACTCAGGGTAAAGCCCGTCTGGTTGAATGCCAAATCTGGGTTGGCAATGACCTCGTTTCCGCTGACTGTGTTGCCCTGCAGGTTTTCATCGCGGTAGAAGGTGTAGGCCGACCCGGAGAAAGTGTTGGAGCCGCTCTTCGTAACAGTGTTCACGTTAGCACCCGTGAAGCCGCCCTGCCGCACGTCGTACGGGGCTATCGATACCTGCACCTGCTCAATCGATTCGAACGGAATAGGCTCGGCATTGGCTTGCCCCCCGGGCGCCGGGTCGTCCAGCCCGTACGGGTTGTTAAAGTAGGAGCCGTCCACCGACAGGTTGTTGAACAGCCAGCTACGGCCGGCGAAGCTGAGGTTGCCGTCGTTGCGGGGGTCTGTGCGAATGAGGTCACGTGTGGAGCGATCGATGGAGGGGAGCCGGGCCACCTCCACCGGGTCCACGGACGTGGCGGCGCCCGTACGTTCGCTGTTCAACACATCGTCTGTGATGGCAGTCACCGTTACCCCTTCCAGCTCCACGCCCTCATCGGTCAGCTCAATGTTGAGCCGCTGGGTCTCGCCCAGCGATAGGAAGAGGTCTTCTTCTCGCGCTTCTTGAAAGCCAATAAAGGTGGCAATCACCGTGTAGGGCCCCCCAATGCGCAGATTCTGCAGGGTGTAGATGCCGTTGTTGCGGGTGGAGGTGCCGTATTCCGTGCCGCTTGGCTCGTGGATGGCCACCACGTTGGCTCCGGGCAACGGCTCTCCCGTATCATCCGTCACAAAGCCAGTGAGGGAGGCGCGCGTTACGCCCTGCGCCCAGAGGGTAGAAGGCGCAACAGCAGCAAACAGGGATAAAAGAAAAAGGAGCGCGAGTAGATGCTGTAGCGATCGTTGCATAGGGCGGGACCGACATGGTGAAATACGCGAACACCGATACCATATGAAACAGCACACACTATAGCCAGCCGCAGCGGCCTGTCGTCCCAGGCATTTCACAACGGAAGGCCGCTGCGCCATCGTGCGGGCCTCGCGGCGGTTCCTACGCGCACGGCCAGCCCGTCAGGCCAGCTGAAGCACATCCCGCTGTACTGCGGTAGATCCAACAGACTACCAATCGGGCGACGGAGAATGACGTCTGCGAGCGTTTGATAAGCGGCGCCACGACGCGCATCACTGTGCGTATGCCCGTGGTGGCCGGTTGCTGCTGTGCGCTGCGCAATACGTAGGTGAGTCCCCAGACGGTGTCTCTTTCCTCGAAGTATCGCCTGTGCTCTCCATGTATACCTCCCACCTTTTCTGTTTAGCTATGAAAACTGTTGGCTCCGTTCTTCTCGTTGTACTGTTTGTTTTTTCTGCAGCCTGCTCAAACGTCGTCAACCGAACGGTAGATCGCACCGTGGACCGTGCGGCTGAGCGTACGGGCGAAGTGGTAGGGGAACGCATCGGCGATGCGGCCGGCGCGATGATCGTGGCGCGTTTCCCCGACGCATGGACCGCGCAGTGGACCACCCTCTATACCGGCTATCTGTTCAACGTCGCGTTTCAGGGCGGCACCTACGCTGTAGCGGAGGATGTCTACGCGCCGGGCGACTACACGCGCTGGCAGATGGTCTCAAATGGCGAGCCCACCGGCGCCTACGTCAAGCGCGCCTTCCTCGATCGGACAGAGGAGGGCAACGAGTGGTGGCACATCACCTACGAAAATGAGGAAGGAGAGGCTATTGTGCTGGAAGGTCTCTTCAGCCCGGACCGGGAAGAGCTCGTCCGGCTGCGCGGCAAGTTTCCGGGAGAGGAAGCCAAAGAGATGCCTGTCGAAGAGGGCACCTATGGATACAGCCGCCCCCGCGTGCTGTCTCCCGAGAGCATTGAAGGGGCTACGGTTGGCACCGCCTCTGTGGCCGTGCCGGCTGGCACGTTCACGGCGCAGCACGTGCGCTACGGCACCCCGGGCGCCACGCTGGAATGGTGGATGGACGAGGGGGTCCCCGGATCGCTCGTAAAATACCTCCGGCGCGCCGATGATGGGTCCGGAGACGACGATACCCGCGCGACGCCGGCGTCGTGGGTGGCGGAGTTGGTAGCGTATGGCGACGATGCGACCAGCGAGCTGGGGGTGCTGTAGCTGATGCCCGGCGCCGCGCGGCCGATGAGCCCGTGCATGGCGTGCGGAAGCTATCCGGTACGAAGGCTACGCAGTGCAATACGCAATGTGAAGGTACGCGATGTAAAGGCTATTCGGTGCGCGCGCTGAGCGTAGCCTGGAGCTGGTCATGCAGTGCCGAATCGGCGGCGTCCCAGATCGCGCGGAGGGTTGCCGCCGCTTCGTCGGCCGTCGCGGTGTCGCCAGCCGCTGTAGCCGCCTGCGTCAGGCCGAGCAGCGACTGTGCCCGCTTCGGCGCCCGGTCCAGCGCGTGCTGGTACTGCACCTGCGCTTCCGCCGGCCGATCAAGCGCCATCAACAGATCGCCGAACAGCTCGTGGGCCGGCTTCACGGGAATGGGCGGGCCGTACGTGAGCGACTGCTCTTCGGCCCGAACCGTGGCGCGTTCCATCAGCGCGACCGCCTCCTCAGGCCGGTCGTGCGCCTGGAGGATCAGCGCCTCGAGCTCCAGCGCCATGATCTCCGGTGCGGCAGCCGGTTCGTTCCGCGTAGCTACCCGCGCCTGCAGGGCGTCCAGCGTCTCCTGCGCCGCGGTCAGGTCCTGCTCCTGCACAGCATGCCACCCCGCGACGAAGTAATCGACGGCGGCGTCCTGCATGCCAAGCTGCGAGCGGTCGACCGCCACGTCAACCACCGGATCGTCCCAGCGCTGCGTGTCGATGAGGTACGCGGCGCGCATACGGACGAAGTGGTGGCGATGGGTGGGAGCGTTGTTCTGGCGGAGGGCATCGGCGGCGATCCCCAGCGTAGCGCGGGCGGCCTCATAGCGGCCCTGCTGCAGCTCTCCGTACGCCAGCCACCAGAGCGCGTGGTAGCTGCGCGCCGCGATGGAGAGGTCCTTGGCCACCATGCGGTCTACGCTGGCCTGCCACGACCGCTCATTCATCTCCACGGAGCGGTCCCACATGCCGAGCGCGGTGAAGATGTGTGAGGGCATGTGGAGGGCATGCGCGGCGGACGGGGCGATGTCGGCGTAGACGCGGGCCGGGCGCAGACCGAGCGGCGCGTGCACGGGGTCGTCATAGGAGTGGATGAGGTAGTGTGCGGCGCCCGGATGCTGCGGGTTTTGGGCAAACACGTCTTCTACGATGGCCGCGGCACGCATGTAGGTGCGGAAGTCGCGCCCGTCATGGCTCGTGCCCAGGATGGACAGGGCGTGGAAGGCTTGCGCGTCGAGGTCGTCGGGATACCGCGCGGCCAGCGTCTCCATGAACGCAGCATAGGCATCGTCGCGCGCCTCCTTCGAGCCGTCCCCGTAGAGGATATGCACCGCCCGGAGGTAGTCTTTCTCGCGCGCTGTGGGCGCTTTGGCAAGGCGGGCTTCTCGTGTGGGGGCGAGAGCCTCCAACGCAGCGCGGGCCGCCCGGGCATCTTGCCGAAACCACAGCGGATGATTGTGGGTCATCGCCTCGCCCCAGTACGCCATCGCAAAGTCAGGATCGCTCTGTTGCGCCTCCTGAAAGGCCGCGCGGGCGTCGGGGTACTCAAAGCTGTGAAGCAGCAGCAGGCCCTCCATGAAGGCGTCTTGCGCGGCGGCGTCGCCAGACGTGGGAAAGGTCGTCTGGCCAAGCTGGGCATCCTGGCCAACGGCTGGACCCGCGAGCAGTCCAGCTATCAACAGTGCCCAAAGTAATCCTGCCATCCTCATTTGCATGTGCATACTGCGTCCCGTGCGTTGATTGAAATGCTGAGTAGACCCGCCGCCCTGTCTGTCATGCGTACGTTTCATAGGGCTCATACTTGGCGGCAGGGGGCTCGGGTTCGGTCCCTTCAACTTCTGCCCGAGGGCTGACAGCAGCACTACCAACGAGAATCAGGCCAACCGATCTGTGCGGATAGGCTCAACGACCATCCGCTTAGCACGCGGTTGGCGCATCGATGAACGATAGCAGGTCATGCAGCACCATACCGCCCAGCAGCCAGGGCAAGTGAAGTCCCAGGACGATCCGGAGGTGGCCCACGCCGGGGTAGCGGACAGCCTCGGCGCAGCCGCCGGCGTCCCGGATG
>CAYFRR010000105.1:0-9615 GCA_964345505.1 uncultured Rhodothermales bacterium
GGGCGGGTGGGCTGTGCGCAGGTATTCAAGCGGCACGTCTGGGGGCTCATGTCGTGCTGCTGGAGCCAACGAACTGGGTAGGAGGAATGCTCACTGCGGCCGGTGTGAGCGCGCTTGATGGCAACAAGCATGGCGCCGGGGGAGGGTTGGTCCATCGCTTCCGCGAGCAGCTTGCTGAGCATTACGGCTCGATCGATGATTTGTACACCGGATGGATCAGTCTCTACTGCTACGAGCCGCATGTGGCCCATGCCATTTTGCAGGAGTGGGTAGCTGAGGAAGACCGGCTTGATATTATTTACGGTGTAGAAGCCACTGGGTATGAACGTGTGGGCACCTATCGGCGCCGCATTCAGGTCACTGAGGTACAAAATGCACTGGACGGGCCTGCGTGCGGGGGGGCACAGCACGAATTAACGTGCTCCGTGTTTATCGACGCCTCGGAATATGGCGACGGGTTACCACTGGCAGGTATTCCGTTTCGCCTGGGGCGCGAAAGCCGGCATGAACTCGGGGAATCCGCGGCGCCGGAAGAGCCCGACCTGGAGATGCAGGACTTGACCTATGCGGCCACCCTCGTGCGCAGGGAGGGCGCCGCTCCCATGTCCGTGACGCCCCAGGATCGGGCCCTGTGGCACGTGTTTCAGTGCAGCACGAGCGAGGATTGCCCGACGCCAGATCCCGACCTGCTGAACCACACGGTGCACGACTGGGAACGCTTTATCACGTACGCCGAGCTGCCCAACGGTAAAGTGCTGCTGAACTGGCCGCATCATGCGAACGACTTCCCTATCACAGCGGCGTTTTTCAATAATCGCTTCTTTCGTGGCAAGCTGCTCCGGGCCGCCAAGCAGCACACGGTGCAGTTTGTCAAATACATGCAGACGGTGTTGGGGCATGCGGAGTGGCAGATCGCGACCGACGAGTATCCAACTCCCGATAACCTCCCGCTCATTCCCTACATGCGCGAGGCTCGTCGTATAGTGAATGACGACATCTTCGTACAGGATGATGTGATACCGGCAAACCACCATCCACGGGCACCTATGGTGGAGACAGCGATTGCCGTCGGCGACTATTTCATAGATCATCATCATGCAAAACATCACTTGCCTCCTGCGTGCCGTCTGCACGAGGATTATCCGGATAATGCACCCTTTCAAGTGCCGATGTCCGTGTTTTTCCCGGATACCGAGGATCCCAGCTTCCTGGTTGGGGAGAAAAGCATTGCCGTGTCACACATTGTTAATGGGTGCACCCGGCTTCAGCCCGTGGTGATGCTCATGGGGCAAGCCCTCGGAACGATAGCGGCGTTTGCCACCCAGGAGGGCCGGGCGCCGAGGGATGTGTCCGTCGACCGCGTACAGTCGGCCCTGCTGGACGCCGGTTGTCAGTTGTACATCGCCTACGACGTTCCCACGGGACATGACCTGTTCCGCCCCGTTCAGGACCTGGCATTGGCCGGCGTGTTGCGGGATGATGACCCCGTAGATATTATGCCCGATGAGCCCATTTCTACCCGGCTAGCTTTGAAGTGGGCGCGGCGTGCGGAGCTGAGCGGATCCCTGTCGGTGTCCGACACCGAGCGGCCCCTGCGTCGCGCGGAAGTTCAAGAACCGTTGCGTGGCAGCCTGTCAGGCACAGGAGACGTACTGTCCCGCGGCGCATTCCTTCGGGCACTCCACGTGCATCGATCCACTGCGTAAGCCGTGGCTTTTCGCTGTCACCCTGTATTTTCCGCGTCGGATTCTATGAGTAAGCGGCTTCGTGGCTTTCTGGTCTCCCACACCCACTGGGATCGGGCATGGTACATGCCCTTTGAGGCCTTTAGGGTACGGTTTATTCAGCTCGTGGACCGTGTACTGGACTTGCTCGAGGGTGCGCCGGCGTTCAAGGCCTTCACGCTTGACGGTCAAGCCATTCTGGTTGAAGACTACCTGGAGATCCGACCAGAGCAGGAGGGCCGCATCCGCAGCCTTGTGGAGGCAGGACGACTCGTCATTGGGCCGTGGTACACCTTACCGGATCAATTTCTTGTGTCCGGGGAGGCGCTGATTCGCAATCTGCAGGAGGGGCACCGTGTGAGCACTCTATTCGGTGCCACGGACCATGAGGGGTACATTCCGGATCCCTTCGGACATATTGCGCAAATGCCGCAAATCCTCCAGGGGTTTGGCATTGATACCTATCTGTTTATGCGTGGGCTCAGTGCGCGTCAGAAAGCGGAGGTCGGCTCGGTGTTCTACTGGGCAGCCCCCAGTGGCCACCGGGTGCTCGCGCAGTATCAGCCCGATGGCTACTACCCGGCAGCCGCGCTGGGGCATCCGTCGATATACGGCCGCTTCGAGGGTCATGCGTTAGACGAGGATTTAGCTCGTGAGCAACTTGAGGAGGCGATCGAGAAGATGGCGGCACTGCAGGAGCCAGCGGTGTTTCTCCTGAGCAACGGCTTCGACCATATGCCAGAGCAGCCCGGACTCCCCGACCTGATACAGGAGCTTAACAGGAAGTCAGATCGGGTCGCCCTGGAGCAGGGCACCGTTGGGGACTATTTTGACGCCCTTAGAGCAGCTCTTCCCGAAGATATTGCCACCGAAGAGGGGGACCTGACTGGCAATGTAGATCATCCTATTTTACAGAGCGTGTACTCCGCTCGCCTGTACCTGAAGCAGCAGAATCACAGGGCGCAGCGTGCGCTCTCGCGACATGCCGAACCCGTATCGGCCTGGCTCGACGCGCTGCAGGCTGGACCGGATGCAAGGCCGCACCTGCATCATCTTTGGAAAATCCTACTGCGCAATCATCCGCACGATGACATCTGCGGCTGCAGTGTTGACGCTGTGCATGCGGACGATGAAGTGCGGTTTCGGCGCGTGGTAGAAGGGGCGGAAGAGTTGCTGACCGTGCATGTAGAATCGCTGGTGCGTAGCCTCGGCTTCAGTCCTCCCGCACAGACGTCAGAGCGGGCAGCTGACGTGTGGGTGTTTAATCCCCATGCGTTCGACGTTCGGTATATGGTTGAGGCAGACATTCTCATTCCGCGGGATGAGGATCAGGAGCGCTCGCATCCAGCCCGAGGGATGCGCGCCTGTCTTGCGACCGGGGAGACCGTCCCGGTTGAAGTTCTATCTACCACGCCAAATGTCATGCGCAACCGGTACCTGGAGCAGACCTGGGGCCGATCGTATCGGGTGCGCTTCCCGGTTGAGGTGCCGGGCGTGGGGTATCACCTGGTGTATCTATTTGAAAGCCGTGGCGCCGAGCACAAACCAGGGGTAGACCTCCAGTCCGTTCGTGACGATCTGCTGGAAAACGAACAGTACCGCGTTTCTGTCGACGATGGGCAGGTGAACCTGCTTGTGAAGGGGGAGGGGCGCATGATTGAAGATCTGCTTCAACTGGAGTATCAGTTGGATGCTGGTGATACCTATTCATTTGGTCCAGTGCCAGCCTATGGCCCGTGGTGGGCCACATGCACCGACGCGCGATTGCACCCGGATTGGAAGGATACCCTCATCGTGCGGCATGCACTTGATGTGCCCGCAACGTTCGATCGGGAAGAAGGTCCGGGGGAGCCCATCAGCCTCGATATTACGACGCACATCGTACTCAATACGCATGCGGGCGTAAGCATCACCATCGCGTACGAGAACGTAGCTGAGAATGGTCGGCTGCGCGCTATTTTCCCTTTTCCAGCTACTGATTCGCTACAGGTAGATGGGCACTTCCGTATCGCAGAGCGGGCGCGGCCCGAGAAGCAAACGCCGGAAGACCATCCCGATCGCTACGCGGCGTATCCGGGAGAGCTCACGTATCCCACGCAACATCAGGGCGATTTCGTACTGCACCGAGCGGACGAGACGTGCACCTGGCTCGCCAACCGGGGTTTGCCGGAGTATGAGCTGCTGTCGATGGAAGAAGGCCGGTCAGCCGTCGCGGTTACCGTGCATCGCGCGGTCGATATGCTGTCCGTTGAGGGAGGCCGGCTGCGACGCTGTCAGGCGGGCCCGAGCGTGCCCGTCCCAGGAGCCCAGTGCAAGCGCCCGATCAAAGCACATTTTTCTTTCGGTTCGGCCAGGATGGATCAGGCTGAGGCGATGCAGCATGCGCGGGCGTTTGCCCACCCGCCATGGGTTCGCGAGCTGCCGTACCTACCATACCTGACGTCTCGCGGCCAACAACCGCGGTCCGACCGGCTGATTGAGATTGAAAATCGAGCGGTGGAGCTATCGACCTGGGCGCCAGCGCCCCAGCCGCAAACGCGGGTGCTCCGCCTGTTTAATCGGACAGGGGAAGAGCAGACGACCAGCGTGCGATTTGGCGTCCCTGTGTCATCGGTTTGTACGGCCGGGCTTGACGAGCAGTGGGAGCCCAGGGCTGTGCGAAAGGTAACGGGCGGGGAACTGGAGGTTACCCTTGGGCCCCGCGAGATCCGAACACTTTTATTGCGGTGATCCAGCCTTACTTCACTTCAGGTTGACATTGCATAATGAAAACCTTTTCATACCTACTGAAGGCTGCTAAACGCATTCTGGCGGGCCCGGTGATGGCGCATGAATCTCGTATCGAGCGATTTCAGATACAGCGATCGGATACGATCGAAGGCGCGTGCCTTGTTCAGTTTCCCGAGTCATATGATGAGAAAGAGGCGTGGCCCACACTTGTCTACCTCCATGGAGCAGGGGAGCGCGCGTACGACGAAGCGCTCCTTCGGGAGCATGGACCCCTCGCACACCGCACAGTGGCTGAGATACCCTTCATCGTGATTGTCCCCCAGTGCGTACCGGGCGACTGGTGGATTCCCTGGAAGCTGCAGGCGCTTCTCAGGCATTGTCTTTCTGCGTTCAGCATTGACCGGAGCAGAATATACGGCACGGGCATCAGCATGGGAGGAACGGGGCTCTGGGCGTGGGCGGCCGAGTATCCGGACGTCTTTGCGGCGATCGCGCCCATGTGTGGCCGTGCCGATCCGCTGCATGCGCCTCTTCTTGCAAACACGCCCACTTGGGTTATACACGGCGGAGCAGATGAGGTAATTGCTGCATCACAGTCCCGAGAAATGGTGCGTGCCATGGAAGCATCTGGGGGAACGCCCAAGCTGACCATCGTGCCCGGCGTAGGCCATCCCGTGTGGATGCCTTTTTACCGTAAAAAAGCACTTTATCAGTGGTTCTTGCTGCATAGAAACGCCTCGCTAGCTACTTCCTAAATCCTTCTACTGCTCCTGAATACTCGTAGTACGTGATGATTACCGGCACTTTTATCGACGAGATCTCGCATGACATCCCATCCCAGAACTGGGATGCCGATGACTGGGCGCGAGAGTTCGACACCATGGCCGAGAGCGGCATTGACACGGTGATTTTGATTCGGGCGGGCTATCGAAACCGGGCGACCTTTAACTCGGAGGTTCTGCGTACGCATCGGTCCATGATTCCAGCCTACGCCGACCTTATTGCACGCTTTCTGAAGCTTGCCGCCCGGCACGACATGGAGATGTACATTGGCACCTACGATGCCGGCACCTTCTGGGAAGCGGGGGACTACGAGGAGGAAGTGCGGATTAACAAGCCGTTCTGCGAGGAACTGGTAAGCCGCTACGGGGAGGAAGAGGCCTTTGCCGGGTGGTATATTTCGCACGAGATCAACGCCTACGATGACGAGCAGCTTGCGCTGTACGAGGACCTGTCGGCGCATTTGCGGGCGCTTAAGGATCTGCCGATCTTAATGTCGCCTTATATGAAAGGTATCAAGCAGTATGGGGAGAAGGCGTTATCATTTGACGAGCATCTGGACACATGGTCGCACGTGTTTAAGCGACTGGAAGGCATGGTCGACATTGTCGCTTTTCAGGATGGGAACGTGCCGCTTCACGAGCTCCCGCAGTACCTGCGCGCCAATCGCCAGCTGGCAGCGGAGCACGGGATGGCCAGTTGGAGCAATGTAGAGAGCTTCGATAGGGACGTCCGGATCAAATTCCCCCCGATTGAAGCCAGTAAGTTGCGGTTCAAGATTGAACAAGCCCGCAGGGCCGGCATGGAGAAGCTCATCACGTTCGAGTTTTCTCATTTCATGAGTCCCCATTCGATGTATCCCGCCGCTCGCGCACTGTATCGCCAGTATCGTAGCTGGTTCACGTAACAAGCCCTATTTTTATGTCGCAATGAAAACCTTTTCATTGTTTAGATACCCTCGATACATTCCATGATCATATGCTGACGCACGACCTCATTGAGCTCTCGCCTGCAGCGCAGGCCCACGAGCCAACCGTACGAGAGCTCCGGGTACAGTACGAGACGGAGCTGTTCGAGCGGGTGCTTCCATTCTGGCAGCAGCACAGCCTGGATCAGCGGCACGGCGGCTACTTTAATTGCCTGACGCGCACCGGAGCGTGTTACGACACCACCAAGTACAGCTGGCTGCAGGGGCGTCAAGCGTGGATGTTCAGCACGTTCTTTCGCCACGTAGAGCAGAAGCCTGTGTGGCTCGATATAGCGCAGAGCGGGATTAACTTTCTCCGCCAACACGCGGTGCGACCGGATGGGCGGGTGTTCTTTTCGCTTACGGCGAAGGGGGAGCCGATCTATCAGCAGCGCAAGATCTTTTCGGAGTGCTTTTACGTGATGGGGCTGGCCGGCCTTGGCCATGCCACGGGCGATGCCCATCTGTTGGACGAAGCCCGAACCGGTCTTGAGCAAATCTGGGCGTGGTCCGAGGATTTATCGGAGGTGGGACGGCCGGTGCACCGGGGCCAACCCGAGAGCCAGGCCCTTGCGATACCCATGATCTTGCTGAACCTGATCGAGGTTGTCGGTGATGGGGAGGGAGAGACGTACCGAAGCGAGATCGATCAGTGCATCGCGCGGATCAAACGGCACATCCACACGGGCGAGCAGAAGGTCTATGAGCAGGTCCGTCCAGACGGCCGCCTGCTGTCCGGTGCCGACGGGCGTTTACTGAATCCAGGGCATGCGATTGAAGCGGGGTGGTTCATGCAGCACTGGGCGCTGCGCCTGGGCGACCATGAGCTCCAGCAGCTCGCTGCCGACGTGGTGCGCTGGTCCTACGCGCGTGGGTGGGATGAGGAGCACGACGGCCTGTTTTATTTCCTGGACGCTGAGGAGTACGATCCCGTCCAACTGGAGTGGTTCATGAAGCTATGGTGGCCCCATTGCGAAGCCCTGTACGGGCATCTGCTCAACTATGCCCTTGAAGGAGATGCGGCAGACTGGGAGGCGTTTATGGAGGTCCACGAATACAGCTTCCGCAGGTTTTCCGATCCGGACCATGGGGGGTGGTACGGCTACCTCGATAGAGAGGGTCGCCCTACAAGCACATCAAAAGGAGCGCCCTACAAAGGATTTTTCCACGTCCCACGTGCCCTGTGGCTTTGCTGGTCTCTGCTCACCCGCCTTGAAGATCATCCCCGCTCGTTCCAGGACCGCTGACCAACTGTTCGACATTCTTCTACTCTGACCCCAGGACCTGCCATGACAGCCTCCCCATCCACCACCGCGAATCTGCGAGCACGCGCTATCACCGATCCGCCCTCTGGCTCTGCTTCCTCAGCAAAAGGGACGCAGCGCGAACGCGTGCAGACGCTCATCTTTCAGACGCCCGCCGAAATGGCGCGGCGCGTCGCACGCCGCATCGCCATGCTCATCGAAGAGCGGCAGGCTGCAGGCGAGACGGCCGTGCTTGGGTTGCCTACCGGCTCAACACCGATTGGCGTCTATCAAGAGCTCATCCGCATGCATGAGGAGGAGGGCCTTGACTTCTCCAACGTTGTGACGTTCAACCTCGACGAGTACTACCCCATGGCGTCGGAGAGCCTGCAGAGCTACCACCTCTTCATGGAAGAGAACTTCTTCAAGCACGTGAATGTGGCGGCGGAAAACATCCACATTCCGCAGGGCGATATTCCCCGTGGGGAGGTAGATCAGCACTGCCTGGCCTATGAACATGCCATCGAAAAGGCCGGAGGGATTGATTTGCAGCTGCTCGGGATTGGGCGAAGCGGGCATGTGGGATTCAACGAGCCCGGCTCCGGTCCAGAGACACGCACGCGGCTCATTATCCTGGACGAGATCACGCGAAAAGACGCAGCGTCTGGCTTCTTTGGCGAAGAAAACGTACCGCGCGAGGCGATCACCATGGGCGTGGGCACGATCCTCGATGCCAGCGAGATCATCCTGATGGCGACGGGCGAGCACAAAGCGCCCATCGTGAGCCGCGCCATTGAAGAGGCGCCGACGCGCGAGGTTACGGCCAGCTACCTCCAGGGCCACCCCAACGCCACGTTCTACCTTGACACCGCGTCGGCGGGTGAGCTTACCCGTATCAAAACGCCGTGGATCGTCAAGGAGGTCGAATGGGATGTGGAAAAAGCCAAGCGCGCGGTTATCTGGCTTTCCAAACGGACCGGCAAGCCCATCCTGCGGCTGGAAACCAGCGACTTTCATCAGCACCAATTGCACGCGCTCGTGCATCGCTACGAGCACATCGACCGCTTGGCCCGGGAGGTGTTTGAGGACCTCCGCCAGCGCGTCACCTACCCGGAAGAGATCATTGCGGGCGAGCGGGTCATCGTCTTTAGCCCGCACCCGGATGACGATGTGATTTCAATGGGCGGAATGCTTGATGTGCTTGCGCAAAACGAGAACGACGTCACCGCAGCTTACATGACCAACGGGTCGGTAGCTGTGTTCGATGCGGACGTGCAGCGGTACCTGCACTTCCTCGAAATGAGTACAGAGGCCCTTGGGCTTGGCGAGGAAGCCACGCAGCATATTGAGGAAACGCGCGAGCACCTGACCACTTTTAGCGCGAAGCGGGCGGGCGATGATGTGGACCCTGAGCAACTGCAGGTGCTCAAAGCCCACGTGCGTTACAGCGAGGCGATTGCAGCCATCGGGGTGATGGGGCTCGGGCCTTCCCACGCCCGGTTTTTAGACATGCCCTTCTACAAGACCGGCCGCATCAAAAAAGACCCGATCGGGGAAGTAGATGTGGACGTGGTGTTGGCCCTCCTTCGCGAAGTACAGCCCGGGCATATCTTCGTCGCGGGCGATCTTTCTGATCCACACGGGACCCACCGAATGTGCTATCAGGCCATTAAGGAAGCTGTGGACCGCTACCACGCGCAGGTGCAGGGGGGGACAGAGGCAATGGGTGCACAAGAAGCCAGCGATGGAGATGCCGGCGATGGAGACGCCGGCGAGGCTGCTCCGCAGCGTGCGGAGGCGCCACCGCTTACCATCTGGCTCTACCGGGGCGCGTGGCAGGAGTGGGAGACGCACAGGGCCGATCTATTCCTGCCGCTCTCGAAGGCCGCGCTTGACCGGAAGGTGGAGGCCATCTTCAAGCACGAGAGCCAGAAGGACCGGGCCATGTTTCCTGGCGCTTACGACGAGCGCGAGTTCTGGCAGCGGGCGCGCGATCGCAACCGGGAGACGGCGAATACCCTCAATGACCTCGGCTTGCCCGAATTTTACGCCGCAGAGGCCTATGTAGTGACCGATGAGATGCCCTGAGCACATCAGGGATGAGAAACACTGGCCAACCCGCCCCGATGTCAGATGCCGCTGGGGAGGCGGGCCAGTGGAGCCGGGCTGC
>CAYFRR010000106.1:0-9556 GCA_964345505.1 uncultured Rhodothermales bacterium
GCTGTGCCAACGGTTCGTCATCGTTGCACCCGACCGCTGCATCCCACGCAGGCGAACTCCCCTACCCATAGAAAACGCCCCTTCCGCGTAAAGCGAAAGAGGCGTTTAGGAAAGGAGTCTCACGGTGGAGCCACGGGGATTCGAACCCCGGACCTCTTGCATGCCATGCAAGCGCTCTACCAACTGAGCTATGGCCCCGTGATGGAGCACTGAGTATACCACACAGAAGGGATAGTTCCACCCGTGTCGTTCAGCTCCACGCGCAATTCACAGCGGGCTCAGGCGGTTTCCTTTCTCCGCTCGGGCGCCTCCATTTCTTCGTCAAACCATTCGAGGAACTCCTCTACCGCCGCTTCGGAGAATGAAATGGGAGTGCCGCCCATCTCACGCACCGACGCCTCTTCGTGCTCCTCAAACACCCGAACGAGGACGGGCGTATCGCCGGCGATCGCAAAGACGGGGCGAATGGCACGGGGGCGCGGGAGGGTCGAGATGATGATACGGGCCTGATTTGCACCGGCGGCACGCAATACCTGCGGGTCTCCGGCATCGCCTCGCATACAGGAGATACTCTCGTCCCGAAGGTTTGACACCGTGCTGGGATCTTCGTCCAACACGAGCACCTCGTGGCCAGACAGAAGCAGCGTCTCCAGCAGCGGCCGCACAGTCTCCCCGCCGCCCAGTAGCAAGATGTGGTCCTTAGGCGCTTGTTTGGGGCGGCCTCGCGTACGGAGGGGGTGAAGCTTCATCAGCCCCCAGAGAACCGATTCTGACGAGAGAATGGGTGTCACGATCATCGTTAGCAGCGTCGTGAGGGCAATGATGGTAAACAAGTCCTGCGAGATCTGTCCCAATACAAGGCCTTGCAAGCCCACGACGAGGGAAAACTCACTGGTCTGCGAGAGCAGCAGCCCCGACTCCAACGAACTGCGCGCGGTGAGCCCTGCGCGCTCGGCGATGACGGTCACCAACGGGGGGGTGACAACGATCACAAGAAGCGCGAACACCGCGGCGTGCCACAGCCCTTCCACGCCCGGTACGACAATCACTGTGCCCAGCGCGGTGAAGAATACAGCGAGGAAGAAGTCGGAGATGGGGCGGAGTTCACCGTGCACGATGCTGCTGACGGGAAAGCCCGAAAGCGACACCCCTGCAAGGAACGCAGCAGAGATGAGGGGGGCATTCATGAGCCAAGCTAAGCCCATGAATGTAAACAGCACCGAAAGAATGACGAGGAGCAGGCTCTCGGTATCCAGCTGCATGCGCTGAATCAAGAAAGGCGCGACGTACCGGACCATCACGGCGGCGAGCGCGACCAGCAGTAATGTGGCGCCAACACCAGCTGCCGCGCCCGTCCAGCCCTCTCCAATGCGCGTAGCGATCGGGATGAGCAGGATGATGAGCAAGTCCTGGACCAGCAGTACACCGGTTGTGGCGCGGCCGAAGGGTTCAAACACCTGCCGCCGCTTTGCCAAGAGCCGTACCACAATAAGGGTGGAACTGGCCGCCAGGGCAAGGGCAAGATACAGCGCATCAGACCAGATGTAGCCCAGCATCACCGCTGCTCCGAGCCCGACGGCGCCCAGCAGCAAAAACTGCAGGATTCCGATCTGTAACGCCACGCGCTTGTAGTCGCCCACCCGCCGAACGCTCAGGTCGGTGCCCGCAATAAAGAGGAGCAGGGTCACCGATAAGATGAGCACGTCCTCTACGAACGCCTGTGCGGTGATCACCCCACTAAACCCGACAACGACCCCACCAATCAGCAAGAATGGGATCGCCGGCACACGTAAATAATGCGCAAGCCCGAAGGCTACAGACGCTACCCCAAGTAAGGCGGCAATTTCAATCATTGGGCAAGCGCATTAGATGATTGCAGGTAATCACGGATATGGTTGATGCCATCTCGCTTCGAGCGAATAACGTAATCTACGTCGAGCGTCTGCAGATCTTTAATCGTGGATGGATCGAATGCATGGATACTGCAGGGGATGTCATATGTGCGAGCCACGGCTGAGAGGAGGTTATTGGGCTCCTCAATCTGAAGCGTTGAGATGAGAAGCTTCGCCCGGGGGATGCCGGCATCATGGCGCACTTCTTCGTTGGTGGCGTCTCCATGGACCGCGGGAGTGCCGACCTCTTGCAATTTCTTGCGATCGGTGTCGATGGCAACCACGGTGTGTCCCCGCTCTCGTAGCTCGCGCACCAGATGGAGGCCCATCGTATTCATTCCTACGATCACAATATGGTCGCTAAACCCCTCGGCCTTGACGCCGGCCGCTGCCTGCACGGCACCGAATATCCGTAGCGGATGAAAGGGCTGCACGCGCTCGTAGATACGCTTGTTAAAGATGATCAGGAACGATGACAGGCCAAAGGTGAGCAGCCCCACCAGGGTAATGAGGGAGAGGATGACCGAATCGATGAGCCCGGCACTGAGTGCGAGCGCACCAAAGATCAGAGAGAACTCACTGATCTGGGCGAGGGTGATTCCGGTGAGAAAGCTGGTTTGCTCGGTGTGGCGTAAGCGGGGTAAAATCCAAAAGAAGAGGAGGGGCTTGGCAAGCATCACAAAGGCCGTAAGGGTCACGGCGAGCGGCCATAGGGCTATGGCTTCGCGTAGCTCCATCTGAACGCCGAGCGATACAAAGAACACCACAATGAACAAGTTCATGAGCGGATGTACCCGCCGCCGGAGCTCCGTGTGAAACGGGAGTTGCGCCAACGCAATGCCGGCCAGGAAAGCCCCAATCTCTGGGGATAGATTAAGCAGGACCGAGATCTCAACCACAAGAAAGCACCAGAACAGGCTCCAGATAAATAGCCCCGCGGGCGAGCGCGAGATCCAGCCCATCAGCTGAGGTAACACGTAGTAGGTGGCCGCAACGACGCCTGCACCAAGCAAGGCCATCCCCACCAGCGCGGTGCCCAGCCCTGTGGCAATATCCAGTAGGGCCAGCTCGTCCTGTCCGCCCAACCCGGCAACCAGCGTCAGCACGATGACCACCACGAGGTCCTGCACCAGCAACACGCCCACGGCAATGCGGCCATACGTCTCATCCAAATCACCGCGGGTCTCGAGCAGCTTAATCACGATCACGGTACTGCTGAACATGACCGCCACCGCGAGTACCAGCGTTTCCATGGGCGCAAGCCCGAATACGTAGGCAATGGCCGCACCGCCCGCTGCGGTGAAGCCCATCTGCACGCCCCCCGCCACAAAGGCGGTCTTCCCAATGTCCTTGATGGTTTGGATGCTGAGCTCCAGCCCCACAAGAAAGAGCAGCAGCACGATGCCAAACTCAGCGATGATGTCGAGGGTCTCCGTCACATCAAGCAGGCCCAGGGCAGGCCCAAGCAGGAGGCCCGCGATGATGTAGGCGACGATGTTCGGTACCTTGAGCTGGCGCAGAATAAACACGCAGATCAGTGCGCCAACAATTATCAACCCCAGGCTCTGCAACAAGTCGACTTCAAGCATGGTGCAGAGCAGTTGGTGGGTAGAAGGGGCGTAAAAAGAAGGGGTGTAAAACGGGAGGGGCGTGAAACGTGAAGGACTACGCCTGAGAACGAACGGCCACCCGATCATGCGCCCGCACTTCGTCTCGCAGGCGCTTCAATCCGGTGCGTTCGGAGTAGACGATGTCGTCAACGTCAAGCGCTCTGAGCGTGTGGATATGGTGCACGTTTACCCCGTGAATAGCGGCCGGCACCCCGGCTTCCTTGGCACGGTGCGCCGGGAAGTTGCTGGCATCCTTAAAGTGGTCCGGAAGCATGGACCCGCTGACCTCCGTCATGAGATCGGCTTCCTCTACCCTGCAAAAGCCAAACAGGTTCAACCAGCCCCGGCGGTCGGCCCCATTGGAGAGTCATACAGCAGTTCAATGTCGAGCATTGGCGACCTGCGGGATGAGATTGAAGATAAGTCGCAGATACCTCAGAGCCTTCGCATGTGTTCGCACCCATGTCCCTGTCCTGTAGGTTCGGATGCGTAAAGAAACGAGCTATTCACAGGTACCTTTTCGAGAGTTACCAAGTCGACCTGTACCTTAGGCGATCCAAGTATTGCTCGTATCATCCACGCGGTACCTCTGCCTATGCCTACATCCCCACACGGTATCGACATTCACACCCTGAGCCGCCGGTTATCACCCGCGGCGGACTGGTGTGCGATGGTCGCAGAGTGCGTAGCTGCGGAAGGGAACGGCGAGCGCCTGGGCGTCTGGATCGTGCCTCCCGCCGTGCCCCTTGCGCAAGCGTTTGAGGCTGCGGGGATGTCGACCCGTCGCGTAACCGCGGCCGCAGCCCTTTCCATGTCGGAGCCCTCGGCCCCCGGGTGGCTTCTGGTAGAGCGCGAAGAGCACACCGGCGGAGGGCCGGCGGACGGGCAGGGGCCGGGCCGCGCCGCTACGGATGCGCTGGCCGCGCGGCTGGCCTCGGCGTGGGACGCTGACCGTGTGGTATCATGGACCCGCACGAATGACCTGTATAGCGCCGACCCCGACCTTGTACCTGAGGCTTTTCCCCTGGATCGCCTGACGTACCGCGAAGCGTCAGAAATGGCGGCCTTTGGGCGTGGAGGGATTCACCCACGGATGGTGCGCTTGCTGCAACATCGCGGGATTCCTTTGGAGCTTCGGAGCCTGCAGCGCCAGGGCGTCGTGGTGGCCCGGATCGATTCGGAAGGCCAGGGGGGTGGCCACGGAATCCGGGCCATCATGCATGTGCCGGACGTCGCGTTGGTTGTGCTGGAGGGCAGTGCCATGGTGCGGATGCCCGGCACAGCGGCACGGGCGTTTCAAGCACTGGCCCGTGAGCACATCAACGTGTTCACGGTATCGCTGGCGTCCAGCGAGCAGAGTCTATGCATCGCGGTACCTGCTGCCGAGGCCGCCCGTGGCCGGAGCGCCATTGCCGCGGCCTTTGCTGCAGAGGAAGCGCGCGGCGACATTGAAGGCGTTACGGTGATTGAGGACGTGGCCATTATATCCGCGGTGGGCGACAATATGCGCTACCGCACCGGTCTCTCCGGGCAACTCTTCGCCTCGCTGGGGCGGGCCGGGGTCAATGTCCTCGCCATTTCCGAGGGGGCCTCGGAGGCCAATATCTCATCTATCGTGGAGGCCGCCGACCTGTCCCGTGCGCTGCAGGCGCTGCACGAGACGTTTGCCATCGGGCAGGAGCGCGTGCACCTGTTTCTGATTGGCACCGGCACGGTTGGGGGGATGCTGTTGGAGATGCTGTCCAACAAAGCCACGGACCTCCAGCAACACCTGCGGCTGAACCTTCAGCTGGTAGGCGCGGCCAACACGCGCCACATGCTGTGGGATATGCACGGCGTGCCGTTCGATGAGGTGAGCGAACGGCTGGCGGAGGCACCGCCGGTAGAAAGCCTGGACGCGCTCATCGCGCACCTCACGCAGAGTCAACTGGAACGCCTGCTGGTCGTCGACGCAACAGCCTCAGATGCCATTGCCCAGCGGTATCAGGAGCTGCTCGATCATAACATCGGCATCATCACGCCCAACAAACGGGCGAACACACGCTCACAGGCGTATTACGATGCGTTGCATGCGACAGCGCGTGAGCAGCGCGTCCCCTACTTTTATGAAACGACTGTCGGGGCCGGCCTTCCCGTCATCTCTACGCTTCGCACGCTCGTCCGCACCGGCGACCGCATCCACCGCATTCAGGGGGTGTTTTCGGGCACGCTGGCGTTTTTGTTCGGCCGGCTGGGGGAAGGGGTGCCGTTTGCCGACGCTGTGCGGGAGGCGATGGATCGTGGCCTCACCGAGCCGGATCCCCGCGAAGACCTCGGCGGGGAAGACGTGGCGCGCAAGCTGCTGATCCTGGCCCGAGAGATGGGGCTGGCGGTGGAGCGCGCGGACGTGACAGTGGAGTCGCTTGTGCCGCCCGAGCTGGCAGACGGGTCGGTGGAGGCGTTTCTGGATAACGTCGAGTCATTGAATGAAACGTGGAGCGATCGGACCGCCCAAGCGCAAGCCAACGGCGAGCGCCTCCTCTACTTGGGGACCATTGCGGATGGAACGCTGGAGGTTGGGGTACGGTCGGTCCCAGTGGATGGGCCCTTTAGCGCCCTGCGTGGCACAGACAATGTGGTGATTTTCGAGACAGACCGCTATACTGAACGACCGCTGGTGGTGCAGGGCCCCGGTGCTGGCCCGCGTGTGACCGCCGCCGGTATCCTGGCCGATCTGATCCAGGCCGCTGAACTCGTTGCTTGAATTGCCCGCCCCTTTATGTCTACCTCATCGCCGCCGCTTTCACTCGCCATCGTAGGGATGGGCCAGATGGGCCATGCCGTGGAGACGGTCGCCACAGACCGCGGCCATACCATCGGCGCGCGGTTCGACAGTGCCTCCCCGCTACCCACCGATGGGTCGGAGGCGCTCCCCGACGTCGACGTGGCCATCGACTTCACGCTGCCGGAGACGGCCACCGATCATCTGGCCTACTACTGCAAGGCTGGGCAGCCTGCCGTCATCGGCACCACGGGCTGGTATGACGCACTCCCGCAGGTGCAATCCTGGGTGGAGGCGCATGAGGGCACGCTGCTCTACGCCCCTAACTTTTCCATCGGCGTAGCGCTGCTCGTGCGGGCGCTTCGGGGGGTGCTGCCGCTGCTGGAGGATTTGCCGGCCTACGATGCCTTCGTCCACGAAATCCATCATACCAACAAGGTGGACAGCCCCAGCGGCACCGCCGCGATGCTCGGCAACGAAATCATCGACGTGCTCTCCCGCAAGACGCACCAGGCTGCGGAAGCCCAGCACGGCGCCATCCCGCACGACGCGCTGCACGTGAGCTCCACGCGAGTGGGGCAGGTGTTCGGCGAGCATACGGTTGGGTTCGACAGCGCGTTTGATCAACTGACCCTGCGTCACGAAGCTAAGGGCCGTGAGGGCTTTGCGTTTGGCGCAGTGCGCGCAGCGGAATGGCTGGTGCATCAACGCTCGGGCCTCTTTACGCTGGACGATATGCTGGACGCTGTTTTGTGACGACGGTTACCGCTTTGTTCGCATTGCAATGACTTGACCCCTCTGTTGTTATGGCCTCTGATTTCCTCTTTCGTGGCACCGCACCCGCGCTTGTCACCCCGTTCACGACCGATGGCGAACTCGACCTGCCCGCCTTCCGCCGCCTCATCGACGATCAGATTCTCGGCGGGGTGGAAGCGCTCGTTGTGCTGGGCACGACGGGCGAGAACCCGACCATTACGCATGCCGAGCGCCGCATGCTGGTGGATACCGCGCTGGATGAAGCCGCGGGCCGGGTGCCGGTCATCATTGGTACGGGCACGAACGATACGGCCCAGAGCATCACGTTTTCGAAAGAGGCGGCAGAGGCCGGTGCCGATGGCCTCCTCGTGGTGGGCCCCTACTACAACAAACCGGGTAACGACGGCTTCGTGGCCCACGTGCAAGCTATCGCCGAGTCGACCGACTGCCCTATCATCCTGTACAACGTGCCGGGGCGGACAGGGTACGACTTCCCTGCCGAAACCACTTTGCAACTTGCGGAGGACGTGCCTTCCGTCGTTGGCGTGAAGGAGGCGTCCGGCAACCTTGCGCAGATCACTGATATCCTGGCGGGTCGGCCGGAAGGCTTTGCCGTGTATTCAGGCGACGATGAGATAGCCTTTCCCGTGGCTATGCTGGGCGGCGACGGGGTAATCTCCGTCATCAGCAACGCCACGCCCCGCCCCTTTTCTACGATGATCCGCCAAGCGCTCGCGGGGGCGGTAGCAGAGGCCCGGGCTGGCCACCTGGATCTCCTCAAAGCCATGCGCGCCTGCTTTTACGCCACCAACCCGACGCCGGTGAAGGCGGTCTTGCACAAGCGTGGCCTGGTAGAGCCAACGGTACGGTTGCCGCTGGTGGAGCCGGAGGCCGATGTCCGCGCCCGCATTTTGCGTGCCTTTGCCCCGGTGCTGGAGGCGATGTAAGCGTGCGCAGGCATTCGTCGAAACATGAGCAGGGACCTTCCCCTCGGCAATGATCTCCACGTAGAGACGACCCGCCGGGTCGTCTCTACCCGATTGGTGTGAGTATCAGCAGGTATTTTTGTCGCGCCGATGCCCTGCGTCGCCCTTCGTCTTCGGATCGTCAGGCGATCTTACGCTCAGGACGGCGTGTGGGTAGACGCACCTCCGTCCAAGGTCTCGTAGACGCTTCAGCACGAACGCGGCACGCAGCCATCTCGAGCAAACCTATTTTTGCGAATTGCGCTTCCGACGGTTGGTGACAACGTGGGCAGACAGGAGCGCTCGATCGGTGTTGGCTCTTGTCTTTGTACGCGGAGTGTACGGCAGGGGCGATCCCACGCAGCGCATGGGATCGAGAGGAACCGCCAGGCTCATCTGGCCCGGCCCATTAGGACGAGTAAAACAGCGCGGCAATCCCTCCAACGACGGCGGTATAGACCGCCGAGCCCAGCCACACCGTGGTGAGCATCGTGCCGGTGCGGGCGCCGGTTTGCAGCGCTAACAGAATCACAAACAGGCCGTTGTGCAGCAGGGCTACTACGAACGTGCCCAGCAGTGCCTGCGCCGGAGCGATGAGCAAGGTTTCGCGCTCCTCGAGGGGAAACAAACCCGCCAGAAAGCCAATCACCGTCTTCACCAGCATGTGGATACCCCACGTGCCGTAGATGGCATCCAGCAGGAAACCCGTGGCAAAGCCTCCAATAGAGCCGACCAGCCGCCCGTGCTGCAGGCTCAGCCACACCACATACAGCAGCACGACGTCCGGCCACGTGCCCCAGAGCTGCAGCCGCCCGAAGACGAGCCATTGCAGCAGAAACAGGGCACAGCCGATCAGGCCGTGACGAAGAAGCGTGGGCATAGACGACAGGTGGGCAGAGGGTTTTAGCGAGCATCGGCCAGAGAAGCCGTGCTGAGGGCCAGGACGAGGCTGTCGGTCAGGTTGCGAATGCGATACGAGGGGATCGCGAAGTTATTGGCGAATACCACAAAGGCCAGGGGCCGGCCGTCGGCGGCCGTAGTATACCCGCTCAGCGTGCGCACGCCCTCCAGGGAGCCGGTCTTGCCCTCCACAGCAGAGCCCGCCAGGCGGTACTGCAACGTCGTCTGGCGTTCGCCGCCGCCCGCGAGGGACGCCCGAAAAGCGTCGCTGGCCTCGTGCGTGTACATGTGGGCCAGCAGTTGGCCCAGTGAGGCGGGCGTCACCAGCGACTTCCGCGAGAGGCCTGAGCCATCCAGCAGGTGCAGCCCCTGGCTGTCGATACCCGCATTACGCAGGAACACACGGACGCGCCGTTCAGCCCCCTCAATTGACCCATCCCAGCCGAGCGTGCGAAAGACTTGCTCGGCAAACAGGTTGTTGCTCTCCTTATTGATGTAGCGGACGATCTCGGCTATGGGCGGCGAGTAATGGGCAAACAGCGGATCCAGCCCATCATACGAAGGCGGGGCAGACAGCGACGAGGCGTTCACAAGGGGGCCGTCCACCTGCACCCCCGCGCGCTCGAGCGCGACGTGAAAGTTGTACAGGGTGAACGCGGTGGGGTCGGCCAC
>CAYFRR010000107.1:0-1763 GCA_964345505.1 uncultured Rhodothermales bacterium
GCTCCATGGAGCTCACATTTTTTCACTGGGGCGTTCATGCCTGGGCCGTGTACATCGTCGTGGGACTTTCTCTGGCCTACTTTGGGTTTCGCCATGGGCTTCCCCTCACGATTAGCTCCTCCCTCTACCCCTTGATTGGGGACCGCATCTATGGCCCCATCGGCAAAGCGGTAGACATCTTCGCGGTCTTCGGCACCCTCTTCGGGGTTGCGACGTCGCTTGGGCTGGGCGTCATGCAAATCAACGCGGGGCTGGACTACCTCTTCGGGATCCCGGTAGGAAATGTGACGCAGACCGTGCTCATCACCATTATCACGTTGATGGCCACCGTCTCGGTGGTGTTGGGGCTCGACAAGGGGATCCGGCGCCTAAGTGAGGCCAACCTCACGTTTGCTCTTCTCTTGCTGACGTTTGTGGCGATTGCTGGCCCCTCTATCTACCTCTTGAATTCGTTCGTCTCTAACCTGGGCGGTTATGCCCAGAGCGTCGTCTCCCTGTCGTTTGAGACCTTTCCCTATGGCGCAGACGAGGGGTGGCAGGGTGGATGGACCCTCTTCTACTGGGGCTGGTGGATTGCCTGGTCGCCTTTTGTGGGCATGTTTATCGCACGTATCTCGCGGGGTCGTACCATTCGCGAGTTCATCACCGGGGTGATGCTGGTCCCCACGGCTCTTACCTTTGTGTGGCTCACCGTCTTCGGTAACACGGCCATTCACATGGATCTGATACAGGGCCTCGGCATCGCAGACGCCGTGGGTACCAACTTGGACACTGCCTTCTTTGTGATGCTGGAGGAGCTACCGCTGGCATCCATTACGTCGCTCTTGACCGTCACAGTGATCGTGCTCTTCTTCGTCACCTCATCTGACTCCGGCTCACTGGTCATCGACATCATCACCTCGGGCGGCGATGTGAATCCGAAAGCCTACACCCGAATCTTCTGGGCCCTTTCCGAGGGATTGGTGGCGATCATTCTGCTGTGGGCTGGTGGGCTCGGTGCGCTGCAAACGGCTGCCATTGCCACGGGGCTGCCCTTCGCTATCATCATGGTGTTCATTTGCTATGGACTATATAAGGGCCTTCGGGTCGACTACCGCACGGAGAATATGGAGCCTGAGATGATTGCCTCTGAAAATGCCGTGCCTGTCAGTGAGCCTACCGAGGAGCCAGTGTCGGCCTAACCTTTGTGGGACGAACGGAGCCTTCGCCTTCAATCGTGTGACCCCTTGACTACTATTATGAGCTCTACGGACTGGAAGCAAAAACTCAAAAGCCTCATCACCGGCCGCGCGGAGCCGCGCAACCGACAGGAAGTCATCGACTTTTTGGACGAGACGGTGGCCCCGGCGCTGGCAAGCGTGAAAGATGTCACGGAGACCTACAAGCGTCAGGTGCGCCTTAATCACCGGCCTGAGATGGTTTCGCTGACCGTGTTTGACGACGGTAAGAAAGTCTTTCATTACGCTGTTCGGGCACGCAGCTATCGCCGCCCGGACTTCGCCTTCCCGCACCTGGCCATCGACAAAGACGCGAAGGATGCAGAAGACCGCCGGTACCATCGGGCCGAGGTATACCTCGATTCAGGCGCCCAGGGGTACGATGTGTTTGGCTTCTCACGGGATGGTATTATCCGCGACTTCCTCCGCCAGTTTGACAAGCATATTCGCTGGCGGACCCCGGCCAAACCTCGGGAGAAGCGGCATCCGGCAGAGGACCGCGCATAGAGCATCGCGCGTAAAAGGTCGCACGTAAAGGGTCGACGC
>CAYFRR010000107.1:1863-9521 GCA_964345505.1 uncultured Rhodothermales bacterium
CCGGTGCGGACGACGGCTTTGCCCGTCAGCTCCCGCACCAGGCGATCGGCGCCATACACCGTCACCAGCGCTTCGCGGATGGCTCTGACATCCACCGACACGGCACGGGCCTGCTCGTCCCGATAGATAAATGCGTTGGGCAGGGCTTCAAGGTTGCTATCAAAGATCAACCCTACCACTTCGAGGTCTCGATTGAGCAGTGGGGAGCCCGAGTTGCCGCCGGTAATGTCGTTGGTGCTCACGAGGTTGAGCGGTGCCTGCTGGTCCAATTGGCCGCGGGCGTCCAGCCAGCGTCCTGGCAGTGCCCAGTCGGAGTCCGGTCCATGCTCATCGTAGCGGGCATACATGCCCGCGAAGGTGGTGTAGGGGGGAACGTCCTCGCCGGCATCATTCGCATATCCTTGCACGACCCCGTCCGCGATGCGGAGCGTGAAGTTAGCATCGGGCGGCACTGTATCACGCCCGAGGGTGGCAAGCCGCACCTGGTTGATTTGTGCGAGCAAGTTGTCCTCCCGATCGGTCAGGCTCTGGCTGGACTGGATGTGACGGATGAACAGCGGCCCAACGGCCTGCATCATGGATACGGACGCGTCTCCGCTGTCGAGGTAGCCCTCGTCAAAAATCTCCACAAACTGCGTGGAGTCGGTGAGAGCGGTGCGTTCCACGATGCTGGCCGCCAAGTCCTCGGGCGTGGTATCAGCCAGCACGCGGCGCACGGTGGGGTGATTAGGCCCAAACGCCTCGCGGAGCTCATCCAGCCGGATGGCGAGGAACGCTTCCTCCACCTCATCAGGCCAGTCGGATACATCCATCGCGCTTTCGCGGAGATCGGCAATTTCCTCGGGCGGGATGCCCTGCCGGCGCAGGGTGTGGTAGTAGTATCCGTAGAGCCCCCGGGTGATCACGCGGGAGTCCAGGATATTGCTGCCAAAGAACACGAACGCGGCATCCCGGCCGGCGGTAGAGCGCCGGGCCCGCTGGGTGTCCGTCATGCGGACGAAGGCATTGCCGTAGGACTGGCGCAGGTTGTTCGTTGTGTTGACCGCCTCGCGGAGGGTCTGCTCTCGATCAGTTCGGCGCGCCATCAGGGCGTCGTCCTGCAGCCCCTCCAATTGGCCGTTCAGGCTTTTCAGCGTGTTGCGCACGGAGAACGTGATGTTGCGTACGTTGGTGGTATCCTCTGCAGCGGTGCGCCCTTCCAGGTAGGCCTCCAGCACGTCGGATCGGCGCTGAAGCGCGTTGAGCTGTTGGGGCAGCGTAAAGTTGCGCATGAACTTCAACTGCTCGACGGTCTTTTGCCGGCTGGTGCTGCCTGGATTGCCCACAACGAAGACGGGGTCTCCGGCTTGGCTACCGCTGGTATTCCACGAAAAGAACGCCTCATTTTGAAGCGGCCGGCCGTCCTCATATACCCGGAAGAATGCCATGTCCAGGTTGAAGCGCGGATACGTAAAGTTGTCCGTGTCCCCTCCAAAATAGCCCAGCTGCAGCTCTGGAGCCATCACCAGGCGGACGTCCGAGAGGCGGCGGTAGGTGATGGCCGTGTAGCGCGCTCCGCTGTACATGCGGGCCACCTCCACACGCAGCGTGGTATCGCGCGCCTCAACGCGGCGGGTGCGTTCGTCTTCGATTTCCTGGACGCGATTGCGGCGGGCTTGGGCGCGGGCCTGGTCGTCCCCGGACTCGCTGAGCACCCCGCGGACGGAGCTCGTCACGTCTTCTATGCCTACCACCTGTTCGACGTACAGCCCCTCCACTGGCCGTTCGTCTGCTCGTTCGGCAGCGTAAAACCCTTCTTCCAGCAGCTGCTCGTCGCTCCGCGAGACCTTCGTGATGAAGTCGCGGGCGCAGTGGTGGTTGGTCATGGCGAGCCCCCGATCAGACACGAGGGACGCCGAGCATGAGTCCGAGAACCGCAGCGCACCCAGCCGCGCCTGGTCGAGCCACGCTTCATCGGCCGTCATGTCGTACGTCTCGTTGAAGTACTCCAGCGGAGGGTCCGAGAAGGTCCACATCTTGCCATCGTCAAAGCGCTCCGCTTCCACCTGCTCGTAGCCCGCGGGCTTTTCGATTGGAGGCGCAACGGGCCGCTGCTCAGCGATTCGAGCGGTCGTGTCCCGGTCGGGCCGGTCCGTGACGCGCGCGACCTCACTTGCCCCCCCACAGGCTGTGAGCCAGAGGCCGAGAAACAGGGCAATGATGACGACAACTGACGAAGAGCGCGAAGGCGATACCAGCATGGATTCGGATGCGTACAAGCGAGGAAAACGATGAAGAGGGTGAAATGCAGCTTGAAGATGCATGCGTATGCGCGGTACCCGCGGCACAGACCAGAGTTCGTCCGGTTGATCGGTGGACCGGGCGTGCCGCACGTTACGCGAGGCGCTGCAGCACAGCCCCGCCCGACCTGCAGGACCCCCTCATGACCCGCAAGCCCCCCCCCCGCAGAACCTGGAGGACGGAACCCGCTGACAGGGGTAGAATATGAAGCGGTTGCTTGCGAAAGTGGCGGAATTGGTAGACGCGCTGGATTTAGGATCCAGTGGGCTAACACCCGTGGGGGTTCGAGTCCCCCCTTTCGCACCACCTCACACCGGGGTCGTGACCGGCTGTTGCTCCGTGCCGCCATCCCGACCGATGGCCCGGTGTGCGTCACGGAGGTCACTCCACAAGCGGGTTGTAGTCGCTCAGGTTGGAGGGGTCGACGCGGCTCAGGATAGCGTAAGCTTGATTATCGTTAGGAGCTCCGGTAAATAGAGCCGCCAACTCGCGGCTCTTGGTGTTGAAGAAGAGATCCATTGCATACTGGCGGGAGACATCCGACGCCAGTTCATCGAGTGCGCCCAGCACGTCCAGGACGGCGCGACGGGCTTCCTCGGGCTCCTGCACGAAGTGGTCCAGCCCGTGGTAGTGATAGGTAAAGTACGCTCGACGCAGCGGCTCCAGCCGACCGTCCAGTAGCTGCGTGACGAGGTCGGTGCGGGTGCGGGCCGTCCCGATGCTGCTCCACCCTTCCGCATTGGCTGATTCGCCCAGCCGCGCAATGCGCCGTGCCCGCTCAAAATGGGGCGTCCCTCCCATAGGGCTAAACGTGTCGTAGTCGTAACCCAGCACGAGGTAGGCGTAAAAATCGATAACCGACGTGTAGGCATCAAAGGTGTCCAGATCGAACGTGAGGGCCGCTCCCTGAGCGTACGCAAACTCCCACTCGCGATCGCTAATCTGGGTGACGCGCGTATTCTGCATGGTACCGTAGATGGGCCGCACCGACGACACCACGAGGCGCGCCCTGAACTCCGTCAGGGCAGTCGCCTCCTCAATGATGACATCAAACGAGCAGAGGATGCGCTCCTGATCCTCGAACTGATCGTCGGTCCACTGCCGGTCGTTCACATACTCGCGCGTCAGACGCTCCAGCTCTTCCAGGTAGTCAAAGTCCGAACCGCTAACCTGGCTAAAATCGACCGCCACGTCGCAGAGCAGTTCCTGAGCTGCGGTTGACGGAGGGTGCCAGCTGAGGACCAGAAGGAACAGGAGCACCAACGCACCGGCGCGCAAGCTTCTGTCGAACAGCCCGACCGACCAGCCGCCAGATAGGCTACGAAGGAGCATGAGCAGAAGGGAGGAGCCAAGAAAACACCATATGGCGTAGATAAACCTCCGCTTCCGCCGCAGGTTCGATCGATTATTGGCGCTACCGTAGCGCAACCCTCGCACCTGTGGTAAAAATATCATAGGGTAAAACAGTGGATGACCCACTTCTTCCTGTGTGCAACGGATCCGGCTCATGCATATGACGTGGCACCTATCGTTATGGCGCGCGCTCCTGATGCTGTGTGTTGGGATGTGGGCGGTACCGTGCGCCGCCCCTGCGCAAGTCTCGCTGCAGGCCGGGCCTCGCCTGATGGCGCTGGGCGGTGGCGGCACGGCGGTGGCGGGCGACCTGTGGGGCGGCAGCAACCCAGCGACCTGGGCTGGCCTTCCCTCCCGCCAACTGGGTTTTTTTGCTGGACAGGCGTTTGAACTTGCCGAACTCCGCCTCGGGGCCGTGCGCGCGGTCCAGCCCCTGCCGTGGATGACGGCTGTGGTCGGTGCACAGAGCTTCGGATTCGACCAGTTCCGAGAGCTTCAATTTCCGGTGGGCGTGGCTCGGGAGGTCACCCTTGGTACCACCCGCGCGCTGGCCGTCGGGGCGGAGGTCCGCTACACCCACGTCAGCATTCCTGGCTACGGCAGCGACGGGGCGGTGGGGCTCACCATTGGGGCACAGGTGCAGGTCGTGCGCACCCTCCGCGCGGGCATCCAGGCCGTGAACCTGAACGCGCCCGCGCTGGGCAACGGTGACGAGCTCCCCCGGCTCCTGCAGGTAGGCCTGGCGTATCATCCCCAGGAAGCCTTCCTGCTGGTGCTGGATGCGGTGAAGGATGTGCTGTTTCCGGTATCCTACCGCGGCGGCGTGGAGGTCCAGCCCGTGGAAAGCCTCACCCTGCGCGGAGGCGTAGCCACCCAGCCGACACGGTTTACCGCGGGCCTGGGGCTTCATGTCGGTCGGCTCACGGCCCATGTAGCTGCAGAGCGGCACCACGTGCTGGGGTGGTCGCCTGCCGTCGGGCTCCTGCTTCGCTAACCCTGCCGCTCATGGGCTACACGTCCCTCATCACCCTCGCGGTCAGCCTCGCGATGGCCCTCAGCGTAGGGCCACCCGCTGAAGCGCATGCGGTGCCCTCCGACACGCTCCTTACGGTCACGCGTGCAGAGGTGCGGGCATTCCTCTTCGACGAGCGGGACGACGAGGCCCTGCCTGAGGATCTCTTTGAGCAGCTGGAGGCGTGGCTCGACGACCCGCTGGACCTCAACCGTACGAGCGCTCATGCCCTCGCCGCCTTGCCCTGGCTGCGTCCGGCACAGGCCGAAGCCATCGTCCGCACCCGCACCACCAATGGGCCGTTCGCATCGGTCGAAGAAGCCCTCGACGCGGCAGACCTCCCCCCGCAGGACCGGGCCTACCTGCGCGCTTTCCTCCGCGTTCGGCGGCCCACTGCAGATGCGGCCACGCCCTGGCGCCTGACGCTCATACAGCAAGCCACCCGGCGGCTGGACCTTGGCCGCGGGTACGACCGCTCGCGCAGCGGGACGACGTATCTGGGCTCCCCGGTGCGTGTGATGACGCGGCTCCAGGTGAGCCAGCGGGGACGGTGGCAGGGCCGCCTGACGCTCAACAAGCACGCAGGCGAGCCTTTTGCCTGGGATCCGGCCCGCCAATTCTTCGGCTATACCCACATGGCTGGGCACGTCGCATGGCAGCCACGGCACCGCCGCACCACGGTAATCGTGGGCGACTACCAGGTGGCGCTGGGGCAAGGCGTTCTTCTGTGGCGAGGGCTGGCCCTTGGCAAAGGCACGGCGGCGGTAGACGGGCCCGCGCGGAGTAGCCGCGGGCTCGCCCCCTACCAGGGCACCGACCCAAACGGGCACTTCCGCGGCCTTGCCGGCACCGTGACCGTTGGCCCAGCAACCCTCACGGCATTTGCTTCGCATACGCGCCGCGACGCCGCGCTTGACACGCTTGCCACCCCCAATGGGGGGACCTCTGTTGTGCTCACCTCCCTGCCTACCTCTGGCCGCTACCGCACAACGCTGGAACGCGAACGGCGGGCCATGGCCACATTGCAGACCGCGGGTGGGGCCGTTGAGATAGGGAGCCCGGGGCGCCACGTGGGGCTGGCGGGCTACGCGGCACGCTTCGGCCATCCGGTGGCTGGATCTGATGCGCTGTACCGGCGCGCTTCGTTTGCTGGGCAGCAGGCCCATGGCCTGAGCCTGTACGGGTACTACAGCCTCTCTGAAACCACAGCCGGTGCTGAACTCATCCGCTCGCATTCCGGCACAGTAGGCGGTGCGGCCTGGCTCCGCACTACCGTCGGACGACTGGCAGAGGTGCTCTGGCACGGCCGCGTCTTTCCGGTAGGCCGCAGCCTTTTCGGGAATCCCATCGCAGAGCAATCGAGCGGAGCCGCGGGAGAACGCGGGTTCTACCTGGGCCTGCAGCTTCAACCCCATCCGGCGTGGACGCTTGCAGGCTACGCCGATGTGTTTGCGATGACGTGGCCGCGCTTCCGGGCAGACCGGCCCAGCACAGGGCTGGACGTCCGGGCGCGCCTCACCCACCAGCCACGGTCGTGGCTACGCATCTATGCGCAAGGCCGCAGCCGCCAGCGCGAGCAGAATGGCGCTGTACTGCACCACGATACCCGCCCCCTTCACCCGATCAGTCGTCACGAAATCCGCCTGCACGCCCAATACGCGCACAGCTCCACCCTCCGCTTGGCCACGCAAGTCGACCACGTATGGACCCGTGCCGAAGCGTCGTCGGGGCGGGGCTTTTTGTTGTCACAAGACCTGCGATGGCAGCTACATCCCACACTGCGCTTGGATGCCCGCCTGGCTTTCTTCGATGCCGATACCTTCGATGCCCGCGTCTATGCGTATGAGCACGACCTTCGCTACAGCTTCTCCGTGCCGGCGTTCTCTGGACAGGGTCAGCGGCGGTACCTGATGGTCTCGTGGGCACCCATGGCCACACTCGACTTCCAGGTGAAGCTGGCGGCAACCTACATGCCGATGGAGACCACCATGGGGTCGGGGCTGAACGAAGTGGAAGGCAATCGCCTGCGCGACGTGCGCTTTCAGCTCCGCTGGCGGCCGCTCCGCTAAGGAGCTTAACCGACCAAACACCAGGGCCAACTGATGCCCGATGCAACCCGGCTTCGCTTTTCAGGGTAGCAGTGACCTTGCTGGATTCCACTTTACTGCGCTGTGCACCGCGCCTCTCCTATGGTTGCCACTGAGCCATCGACCAACGTACCACGGCCTCAGGTGCTTGTGCTGGAAGACAACCCTGAAGCTCTGCTGCTTCTGCGGCATTACCTCACGCCGCACGCCAACGTGACGTTCACTGCTACCGTGGATGAGGCCCTTGAGGCCGACACAGCCGCTGGACCTTGCGTATACGATCTCTACGTGCTCGACATCAACCTGGGCGAAGACCGCGACGGGGTCGATGTGCTGCATGCGCTACAGGCGCGGTATGGGCAAGACAACGTTCGTGCTCTTGCTCTCACGGCGTACGCGCTGCCTGGCGACCGAAAGAAGTTCTTGGCTGCTGGGTTTACAGACTACCTTTCCAAGCCGTTTTCACGCAAGCAACTCATGCACATCCTGGACGATGCGAAGGCCCTGCTGGGTGGTGGTGCATGAGCGTAAGAACAGCACCTTTTCTTGCCCGCCCGCGGCGAAACCGATCAGTTGGTGCTGGTGGCGCGCAGGATGCGCCGACGCTCGCGGAGCTTGTCGTGCCAGACCTCCTTGTCGATGCGCTGATCGTCCAGAAAGTACGTCCACTCTTCTACCGCTTCAGGCTTCACCACAAGCGGGGATTGCAACTTGGCCACGCGCTTGAGCTCAGGGTCCGTACCCATCTGATGGACAAACGTAATGTGACAGACACCGGACGGCTCTATCTCCTTGACCGACAGCCAGTTATCGCCACATACATGGCAGGTGTAGAACTGCGACTCGTAGTCGTTGTCGAGAGCTGTGTGGTCGTATTCTTCCTGCACCTCCGTAACGACGTGCATCGGAACGAGGCTGCGTGCGCC
>CAYFRR010000108.1:0-2885 GCA_964345505.1 uncultured Rhodothermales bacterium
CATCTTCAAGCACGGGAAGCGCGCCGAAGTAATCCATCCCGAGCGCGTAGAAGAAAGCACGTAGCGCACGGGCCTCTGCCTCGAGCGCGGCTCGGTTGTTCAAGTCCTCGGGGGCGTTATCGACCAACCCCCCCAGCACTGCATTCGAGCGTGCGACCCCCGTCAGCAGGTCGCCATACGCACCGCCAAATTCGGGGTGGATCGGGGTCCAGGTGTGCTGATGCAGCTGGCGCCAGTTGCCGCCATCGTCCCAGTCATCGCCCCGAGTCGGGACCATGGTGGCATCGGTGGAGTGCTCGCCCGCGTTGAAGAACCCGAACTGGAAGTTGCGCATGGTGGCGTACACGGGAGCCAGGGCGCGCTGGACGTCTTGCTCAGACCGAAAGAGCACATCTTGGTCGAGCGTGCCAAACGTGGTTTCGTCCAGGTCGGTGCACCCAACAAAGAGGAGCACGGGCACCAGCAACGCGGCCACGAGCAGCAGGGCCCGGCGTTGGGTGGTATGTAGAAGCTTTCGCATAACGTAGAGAACGTGTCAGTGTCAGTTCAGCAAAAAGTGATAGGTACAAACAGCGTGGTTAGAAGCTGACGTTCACGCCAAACGTGATGGAGCGTGACCGGGGATAGGACGTGAAGTCCATGCCCAGCGTGCCCAGTCCGGCATCCGTATTGACTTCCGGGTCCCACCCGGTGTAATCGGTAAAGGTGTAAAGGTTATTCACCGAAAGTGAGAGGCGGGCATTGCGCACCTGCGGGAGATCGGGCAGCGTGTAGCCTACCGTCACGTTGTCGATGCGCAGGAAGGAGCCATCTTGGATCCAGCGGTCAGAGAAGACCGCGGAGTCGGAGGCCCGCTGCCGAGAATCGATCGCAGAGCTGAAGAGATTGCGGCGCTGTAGCACCTGACCCGGATTATCGTGCAGCAAGGCCAGGTTATTGAAGATGTCGATACCCTGCACGCCACGCAAGAAGAGGCTGAAGTCGAAGTCATCGTACGTACCCCGAATGTTGAGGCCGTAGTTGAAATCCGGCTGCGCGTTGCCGATGAAGCGCTCCACGCGGTTGCCATCATCATCCAGCTCGAAGACTTGGTTGCCGTTCTGGTCGAGCCCCAGGAAGACCGGCCCATAGAACGAGCCGATGGGGCGACCCGCTTCAATGCGCTGGGCCCTCACGCCGGTTTGCCCCGGGCCACTTACGAAGCCAGTGTTGATGAAGTCGCCCTCATCACGCAGGCTTAGCACTTCGTTACGGTTGGTGGAAATGTTGCCACCCAAGCTCAGGCTCCAGTTCTGGCGGTCGTACAATATGGCGTCAATATTGAACTCGACACCCTCGTTGCGCATGGAGCCAATGTTTTGCAGTTGCGTGCCGACTTCCGTCGGCTCCGGCACCGTCACATCCAAGAGCAAGTCGTCCGTATCGCGGCGGTAGACTTCAAGGGCTCCCTGAAAGCGCCCGCCAAGGAGGCCATAGTCAATCGCCAGGTTGTAAGAAGTCGTCTCCTCCCAGCCAAGATCCGAGTTGGGGAAGTTCGTGAGGTTGGCGCCCACAATTTCCTGCCCGTTCCGCACGTTGCGTATGCCGGGGGAGAAGGTAGACAGCGAGCGGCCATTGCCAATCTCCTGGCTCCCGGTGACGCCTACGCCAAAGCGCAGAAGCAGGTTATTGAGCCAGTCGACATCGGCCATGAACGGCTCATCCGACAAGCGCCACCCGACAGAGCCCGCAGGGAAGAGGCCCCACCGGTTCCCGTCGCCGAAGCGGCTGGAGCCATCGCGGCGTAGCGAGGTGGCAATCAGGTACTTGCTGTCGATGTCGTAGTTAACCCGCCCGAAGAACGAAATCAGGCGACTCTGCTCACGGAACGAGAACGGATTTACATCCTGGTCTTCCCCCGAGCCTACGTTGAAGACAGAAATAGCGTCCGACACGAAGTCGCGGCCGGTGGCCCCCATGCCCTGGAGTGCAAACTCCTGCCAGGAGTAGCCAGCCGTCACCTCCAGGTCTTGTCCCTCAATGAGGGAGTTGCGGTAGGTACCGGTCGTTTCCAGCAGCACGGAGTAGCGCTCGTTAGAACGCACATTGGCCTCGCCGCCTCGCCCTTGGGCGATGGGACTGGACCGGGGCAGGAAGATGTCGCGGGAAGCCGTCTCGCGGTTTAGGCCCACATTTACCCGAGCGGTTAGCCCTTCGACAACATCAAATTCACCGAAGATATTACCCAAAACGCGCGTCGTCCGAGCAAAATCGCGAATCTCTTCGGCCATCGCGAGCGGGTTCCGCACAGACGTCTGACCAGGGACCTCGAAAAAGTCGCCGTCCTCCATTACCGGCTGCGTAGGGTTGAACTGAAACACGTTGAGGAAGATGTCGCCCTCAAACCCACCGGTCTGCTGCTGCGGTGTGTTGTTATCACGCACATAGCCTGCCGTCAGGTTGAGCCCGGTGCGGAAACGACCGTCGATGGCGGTATTCCGTGCGTTGACGCGACCAGTCAGCCGCTCCAGCCCGGTGTTTTCAACGATGCCCAGTTCTTCACCGTAACTCACCGAGGCGCGGTACTGGGTCGCTTCGGTACCCCCGGAGATGGCCAGGTTGTGCTCTTGCGAGACGGCCGTGCGGGTAATAACATCTTGCCAGTCGGTGTTAGCCTCCCCTAACCCTTGCACCGCTTGGTTAATCTCGTCATCCGTGAACCGGGAGTCACCTCGCTCCTGGAGGCCCATTACGAAGTCACGGTATTCCGAGCCCGTGAGAATGTCTACCGAGTTTGCCAATTGGCTCCCCGTGACGCTGCCATCGTAGTCGATGCGCACTTCACCAGCCTGTCCTTGCTTCGTCTGAATCAGGATCACCCCGTTGGAGCCGCGCGAGCCGTAAAT
>CAYFRR010000108.1:2985-7475 GCA_964345505.1 uncultured Rhodothermales bacterium
GTCCTTGCTTCGTCTGAATCAGGATCACCCCGTTGGAGCCGCGCGAGCCGTAAATGGCCGCGGCCGAGGCATCTTTCAGGATATCGATGCTCTCGATGTCACTCGGGTTGAGAAAGTTGAGCGGGTTCCGTGTGGGCTGGCTGGCCACGTCGGCACCGCCCGGCACCGTCGAGGAGTTGTCGATCGGCACGCCGTCAATCACGTAGAGTGGCTCGTTGCTGGCGCCGATGGATGAGGTTCCGCGGATGCGTACGGTACTGCCCGCGCCCGGACCGCCATCACTCGGCGTAATGTTGACGCCAGAGACGCGGCCCTGAATAAGCTGGTCGGGGTTGGTCACATTCCCGACGTTAGCGCTGGCTACATCGACCGACGAGACGGAGCCGCTGATGTCCTGCCGCCGCCGCTCGCCGTAGCCCACAACGACCACGTCTTCCAGCATGGCCACGTCTTCTTGCAGGGCTACATCGATGACCTCTTGGTCGCCGACCTGGATGCGTTGCGTTTCATAACCGACAAAGGAGAACACGAGAATGTCTTCCGGTCCACGGATGTCGACGCTGTACTCCCCGTCGATGTTGGTCGTGGTTCCACGGGACGTCCCGTCAATAATCACGTTGGCCCCGGGAATGGACTCTTCGGTGTCAGCGTCAATCACGGTACCGGTCACTGTCCGCTCTTGCGCCATCGCCGCACCCACGCCCGTGAGCAACAGGAGGCTGAACAGTAAACAGGTGGTAACTATGTGGCGCATAATGGTTTGGGGGGTTTGTTCGTACAGAGACGGGTAAGTAGAAACCGCTTTTGCTGCGGAAGGAAAGCGCTTACATCACCTATGAGTTAACAATAAGGCAAAAAATAATCAATGTGAAGCGCACGGCCCAAAAAATGTCACGGACGGCTCCCGAGGCGTGGAAGCGCTTACTTAGTATGTGAGATTTACGTGTAGTCTGTTACAGATAGCCGGTCCGCGCACCAGGACGCCGGGGCGGCAGCATTCGTTGCCAGCACTACCCCCCCGCCTGCCGCTGTCTGCTCAGCCACGACCGATCGCACCAGCATGCGGCCCGGGTCGTCGAGGTTGGTGACGGGCTCGTCCAGAAAGAGCAGCGCCGGACGGTGCAGCAGCCCGGCGGCCAGCCGCATCCGCTGTACCATCCCGGAGGAGAACGTGCGCAGCGGGTCGTCGCCTCGCCCGGTCAGGCCTACACGGTCGAGGAGGGCGTCGATACGCGAGGTGGCGTTGGGAAGGCGCCGGGCCTTTGCCAAGAACGACAGGTTCTCCCGTGCGGTAAAGTCCGTATACAGGTTGATGTATGGCGCCACAAACCCGATCTGCAGCAACTGCTCCTCCCGGGCGACCTCCCGGCCCTCCACAGAAAAGCTTACGGTGCCCTTCGTGGGCCACTGCAATCCAGCCATAATTTGCAGGAGGGTCGACTTTCCCGAACCATTGGGCCCAACGACGGCCACTGACATCCCGGGCTGGACCGTAAGCGACAACTCCCGGAACAGCACCAGGCGTTTGAACCGCTTTGTTAACGCTGTAGCTTTCAGTTCCATGGCAATCGGCACATCTTTTTAACAACAACGTTTTCAACATCGGCGGTCAGGTGGTGCGGACCCTCTGCGCGAGCCTGAAGTAGCTTAATTATACGTTTTCACTATTTCATGGTACGGCCGTTGGCCTACGATTGCCACTGCCCACCCCCATCGCGTATTCTTTTCAATACCTCTGCTTTTCTCATGCGTTTGCTCCTCCCTACCCTCTTGGCGGCGATCTTGCTTCTTGCCGCTTGTGAGGTAGACGACCCGGAAGCCCCCACAACCGATGCCCCTGCTGCTGATGAACCCGCCCAGTCGGAAGCCCCGGTGCTGGCTGCGGCTGTTCTCGAACCTACCGAAGGCAACGAAGTCATGGGTACCGTTAACTTTGTGGGAGCGTCTGACGGAATTCGCGTGCAAGCTACGATAGAAGGCCTGGAGCCCAACACCACGCACGGATTCCACATCCACGAAGAAGGCGACTGCAGTGCGCCCGATGGTAGTTCGGCGGGCGGGCACTTCAACCCGACGGACGACCCGCATGGCGGCCCGGGCGACTCAGCTGACGAGCGCCATGTGGGCGACCTCGGCAACCTCGAATCCAATGCCGACGGTGTCGCCACCTACGAACGGGTGGACGATCTGCTCACCGTAGAGGGCAATACCTCCATTCTGGGGCGCGGCATGATTGTGCACGCCGGCACCGACGATCTGGAGTCGCAGCCTACCGGTGACGCCGGAGCGCGCTTGGCTTGCGGTGTCGTCGAAAGCGTTGCGGCGATGCCGTGACCGGCAGACGCTATGCCCATGTCCTTCTCTTAACCTCGGTCCGTTCATGCCTCGTGCGGAGGCCCCTTCTTCATCCCGAGCCCCCGGGGCGGCGCTCTACGGTCGCGACGCCACGCCGCGCCTGGTAGCTGCCCATCCGATACTCGCGGATGACCGGCAGGCCTTCGTGCGTCTGTACCAGCGCCCGCCCGGCGGCGGCCCCGTGCAGGAGCAGCAGGCGCCCCTGCATCCGTTTTTCTTCCTGTCGGACATTACGCTGCTGCAGGGCTTCCCGCGCGGTCGCTTTCAGTTCCAGGAGCTGGCGGGCGCCAACTTCTTCCGCTACCTGGTTGTGCTGCCCTCCTGGCCGGCCTACTGGGATGCGATCCGCCACATCGAGCGCGCCACCGGGCAGACGCAAGGGCGCCCCGATGCGCTTTACCTCGTCAGCAACCCGGTGCAGCAGTACCTCATGCAGTCGGGCCGCACGCTCTTCAAGGAGATGACGTTCGACGATCTGCACCGGCTGCAGCTCGACATTGAGGTATACAGTGAGGGCGCCTTCCCTAACGCCGAGCGGCCCGGGGATGCGATCATCATTGTGTCGATGACCGACAACCAGGGCTGGGAATGCGTGCTCGATGCGCGCGATCAATCCGAGGAGGCGCTGCTGCGCCAGACGGTGCACACCCTGCAGCAGCGTGACCCGGACGTGATCGAGGGGCACAACATCTACAACTTCGACTTCCCGTACCTGATGGATCGCTGCGCGCGCTATGGCGTGCCGTTTTCAATCGGGCGGGACGGCTCAACCCCGCGCACGTTTGAGTCCAGCATGCGCTTTGCGGAGCGCACCATCGACTTTACCGCGCTGGAAATTGCCGGGCGCCATGTGGTGGACACCTATTTTCAGGTGATGAGCTTCGATGTGTTCAAGCGCGACCTGCCGGGGTATGGGCTGAAGGCGGCGGCGCGGTACTTTGGGTTTGCGCCCGAGGATCGTACGTACGTGGCAGGCGAAGACATCGCCCGGCTCTGGCGCGAGGACCCCGAGGAGCTCCTCCGCTACGCCCTCGACGACGTCATCGAAACCGAGCGGCTGGCCCGCCACCTCTCCGGCTCCACGTTTTACCTGACGCAGCTGCTGCCGATGAGCTACGGCCGCGTAGCCCGTACCGGCCCGGCGACGAAGATCGAAGCGTTGTTCGTCCGCGAGTATCTGCGCCAGCGCCACAGTATTCCCCAGAGCGAGTGGGGCAGCCAGATGATGGGCGGCTATACGGACATCTTCCGCACAGGCGTGCTCGGGCCCATCGTGTACGCCGATGTAGAGAGCCTCTACCCCTCCATTATGCTCAACTACGACATCAAACCCAGCGGCGATGCGCTCGACATCTTCCCCCGCCTGCTGCAGCGCCTGACGGACCTCCGCTTCGAAGCCAAGGATCAGATGAGGGAGGCCACGGACGAAGAGGTGGTCAGCGAGCTGGATGCGCGGCAGTCGTCGTATAAGGTGCTGATCAACTGCTTCGACCCCGAAACGGAGATCATGACGCAGGGCGGACCGAAGAACGTTCGGGAGGTGGACGTTGGCGAACGCGTATATGCCCTCAACCCGGACACGATGGAAGCTGAGCTAAAGCCCGTGACGCACGTCCATACGCAGCCACACTATACGGGCGACATGGTGCGCCTCAAAAATAAACACGTGGACTTACTCGTTACGCCCAACCACCGCCTCCTCACCAATCGTGTGAATGGATACCGCGAAACGGGGTATCAGTGGCGGGAGGCGCATGAACTGTTTGAGACAAAATGTCGTCATCGGCTTCCGCCGCAAGATCTCGAAGCTGCTTTCAGCGTCGCGCATGCGGCGCCGGCCTACCCCATTCGATCTCTTAATGAACGGATGATCGACAGCAACCCTGGGCGTATTGGACTCAATCCGCCTGGGGGACGCGGTACAGCACCCGTCATCAAAGCCGAGCATCGATCCATTGTCCCCTACAGCGGCTCCATCCACTGCGTCACCGTTGCCGATCATCATACCGTACTTGCCGGACGAAACGGCGTCTTCAATTGGGTAGGACAAAGTTTCTACGGAAATCTCGGCTTCAGCCTGGCCGCGTTCAACGACTTTGCGGAAGCCGACCGCGTGGCCTCTACCGGCCAAAAGC
>CAYFRR010000108.1:7575-9169 GCA_964345505.1 uncultured Rhodothermales bacterium
GCCGCGTTCAACGACTTTGCGGAAGCCGACCGCGTGGCCTCTACCGGCCAAAAGCTTCTGCGCCAAATCATCGACCTGATTGAGGAGCGCGGAGGCCGGGTCATCGAAGCCGACACCGACGGTGTCCTGTTTGTGCCGCCGGACGGGGTCCGCGGCGATGCGCCCGAACGGGCCTTCGTGGAGGCGCTCAACGAGGAAATGCCCAAGGGCATCCGCATCGGCTTCGATGGGCGGTACGAAGCCATGCTGTCGTACAAAAAGAAAAATTACGCACTCCTCAGCTACGACGGCACCCTCAAGTTCAAGGGCTCCTCGCTCATCTCCCGTTCGAACGAGCAGTTCGGGCGGCGCTTCGTGCGAGAGGCGATTCGGCTGCTCTTGAATGAGGATATCCAGGGCCTCCATGACTGCTACCTCGCCACGCGCGACCGCATCATTGCCCACGACTGGGACAGCGTGCGGAGCTTCTCGCGTACGGAAACCCTGAAAGACACGGTGGAGCAATACCAGGCGGATGTGGAGCGCGGCAAGCGGCCTCGGGCAGCGGCGTACGAACTGGCCATTGCGCGCGCTGAGGCTACCGGCAAAGCCGTCCGGAAGGGCGACCGCATTGCGTACTACATCACCGGCGACAAGGCCAACGTCACCGCCTTCGCGCACAGCAAGCTCGCATCGGAGTGGGACCCCGATGATCCGGATGAGAACACGGCATACTATCTCCGCCGCCTCGATCAGTTTGCACAGAAGTTCGAGTCGTTCTTCCGCGAGCACGACTTCCGCCGCATCTTCTCTCCCGAGGACCTCTTTGGCTTCTCCACCGATGGTATTGAGGCGCTCGTTCATACCCACGAACAGACGCCCGACGACACCGAGGTGCCGTTTTGAGTGTCGGGGCTCACCGCTGACACCTCCAAGCTCAGGATCCGCCTGAACGCCTCCCCGCTCTCCTATTTTCACCGCTACCCATGCCTCGCAAACGCCTTCCGCTATCTCCACAAGAACAGCGCACGCTCGACGCCCTGCTCGACGGGCTCATCGACACCACCGTCCACCACTATGGCGCCGAGGCCCGGCAGGCCGTGCGCTACGATAAGCGCGAGGCCATGTACGATGGCACCGGCACGGTATATCTGCTGCAACTATTCGCGGACGATGAGCTGGTAAATAACCGCATTGGGGCGTACATGGTGCTGCCCACGGCGGAGGATAGCGTCGGCTTCCACACGCATGGCGACCGCCACGAGCAGGAGGTCTACGTGGTGATCCACGGCACGGGCACGTACCGGGAGAAGGACCACCCGGACGCCGAGCCGCGTGCCTACCCCATCGAAAAAGGGACCATCACCACCGTGCGCGGCCCGGCGCTCCATGCCGTACAAAACACAGGCGATGAACCGCTGGTGGTGTTTGTCATCACCACCAACGAGCCGGCCGGCTACCAGCCCACTGCGTAACGACACGCCGATTGGTGAAACCTATGCGACGCGGCTCCCCCGGGCCCGTCCGTTCGCCTGGCTACGCTCTGTCTGAAAAGTCAGCGCGTCCGGCGAGCGTGAGGTGGGGAGCTTCGCAGCAAGGCGTTTGAAGCAGACGT
>CAYFRR010000109.1:0-9117 GCA_964345505.1 uncultured Rhodothermales bacterium
TTGAGGAAGCGCGTGAAGAGGGGCGACTGCTTTTGCGCGTACCACTGGTCGGCGGCGCGGCGGGCCGCCTGGCCGTACGAGGGGTACGGGTAGATGGTATCGGCGATGGCCCGCAGCGTGACGCCGTTGCGCATGGCCAGCGCGTACTGGCTGATGAGCTCGCCGGCCCGGGCCCCCAGCACACTGGCGCCGTAGATCTTGCCATCCAGCGACCGGGCGTGCACCTTGATGAGGCCCGTCGTCGCACCGTCGGTGATGGCCCGATCCACCTTGCTGTACGGAAAGCGGTACGTCTGATACGACGTCCCCTGGTCCGCAAGCTGCGCCTCCGTAGCGCCCACGTGGCCCAGCTCCGGGTCGCTGTAGGTCACCCACGGCACCCGGCCTGCGTCAATCGACATGGGCACCTTCAACACGGCGTTGGTCACCGCCACCTTGGCCATGTGCTCGCTCATGTGGGTGAACTGGTAGCGGCCCGTGACGTCGCCCACGCCGAAGATATGCGAGACGTTGGTGCGGCAGCGGTCGTCTACTGTGAGGCCTTTCGGGGTGTATTCCACGCCGGCCGCCTCCAAGTGGAGGGCTTCCAGGGCAGGTCGGCGGCCCGTGGCCAGCAGCAGCGCGTCGGTGGAAAGAGTAGCCTCCTCCCCATCGCGGTCGAGTAAGAGGCGCAGCGCCCCATTGGGCCGCACCACGCCAGCCGCGCGCGCCCCGAAGCGGTACGTCACCCCTTCGTCCTGCAGCACGTCCAGCAGCATGTCGGTCAGCTCGGGGTCGTCATTCGAGAGGATGCCATCGCCCATCTCCACGACCGTGACGTCCGTGCCCAGCCGCTGGAAGGCCTGGGCCATCTCCGTGCCGATCGGTCCTGCCCCCACGATGGCCAGCCGGTCGGGTTGCTCGGTCAGCTCAAAGAGCGAGTCGTTGGTCAGGTACGGCACGTCATCCAGCCCGGGAATAGGCGGCACGAAGGCGCTCGCGCCGGTGCACACCACGATGAAGCGCCCGGTCACGTAGCTGCCTTCGATGCTGACCGTGTGCGGATCCACAAAGTGCGCTTCGCCAAACCGCACGTCGATGTCCATGGCTTCAAAGACCTCTGGCGCATCCGCATCTTCGTAGATCTCCTGCCGGAGATGCCGCACCCGCTGCATCACGGCCGCAAAGTCTACCTCCGGTTCGGTCGCCTTCAGCCCGTAGTGATCGGCGGTCCGCATCTTGTGCGCGACCTCCGCGCTCTTGAGCAACGCCTTGGACGGCACACACCCCGTCCACGTGCAGTCGCCCCCCAGGCGGTCGCGCTCAATCATTAGCGTCTTCGCGCCCAGGTTCGTGGCGATGCCGGCCGAGGTAAGGCCCGCGGCTCCACCGCCTATCACAAGTACATCGTAGTCGTAGGTCATGAAAGGGTCATCAGGTGGGAAAGATGGCGCAGCGCGCCCGGTGTCAGTGCTGGACGGGCGTCGTGGGCGCGGAGGCCGTACCGGTCGCTGTCGTCTCTCGGGCAGGGTCGGGCTCTGCGGCGTCCGGCTCTGCAGGCTCAGCCTTGGCCTTCGCGACTTTGGCGCGGACATCCCGGTATGAGGCCCAGCCGCCGTAGGCTACCATCGCGGCCAGCACGCCGTATACCCACCACGGGATGTTTTCGCCCACCATAGCCAGGTACAGATAGGCCGACACAAAGAAGAACGACGCTGAGAGGACGGGCAGCACAATGGGTTCGCCACGGCGCGCATTACGTACCAGCCAGCCCACCGACAGCGTAAAGAAGGGCACCGCGCCCACGTAGATGGCGCCGAAAATGAAGGGATTGACGCCGTACTGAGCGCCCAGATTCATAAACCAGTCTACCAGCGGTTGCAGCTCCATAACAGAATGCCTCTACAGTGATCATACGGTGATCATGATGCGCGCGGCCCCGAGCGGCCCCGAGGCCGGCGCGTTGCCTCGTCAATTGTACGCTCCTACGTGATGCGCTGCCCGTGCCTGTTACACACCGCCGCCCCGGCCGATCCTACGGCAGCCGTACCGCCGATGCCACACGCCGCTCACGCCTGCTGAAACCACCGTAGCAAGTCACGGAACGACGGCTTTTTGCCGTACATCAGGATGCCCACCCGGTAGATGCGCGCACTCACCCACACCGCGCCCACGAAGGTCAGTATCAACAAGCCGTATGACAGCGCCAGTTGCCAGAAGGCCACATCCGTGATGGCCGCGCGCACCACCATCAGGATCGGAGAGAAAAACGGCACAAGGGAGAGGCTCACGGCCAGGGTAGAGTTGGGGCTATCGGCTACGGGCACGATGAACAGGATGGGGATGATGATAAGCATCGTGAGCGGCAGCGAGAAGGACTGCGCGTCCTGCTGCTGTTCTACCGCCGCGCCCACCGCCGCGTACAGGCTGGCATAGAGCAGGTAGCCACCCAGAAAGAAGAGCACGAACCATACGATGAGGCTCGGCGCAATCGAGGGAATGGTGATGCTGGCCGCTTCCAGGAGCGCCTCCTGCGAGGCGTCGGCGCCCAGGTCAAAGTCGCTCGGGTCGATGAAGAAGGCCGCTACCGAGCCCGCGGCCGCCGCCCCACCCAGGATCAGCACACCCCAGGTGGCCAGCTGCACAAGGCCCATCGCGCCAATACCCAAGACCTTGCCCATGAGCAAGTCAAACGGCTTGACCGACGACACCATGACCTCCACCACACGGCTCGTTTTCTCCTCGATGACGCCCATCATCACCATGGACCCGTAGATGAGCACAGCCACGTAAATGAAAAAGCCCATGATGTAGCCCACCAGGGTGTAGACGAGCGTGCCGTCGGCCTCGGTGCCTTCGTCCGTGAGCGTCAGCAGCTCCACCGAGACGCGCTCGCGAAAGATGCGCTGCACCTCGGCGTCCACGTTCTGATCTTCGAGGCGCTGCGTCTGCACGGCGTTGCGCACGATGCGGTTGATCTGACTTCCAAACGCCAGCCCGCCCGACTCGGTCGCGTAGTACGTAGGCAGGCCGTCGCCGTCGCGGAGCGTCGCTGGCAGCTCCAGCAGCCCGTCGAACTGGCCCGCCCGGACGGCCGCCCGGGGATCGCCGTCCACCGTGGTGCGGTCCGTAAACACGAACTGCTCTCCAGCTTCGGCCTGCAGGCGCGGTAGCAGCACCTCGGTAGCATCATCCACCACCACCGTCTTCGTCTCGCTGTCGGAGAGCATCACCGTTAGCAACCCGGGCAGCACAGCAATCCCAATGATGAGCACGGGCGCCAGCAGCGTGATCACGATGAACCAGACCGAGCGCACGCGCCGGATGAACTCGCTCTTGAGGATGATCCAGATGTTGCGCATGAGCCAAGAAGACGGCCGAATAAAAAAGGGAACGGGCGGCCAGATGAGGGGATGGCCGGATCAGGAGATGGCCAGGTCAGGCCGTGGCTCCGGCAGGCTGCGGGGCCTCGGTGCGCGCCATCTCCTCCGGGCGCTTGCCCACCAGGCTCTTGAAGATCTCCGCGAGCGGCGGGGTCATCACCTCAAAGCGGTACACGTCCTCCACGCCTGCCAGCGCCGCCTCCAGCACCTCCCGCGGCGGGGTACCGTTGAGCAGGCGCACTTCCGCCCGCTGCTGCGTTTTGTTGATGATCCGGACGCGCTCCGTGGCTACCAGGGGATCCAGAAAGTCGGGACTGCCGGCAAACTCCAGCAGCACGGTGTCCTTCCCGAAGCGCTGCTTCACCTCTCGGAGCGGACCATCGACCACCACTTTCCCCTGCGCCATCAGGCAGATGTCGTCGCAGAGCTGCTCCACCTGCTCCATCCGGTGCGACGCAAACAGGAGCGTGCAGCCGGACGCCTTGAGCTCCAGGATGATGTCCTTCAGCAGCTCTGAATTGATGGGATCCAGCCCACTAAACGGTTCATCCAGGATGATGAGGTCGGGCTCCGGCAGGATGGTGGCAATGAACTGCACCTTCTGCTGCATGCCCTTGGAGAGCTCCTCCGTCTTCTTGTCGAACCAGTCGGCAGCCCCGAAGCGGCCGAGCCAGTGCTGGATTCGCGCCCGGGCCTCGTTCCGCGCGAGCCCCTTCAGCTCGGCCAGGAGAAGCAGCTGTTCGCCTACCTTGAGCTTTTTGTAGAGGCCGCGCTCTTCCGGCAGATAGCCCATGCGCCGCTGGCTCCACGGGCCGACGGGTTTGCCTTCGAACAGCACCGCGCCTTCATCCGGCGTGGTGATGTAAGTGATCATCCGGATGGTGGACGTCTTCCCTGCCCCATTGGGGCCAAGGACGCCGAGAATACGGCCGGCATCTGCCGAAAACGACACGTGGTCTACTGCGGTGACGGTGCGGTAGCGTTTGACGACATCGCGGACCTGTAGCGTGGCCATGGGCTAAGGCTTCGGGGAAGGAGTAGGCATAGGTGCGCTATACGCCACGCCTTTAACGAGGTTACGGCCACTCCCCGATCCGCTACAGCAGCGACAGCTTTGACTTCGGAATGGGAATCAGGTACTGCGGCTCGAACACGTCTTCGTGCACGCCAAAACTGCCCGTCCCGCGGAAGTCAACGGCCACGTAGCGCTCCAGTACCCGTTTCACCTCGCCGATGCCATAGTAATCGGGCTTGGGGCCATAGTAGACGAGCTGCCCCCGCTCAAACGCACGTTCTTTACGTGCCTTACGATTATAGGCCGGGACGGCCGAAAGGAGGTCGAGGCGGTATGGACTGCGAGGGCGTGTCACTGCACGTAGTACGCGTAAACCGTTGCATTCTGGCGTGTTAGATCGATGCGGTGCTACGCGAGACCGCCGCGCATGGTTCAGAGCACCCTGGTAGGATACCGGCCGCTTACCGGCGCCGCTTCCGGCCGCCGCGCTTGCGCTTTTGCTCGGCGTCGCGCATGTGCACAACGTCCTTCACCTCCTGCTCGTCCAGCTTGCCGTCGCTCATCAGCGCCAAGAGGTCGGCGACCTTTTCGTCTTTAAAGCCGGCCTGCTTCCACTCCGGGTGGGCCTGCTCCACAATGCTGATGAGGATGCGGAGGTACGGGTAGCGGTCCTCGGGCGTGTCGAGGGCCGCTACGGCATGGGAGAAGAGCTCGGCGTTGCGGCCGACCTCCCGGTCGATGATCTGTCCGTCGTCTGGCATACCAGGATGGGGCGAGCGTGAAGAATGCGGAGGGAACGTAGGGAAAAACAGAATGGACGCCAGGAAGCTTCCTGCAGGGGTCGCTGCAGCGGGTACTTCAGGGGGTGCTGCAGGGATTTATCCTTGCCGATCGGGGTTGGCGCGGAGGAAGCTGGCCCAGTCGGTGTGCTGCTGCGGCGCATCGGCCGTGTGGCGGTGGGCGTGGCACAGCGCTACGGCGATGGCGTCGGTGGCATCCAGCCCAAGCGCATCTGTTTGCAGCGACAGCATCGCACAGACCATGTAGGCTACCTGCTGCTTGGACGCATTGCCATTGCCGGTGACCGACTTCTTCACGGCCTTCGGGGTGTACTCCGTCACGGGGATGGTGCGGTTGAGCGGCGGCAGCATCGCGGCGGCCTGCGCACGTCCCAGCTTCAGCATCGACTGCGGATTACGGCCGTATACCGGCATCTCCACCGCGCAGGCGTCGGGCAGGTGGCGGTCCAGCAATGCCTCTACTTCGCAGTAGATGGTCTGCAGGCGCTTCTGGTGCGATGCGTCCGTGTCGAGGCGAATGGACCCGCCGGCGTCGTACGTCTCGGCTGTGCCGTCGATCGTGATGACGCCATAGCCCATCACCCGGGAGCCCGGGTCGATTCCCAAGATACGCATGTGCATCCCTCAGCCAGAAACAAAAAAAGCGAACGGATACGGTGTTACGCCGGCTCCTCGGCAGGCACCGCGTCATCGTCCAGTGTGGTGTAAAACTCCTGCACGTCCTGCTGCTCGTCCAGGGTTTCGAGGAAAGACGCGATCTTCTGCGCGGCGTCTGGGTCGGGCGCTACGGTGGTGACGGGCAGGTAGGCCAGCTTGGCCTCGTCGATCGGCTCGTTGGCCTCCTTCAGCGCGCGCTCCACGGTATCGAACGCCTCCACGGGCGTGGTCACGATGAACTGTTCATCTGCCTTTTCCAGGTCTTCGGCTCCCGCATCCACGACCAGTTCAAACAGTTCCAGCTCATCCCGTCCTTCCACAGGCAGCGTGATGCGCCCTTTGCGCTCAAACAGGTAGCTGACCGAGCCACTCTTGCCCAGGCTGCCGCCGGCTTTGTCGAAGAGGTGCCGGAGGTCGGCCACGGTGCGGTTGGTGTTGTCCGTCAGCGTCTCGATGAGCACCGCCACGCCATGCGGCGCGTAGCCTTCGTAGAGGGCTTCCTCGTAGTCCTGCCCTTCGAGCTCGCCCGTGCCGCGCTTGATGGCCCGCTCGATGTTGTCTTTGGGCATGTTCTCTTCCTTGGCCTTGTCGATGGCCTGCGCCAGCGACGCGTTCATCTCCGGGTCGCCGCCGCCTTCGCGGGCCGCCACCGCGATATCCCGTGAGAGACGCGCCCAGATCTTGCCCTTCTTCTTGTCCGCCGCGGCTTTTTGCCGCTTGATTTTCGACCATTTATTGTGTCCAGCCATGGTATCTGCCTCTGATGGAGAGCCTGACGCGGAAGGCTAACCGGCATGACACGGGCACAGCTGGTGCGTATGCCATTCCAACATAGCCTGGGGTCTATACTTTTGCCACGGGCATGGTGTTCTTCCGGCTCAACAGGGCACCCGGCCTGTGAGAGAATTCCCCACAGGATAGCCACCACTTCGCTGCACAGCATCTTCGGGGACGGGGCATAACATCCCACGGGGGGCACGCGTACGTTATAGTAATGGGAGCAGCGTATGAGGCGTATGGTATGTTGCTCGCCATCAGCCCCACCCATTACTCATATGACCCGACCTCACATTGCCATGGATACGATTCGAAAGGTACTCCTCGCCCGCGATTTTTCGCCCAGTTCGGTCCCGGCCCTGCGTCATGCCGCCCATATGGCCATCGCATACGAGGCCGAGCTGCATGTGCTGTACGCCAACGTGCTCCATGCCGACCCCTTCGGCGGGACGCACACGACTGAGCGCACGGACGCAGACATTCAGGAGCGCCTGCAGGAAGAGACGGAGGAGAAGCTGAGCTTTGATGACATCGATCTGGGTTCGGTGTCTATCACCTATCACGTGGAGCGCGATGTAGCCCCGGGCCCCGCCATCCTGACGTTTGCGGACGAGCATGCGGTGGACCTCATCGTGATGGGTACCCACGGCCGCCGCGGCCTCCGGCGCATGCTGCTGGGGAGCGTGGCCGAAGAGGTCGTGCGCCTCGCGCCCGCGCCCGTGATCACGGTGCCGGCGCACAGCCGTAACACCCTACCGTTCCGCTCCATCCTGGTACCGATCGACTTCTCCGACCACTCGCAGAAAACGCTCGAGGTCGCCAAGGGATTGGCTAAGCGTCACGGCGCCGCCCTCACGTTAATGCACGTGGTAGAGGATCATCTGCCGCCCTCCTTCTACACCGGCAGCGTGTTTTCAGCGCAGCGGGAGGAGGCCACACTACTGGAAAAGACGCGGAAGGAACTGGCCCAGTTTGCCGAAGAAACCGAAGGGCCGGATGGCCTGGACATGACGTTCGTGTCGGAGTCGGGCCATGCTGCGGACCGTATTATTCAGTACGCCGCCACGCAGGACGTCGACCTGGTGCTACTGGCCACGCATGGCCGCACAGGTCTCGCCCGGTTTGCGCTTGGCAGTGTGGCCGAGAAGGTACTCCGCAACGTATCGTGCCCCGTGCTTGCGCGCAGGGCCTTCCCCGAAGCCAACCGCGAGCGCCGCGAGGAGGACGCCGCCGCAGCCCGCGACGCGTGAGATACGGGCCTTACTGGCTCCCACCCAACGGAACACCACCACAGATCAAAGCGCCCCGCCCCCATGGCATGGGGCAGGGCGCTTTTTTATACGTACGTCTTTATGAGTAGTCGGAACTCTGGCTCGTAGAGGGACCGGCCTCAGGCGTGCTCCTGCGACATATGCCAGAGGATGTCGCGCGTTGTCACGATGCCCACCAGGTCGCCTCCTTCTTCCACGACGGGCAGGCTGTTGATGCCCTCTTCGAGGAGGGTACGCGCGGCTTCGCTCAGCGAGGCGTCTGGGTGGATGCAGAGCGGGTCTTCCTTCATCATCTCGCGCGCTGCGCGCTGGAGCGTACGCACATCCCGCGGCGACTCGGACGGTGTGTCGACGAACGGGCTTACCGAGCGCAGCACGTCACGGTCGGAAAGGATCCCAACCAAGTGCCCGTTCTCCTCTACCGGCAAGTGGCGTACACCGTGGGTACGGAAGAGGGCATCCACCTCCATGAGCATCTCGTCTGGTGTGACGGTGACAAGGTCAGTGGTCATGATATCGCGAATCGTCATGGCATCAGGCGGTTGCTGTAGAGGGCAGGCGATAAGGTGTAGCCGACAGACCGCGGCTAAGCGGATGCATCAGCAGCTGCATCGGTCGATGTCAGATGAGGGGTAAAATCTTTCGACGAGAGGACGGGGCATGGCGCCCGGGAAATCACGCGTTCGGCGACGCTGCCCATCAGAAAACGCTGCATGCCACTCTGCCCGCGCGTGGGCATCACGATGAGGTCGACCGCGTGTTCTTCAGCATAGTCTTCTACCATGGCCGCAGGGTTGCCTCGCATCACCGTCGTGGTCACCTCGCTTGTCAAGTCATCCGCCATCTCCTCCAGGGCCTCGTCTACCGTAGCGTCCAGGTCGCGCGGGACAAAGTCGTCGGATGTGATCCCGTAGACGTCCGGCATGGAGAAGGTCTCGACGGCGTGCAGCAGCGTAACCGATGCGTCCAGTGCCTGTGCCAGTTCATCGGCGTACCGGGCAGCGTTGGCACAGGCGGGCGAAAAGTCTACAGGCACCACGATCTGGGTAATGCCGTCTGCCGTTACGTCGTGCGTTGGGCGCACGGTGAGCACAGGGCATGGCGCGAGGCGCACCACTTCCGTGGCCACACTGCCGAGCAGCGCCTTCCGGACCCCGCGGCGGCCGTGGGTACCCATCAGGATGCAGTCAATATCGTGGGTCTCCGCATAGCGCAGGATGGCGGGCCCCGGGGCC
>CAYFRR010000110.1:0-9091 GCA_964345505.1 uncultured Rhodothermales bacterium
CCCTTCGCCCTTCGTCTTCGATCGGCTATCGCCGACCTGCGCTCAGGCGGACGGGCAGGGCAGGTTGGGCTACACGAGGTGAGGTGAGGACGTGATGACTGTAATTTCTCCCTTTCCGTCATGGTGAGCGCAGCGAGTGAAACGAGCGAAGACGAACCACCCTTCGTCTTCAGATCGCGGGGCGATCTTGCGCTCAGGCGGACGGGAGGTGGGGCCACACGCACGCCCACACGCCCATGTGCAACCCGGACCTTCGCCTGCGGATCACGAGACGATTCTGTGCTTAGGCTGACGGGAACGCGTAACGTCCGTGCGCTGGGTGGTACTCATTACATACCCCGTACGAACGCCCTGCAAACGGTCTGGTCTTCCTATGCGATTTCCCGCGCTGCGCTGCTTATGGTACGCACTGCTGCTGGCTGTTGGGTGGAGCCTCTCGGGGTGCTCCTCCAGCGGTCCCACGGCCGATCTGCCGGCCCTGTACAACACATCGGCGCAGGACCACGGGATTGAGCGCAACCCAGTGATCTTGATCCCGGGTATCTTGGGCTCCCGCCTGAAAGACACAGCCACCGACACGCTGGTCTGGGGCGCGTTTACCGGCGAGTTCGCCAACCCCAATCGTCCGGCAGGGGCCCGCATGGCGGCGCTGCCCATGGCCGAGGGGGCGCCCCTGCGGGAGTTGCACGATGAGGTGCGGCCGGACGGGGCGCTGGAGGAAATGCGGGTGCGTTTCCTCGGGCTGCCCATTCAGTTGGATGCGTACGTGGACATTCTCCGCACCCTCGGCATCGGAGGGTACCGCGACGAAAGTGGCTCCTTGGGCGAGATTGACTACGGCGAGGAGCACTTTACCTGTTTTCAGTTCGACTACGACTGGCGGCGCGACAACGTGGAAAACGCGCAGCGTCTCCATGAATTCATCCAGGAAACCCGGGCTTACGTGCAGGAAGAGTACCGGCAGCGCTACGGGGTGGAAGACTATGACGTACAGTTCGATATTGTGGCCCATTCGATGGGCGGACTGCTGACGCGCTACTTCCTGCGGTACGGGGCTGCAGATCTGCCCGCGGATGGGTCGGTGCCAGAGGTTACCTGGGCGGGTGCGGAGCACGTAGAACGGGCCATACTGGTGGGTACGCCCAGCGCCGGGTCGGCACAGGCCGTGTGGGACCTGGTGCAGGGTAAAAAGACCTCGCCCATCACGCCCACCTACCCGCCGGCTGTCATTGGCACGTTTCCAGCGCTCTACCAGCTGATGCCCCGCGACCGCCACGAGGCGCTGGTGGATGCGGCCGATACGGCGCAATCGGTTGGCAGGCTTTACGATGTGGACTTCTGGGTGGAGCAGCAGTGGGGGCTGGCAGACCCTGGCCAGCGCGAGGTGCTGGAGGCCCTACTACCAGACGTTGACAACCCAGCGACCCGCTACCGCATCGCGGTCGAGCATCTGCAGAAGAGCCTGGACCGCGCAGCGCACGTCAACCGCGCACTGGATACGCCCGCCGACCGGCCCGACGGCCTCGACCTGATGTTGATGGCCGGAGACGCCGAGCAGACGCTTGCTCAACTGGCCGTTGACCGCTCCACCGGGGCACTTACGCGGCACAGCATGGATGCGGGCGATGGGACGGTGCTTCGCAGCAGTGCCCTGATGGATGAACGCGCGGGCGGCTCTTGGTCCTCCTTCCTAAACTCGCCTATCGACTGGTCCCACGTGACGTTTCTTTTCGCCGGCCATGTGGATATGACCCGCAACCCGACGTTCACCGACAATTTGCTGTATTACTTGCTGATGCATCCCCGCGACCGCACACCGGTGGCACCGCCCACCGCAGCAGGAGAAGGGTGACCCGGTGCGGCCCATGCAGGCCACCAGGCCTCACGCAGCGCCGTACCCGCCGCCGCCCGGCGTCTCGATGATGAGGGTGTCGCCGGGCTGGACGTTTACCACCGCCGTACCGCCCAGCGTTTCGGAGGAGCCATCGGCGCGGTGCAGCGTGTTGCGGCCGCACTGCCCGGGGGCTCCACCGTCGAGGCCGAAGGGGGCCTCCACCCGGCGGCTGGAGAGGATGGCGGCGGTCATGGGTTCGAGAAATTGGAGCTGACGCACGACGCCGTTACCGCCCGGCTGGCGCCCCGCCCCGCCACTACCCGTGCGGATGCCAAAGTGCATCACGCGGACCGGGTACTGCGCCTCCAGCACTTCGGTGTCGGTCAGGCGCGAGTTGGTCATATGGACCTGTACGGCTTCGGCGCCGGGGTGGTCAGGGCCGGCGCCTGATCCACCGCAGATCGTTTCGTAATACTGGTGCTGGCTGTTGCCAAACGTAAGGTTGTTCATCGTGCCTTGCGAGCCGGCCAGCACGCCGAGGGCGCCAAACAGGGCATCGGTGACGAGTTGTGAGGTCTCGACGTTGCCCGCTACCACGGCGGCTGGGTACGTGGGGTTGAGAAGCGAGCCCTCCGGCACGATGATCTCCAGCGGCGCCAGGCAGCCTGCGTTCAGTGGGAGGTCTTCATCCACGAGCGTCCGAAACACGTACAGCACCGCCGCCTGCGTAATGGCGGCCGGCGCGTTGAAGTTGGTCGCCACCTGCGCGGCCGTGTCGCTGAAGTCCAATCGGGCGCTGCGAGCCTCCGGGTCCACGGTTACTGCCACGCGGATCGCCTCGCCCGTGTCCAGCCGGGTCGCGAACGAGCCGTCGCGCAGGGCTACGATCGCCTGGCGCACGGAAGCCGCTGCATGGTCCTGCAGATGCTGCATGTAAGCCGTGACGGTGGCACGGCCGTACGTGGCGACCATAGCCGCCAGCCCCTGTACGCCGTGCGCGTTCGCTGCCAGCTGCGCCTGCACGTCTGCGGTGTTCTGGTCTGGATTGCGGGCAGGATGCGCGCCGCTGTTCAGCACATCGCGCCAGTCCTCCTCCTGAAACGTCTCCCGGTTTACCAACTGCAGACTGTCGATCAGGACGCCCTCTTCATCAATGTGCTGACTGGTGGGCGGCATGGAGCCCGGCGTGATCCCGCCGATGTCGGCATGATGACCGCGCGAGGCCACGAAGAAGGTGGGCGCGTCGGCAGCGTCCTGGTCCGAAAGAAATACTGGGGAAACTACGGTGACATCCGGCAGATGGGTACCGCCCCGGTACGGATTGTTGAGCGCGTAGGCATCGCCGGGTGCGAGGCGGTTGCCCACGGTATCGATGATATGTTGCACACTTGCGCTCATTGAGCCAAGGTGCACGGGGATGTGCGGCGCGTTGGCGACAAGTTGCCCTGCCCCATCAAAAATTGCGCACGAGAAATCCAGCCGCTCCTTGATGTTGACGGACGTGGCCGTCTGTTGCAGCGTGGTCCCCATCCGCTCAGCAATGGCCCGAAAGCGGTGATTGAAGAGCGCGAGGCGGACAGGGTCGGGCGTGTCGGCTTCGGGCGCTTCAGTGGCTGATCTGGTGGAGGATGGGGACGCGTCGGAGGCGGGGGTGAGCAGCAGATGGCCGTGGGCGTTGACGGTGGCCTGCCAGCCGGGCTCCAGCACCGTCGTCCCCGTGGATTCCGCGATGATAGCGGGTCCGCTGAGGCGGTCCTCGGGTTGCAGGGTGGCGCGCTCGAAGAGCGGCGCCGCGTGCCAGGCGCTGTGACTGTAGACGGACACGGTAGCCTCCGGGGCCGGCGGCCCATGCCGGGGCTGCGCCAGCGGCTCGTTTTCAGGCACCGTGGCCGGGCGGACGACCTCCACTTCGATGGCTTCCGCGACGAGGGGCCGGTCGGGCCCGGCAAACCCAAAGCGCTGCTGATACGCGGTGGCAAAAGCCTCCCGCATGGCGGCTGCGGTATCTGCCGCTACGGGCAGCGCGGTGTCGGTGCCGCGGTAGCGCAAGCTCACGCGCGGATACACCTGCAGGGCGTCGGCCTCAGCGCCGAGGGTGCGCCGGGCCTGTTGCGCAAGAGCATCGAGCCGATCCGGGAGTGCCGCTTCCGCCTCAGCGAGTAGCGCATCGATGGCCTCGCGGCGGACGATCCGCTCGTCGGCAACGCCAATGCCATACGCTGAGAGCACGCCCGCGTAGGGATGGACGAGCACGCGGTCGAGGCCGAGGGCCTCCGCCATCCGGCAGGCGTGCTGCCCGCCGGCCCCGCCGAAGCAGCAGAGCGTGTAGCCGTCGATGTCGTGCCCCCGCTCCAGCGAAATCGTGCGGATCGCTTGGGCCATCTTTTCCACGGCTATCGTCAGAAAGCCCTCCGCCATCGCCTCCGGCGTGCGGCCATCGCCGGCTTCATCGGCCAACGCGTCGAATCGGTCTTGCACCACGGGAGCGTCGAGCGGCGCGTCGCCCGCCGGCCCGAACACTGACGGGAAGAAATCCGGCTGGAGCCGGCCGAGCTGGAGGTGGCAGTCGGTGATGGTCAGCGGCCCGCCCTGGCCGTAGCAGGCGGGCCCGGGCTGCGCGCCTGCCGAGTCAGGCCCTACGCGGTAGCGGCCCTGGTCTACCCGCACGATGGATCCGCCCCCTGCCGCCACCGTGTGGATGTCGAGCACGGGCGTTCGTACGGGCACCCCGGCCACCTCCGCAGTATCCCGCCGCTCCAGCGTGCCGGCGTAGTGGGCGACGTCGGTGGAAGTACCGCCCATGTCGAAGCTTACGAGGCGGTCATACCCGGCTTCGGCGCAGGCCCGCACCGCGCCCACGAGCCCGCCGGCCGGGCCGGAGAGCAGCGTGTCTTTGCCGCGCACCTGCGGGGCGCTTGCCAGTCCGCCGTTCGACTGCATCAGCTGCAGGGGCCCATCGCCGAGGGCGTCCTGCACGCGGTCCACGTACTGGCGCAGCACCGGCGCCACGTACGCGTCTACCACCGTCGTGTGGCCGCGCGGCACGAGCCGTTGCAGCGGGTCGGTGGCGTGTGAGGTGCTAACGTGCGCAAACCCCACTGCCCGGGCGAGGGCCGCCACCTGCTCCTCGTGAGCCGGATACCGGTAGCCGTGCAGCAGCGCGATGGCGCAGGCGCGGCAGCCGTCGGCGTAGGCGGCCTCCAGCGCCGCCCAGGCCTGGGCCTCATCCAGCGGCTGCACCACCGTCCCGTCCGCGCCCATCCGTTCGCGTACCGTGGCCACCTGCTGGTACAGCGGCTCCGGACGCACGATGTGGCGCGCGAAGAGGTCGGGGCGTTGCTGCGTGCCGATGCGCAGCACATCGGCATGCCCCGCGGTGGTGACGAACACGGTGGGCGTGCCCGTGCGCTCCAGCAGCGCGTTCGTGGCCACCGTCGTGCCCATCTGCACCCCGGCGATGCGCTCGGCTGGCAGCGGGGCTCCCGCGGGCAGGTCCAGCAGGGCCCGCAGGCCTCGCAGCACGGCGTCTTCCCCCGACGGATGCTCCGACAGCACCTTGTGCACCTTCGTCCGGCCATCCGTTGCGCGCGCCACAAGGTCCGTGAACGTGCCGCCGCGATCAATCCAGAAGTGCCAGCGTGCCGTCATGTGTTTTTCATCCGATGGGCTATACAATAGAGCGTGGTGGAGATAGGGAAGCAATCAATCGTATCGATGCGGCGCAACGGCATCGGGCCATATGCGGCCGTGCCGATCGTTCATGTTATTGCCTTTTTGTATCTACCGGCGTGAAGGGCCCTCCGGTCCCGAGCCTCCGGCCCCGAACCACTGCGGCCCCGCCGATGGGGCGCGCTGTGGTCGTTGCCCTGAGATCAGCACGTTGCTGCAGCGGATGCACCACCGCTTCTGCTTTGCACGGCTCGGAATCTGCGTGCCTCGGCTCATCGCCCCAACGACCGCTCTTGTCCGGCCGCCCCGTTTCCCGCTCGGCGCTTCCTCTCGTGATCAACCAGCACCCAACCGGGGTTTACCTGGTAACCATCTGTCCATGTACGGAAAGCTCCAACTTCTGCGCCCGTACGGCATGCGTCCGATTGCATTGTACCTGCCTATACCATTTTACCATTTGTGCACCTACGCGTCGACTGATCTTCTCCCGGATCGTCTTTTTCATGGCATCGAGCACCGATTCGCTTACGAAAGATCTCACCCTGTATGACGTATACGCCATAAGTACAGGCGCCATGCTTAGCTCGGGGTTTTTCCTGCTCCCTGGCATTGCCGCTGCCGAAACGGGCCCGTCCGTCGTTCTGGCGTATCTGGTAGCGGGGATTCTGATCTTGCCGTCGATGTACAGCATGGCCGAGCTTTCCACGGCGATGCCGAAGGCCGGCGGCACGTACTACGTTCTCGACCGGAGCTTAGGGCCGCTGGCAGGCACGGTGGGCGGGTTGGGGACCTGGCTGGCCCTCGTGTTTAAGAGCGCGTTTGCCCTGATCGGGATGGGGGCCTATCTGGCATTATATGCCGACGTCCCCATCAAGCCGTTAGCGGCGGCGCTTACGGTGGCGTTCGGTGTGCTGAATGTTGTTGGCGTCAAAGAAAGCAGCTGGCTGCAACGGGTGCTGGTCGCGCTGCTTCGGCGTGAAGGGCAGCTCACCATTCCGGACGGAAGCTCAACCCTGAACGAAGGGGACCAGGTGACCATCATCGGCGCCCCGGCAGGCATTGACCGGCTGTACGAGCTCTACCGCAGCGGCTCTGATGAAGATGTCGTGCAGTAGCAGTCGGCACCTTTTCCCCGTGCCGTCGCGTCAAACCAAATGTTTGGGTGCCCTCTTTACACTCGCGTGCTGCGCGTAAAGACACCACGGCCGCCTGTCAAGAACGCACCGCTGCCGTGATACGGCCGTGGCGCGATGTGAATAACGCTCGCTCATTGTTTTGAACCTTCCTTCCAGACGCGGTGGCGACCTCCCCTGAGACTTCGGATGCAGCGTCGGTATGGACGTATGTTGCGCCCGAGGATGTTGTGTCCCCTGCGTCGTCTGTGAACGCGCAGGTAGAGAAGGGCGTCTCGGCGCTACGGGCGTGGGCCCGCAGGTTGCCAGGTGCGCTCTCTCAGTGGTGGGCAGCATCGGGCCTTGGGGAGGGCGCAGGCGAGGCTGAGGCGGCCGACCTGCCGTCTGAGGAGAACGGCCCTCGGCCTGTCTCAGAGGCTTTGTTAGAGCGCATCGCCCCTGCGCCGGACTGGTCGGAGGCCGTTGCGGCACTCGACGCCGCGCTCAAGCCGTGGATGGAGGAGCCTTCGGGCGTGCCTGCGCTGGTGCTCGCTCCCTGTTACCATGGGGCCCCCTCCATCGCGCGCCGCTGGGGCGTGGCCCGTGGGTGGACGATCGTCGACCCGCCGCCACGGGAGGGCATCACACAGCCCAATGCGGCGGCGGACTGGCTGGCTGCCCGCAAGCAGGGTGACGTGCCGTGGGTGCTCCCGCATCTGGAGCGGTGTTACTTGCGCACCCCCCGTGGACTGGCCTTCGTACGCCAGCTGCTTGACCAGTGGGCCGACGGCGCCCTCGGCCAGGGCCTCATCAGTTGCGACCCGTATGCGTGGGCCTATCTCCGGAACGTATGGCCCGGACGGATCTCGCACCAGCTGACGCTCCAACCCTTCTCGTCGGATGTCCTCGGCCGGTGGCTACGCGCGCTGGCCGCGTCCCACCAGTCAAACGAGAGGGCTCCCGTGTCATTCCGTAGGGCAGGGGCGAACGATTTGGTGCTGCCGGAGCACAGCGCAGCAGCAGACGCAGACAGCTCCACCGGGCCGTCCGGCGATGAATCAACGGGTGCCTACCTGCGCGGGCTGGCCGTCTACAGCCAGGGCTACCCTGGTGTCGCGTGGACGCTGTGGCGGCGGAGTCTGGTGCTGCCGCCCGACGAGCCGTCGCCCGAGGCGGATGAACCATCGGGCGAGGCGTCCGAGGCGGAGCAGACGATCTGGGTGCGTCCCTGGAGCGACGTGGAGCGGCCCCGCCGCCCGAGCGACTTCGCGCAGCCTGATGCGTTCGTGCTTCATGCGCTTCTGCTGCACGGCGGCTTGTCTGCCGGGCAACTCAGCCCGCTGCTCCCAACAGATCAGTATGCAGTGCGGCAACGCCTGCACCGCTTGCGCGCCGCGGGGTTTGTCGTGAAGGAAGCTGCCACGTGGCAGCTCACGCCCGAAGGCTATCCGGCAGCATGCGATATGCTGCGCCGGGAGGCGTATCTTCCCGATCCGTACGATCCCTAATTCCTTTTCCTACATACTCGGATTGCTCACTATGGGCTCAGAGGCCACGAACATGCTGCGCGACATTGGCCTGCAAAGCGTGCTGATGATCGTCTTGATCGTTGCAGCCGCCGTCGGCCTGACGTTGCTGATTCAACGATTCATTCCGCGCCTTGCCGAGCAACTGCCCGGGCGCTATCGCCTCTCGGCGTTAGCCACGGTGCCGCTCCTCCGGCTCGTCATCCTGGTGATGGCTATCAGCTTGATCGTCCCCATCGTGATCGAACCCACGTTTGGGAATCTGGTGGCGTTCCTGGGCGCCGCCGGTCTGGCACTCGGGTTTGCACTGAAGGACTATGCAAGCAGCCTGATCGCTGGCATCGTCGTCATCTACGAAGCGGCCTACCGACCGGGCGACTGGGTATCGATTCAGGATGGCTACGGCGAGGTTCGCTCTGTGGGCATGCGCGCCATGGAGATGGTAACGCCGGATGACACGGTGGTTGTCGTCCCGCACCAGAAGCTGTGGACCGAGCTGATCTACAACGACAACGATGGCACTCAGAATCTGCAATGTGTAGCAGACTTCTATTTGCATCCGGAGCACCCGGCCGCTCAGGCCCGGCAGGTACTTCACGACGTGGCCCTGACCAGCCCGTATCTGCAGGTGGCAAAGCCCATTGCGGTTATCGTCAAGGAGAAGCCCTGGGGAACGCACTATCGCCTGAAGGCCTATCCGGTGGATCCCCGCGATCAGTTTCTCTTCACTACGGATCTGACGGTGCGCGGGAAGGCGGCACTGAGCGACCTGGGGCTCCGTCCGGCGCATACGTCTGCTCTTCCCGACAGCAGCGCAGCGTGAGCCGCGCCACAGCTTCGACCACCCGTGCGTAGCAATCGCTTCTGGCCCTCCGCGCCGTCTTCCGGTCACCACGGGCACCTGTGCGCTGTTTTGTCCTAACGCTGCAGAGCCCTACTCTTGGCCCAAC
>CAYFRR010000111.1:0-4862 GCA_964345505.1 uncultured Rhodothermales bacterium
GCGCTGGGCAAGAAGTCGCGGGCGGGCGACACGGGGGCCAACGGGCGGCACCCCGGCACCAAGGAAGATACGCTGGATCGCCTGCTGTCGATGGTGGACGACGACGCGCCGGAGGCCTCACCGGACGCGCTGGCGGATGCGCTCACCGAAGCCGTGGTCGGGCCGTCGGATACCACGCCGCGGCCATCCGCCGATGCGCTGACGCAGGTGGTGCACCGGCTGGAGGCCCTGCTCCGAGCCCAACTGGCACCCGTCTTCGCGGAGGCCTCCTTCCGGGCGCTCGAAGCCGCCTGGCGCAGCCTCCGCTTGTTGACGAAGCGCCTGCCGTTTCGGAAAGGCGTGGTGCTGGAGGTGCTGGCCGTCGCGCCCGACCAGCTCAACGAGGCCATCCACCATCAGGTGGTGATGCGCGAGCACACGCGCACCGACGATGCGCCCCCGCTCTCGGCGGTGCTGGTGGACCACGCCTTCGGCTGCACGGTGCCGGAGATGGAGCGGCTGCAGGACCTCGCCGCCTCCGGCGCCAGCGTGCAGGCGCCCATCATCGCAGCTGCCGCACCGAAGTTCTTTCAGGTGGATTCGGCCCAGGCGCTGCACGACCTCCCGCCGCTCCGGCAGGTCCTGGACGATCCCGCGTTCCTGCCCTATAAGAAGCTCCGCACCGAAGATGCTGCTTCGTCCCTCGTACTGGCGCTCCCGGCCTTTATGCTGCGGACGCCATACGCTGCCGACGACGGTGCGCTGGTCGAGGACGGACCGCTCTGGGGGCAGGCGCCCGTGGCTGTAGGGCTGGCGATGGCCGACAGCTTCGTGGACACCGGCTGGCCCACACACCTGCGCACCCGCATGCTGGGCGACTTCCCCATCCACCGTACGCCGCAAGGCTACACGCCACTGGCCGCGCTGATTCCCGAGAGCAAGCTGGCGGGCTTTGCGAAGGGCGGTTTTACGGTGCTTGCCGGCAAATCAAACCACGATGGGATTGCGCTGGGCCGCGCGCAGACGGTGGCGCTACCCGTCGAACACGAAGACCTCGTGGCGGCCACCGAAGCGCGTGTGCACGTGACGCTTCCCTGCCAGCTCTTCGTGGCGCGGACGGCGCAGTTCCTGTTCACGCTGCAGTCAAGCGTCACGGCCGGGCCTGATGCAGAAGCCACGGCAGCCACGCTGGACGAGCACATCCGGGCCTTCCTGAAGGCGGGAGAGCCCACCCGTGTGGTCCCACCGGATGCGGTATCGGTAGAGCCGGTGCCGGACGCGCCTATGGAAGGGCAGGCCCTCTTTGCGGTGCGGCTCCGCCCGCCCGCCTTTGTGCTCGACAAAGAGGTAAGCCTCGTGCTGGGCATGCAGGTGCCCACCGCCGAACCGTCGGCTGATGAGGCCCCGTCCACCTGATGTTTTCGCTCGCTTGAGCGCTGGCTGCTATGTTCTCTCGGCACCCTACATCCTCTCCCGCTTCGCCACCGCCCGTCCAGGTGCGCGTGGTATCGGACGACGTATCGGACGATGGAGCCGCCGCGCAGACGTTCACGGCGCCCGTTCAGATTGGCCGGGAGGCTTCCTGTGCGGTGCACGTGCCGGTCCCGAACGTGAGCCGGGTCCATGCGGCTACAGAGTGGGCTGAGGGCACGTGGTGGATCGTAGATCAAAATAGCACCAATGGCCTGTTTGCCGAGGGCACGCGGATGGAGCGCGTGCCTGTTCAGGGGGCCACCCAAGTGCGGCTGGGGAAGGACGGCCCCGTGGTGGTGTTGACGGCAGAACGCGGGGCCCCCGACGCCAAGCCCGTTCCGAAACGAGCAGCGCCACAGGGCCGCCCGTCCAGTGCCCCCCGTGCCCGCACCGGGCCGCAGGAGCGTGCCGCCAAAACGGGGCCGGTGCCGGCCCAACGTGAGGCCCCAGGTGCAGATGATGCGGCCCGTCCAGAGGAGCCCTCTGGCGCTCCCTCGTCGGAGCCAGCCGCGCCGAGGGAATCATCAGCTCCTGGGGAACCGAGGCCGGCAGGGAGCGGCGCTGAGGCTGCCCCGGCCGCTTCCCCGGACGATGCCTCCCTCTCCTGGTATCGCCGCCACTACCTCACGGAGGCCGACGACGCAGAGCCGGCGGGCGAGCGCACGCAGTTCATCCGGCAGGCCTATCGCGAGGTGCAAACGAAACAGCGCCGCACGTACTGGGGCATCGGGCTGGGGCTTGCGGCGGTGCTGCTGCTGGTGGCAGCCTATGCCGGCTACCAACAGGTGCAGAACCAGCGCCTGCAGGCCACCGCCGCTGAGTTGTTTTACGAGATGAAGGAGCAGGACGTCCGCCTGGCCCAGCTGGCCCGCATCGTCGAAGAGACCGGCGGTGACGACCTGACGCAGCTGTTGGAAGAGATGCAGGCCTCCCGGCAACGCATGACCCAGCAGTACGAAGGGTATGTCCGCGAGCTCGGCGTGTACCGGAGCCTCACGGATACGGAGCGCCTCATCTACCGGGTGGCGCGGATTTTTGGGGAGAGCGAGTTTGAGATCCCCGCGGGCTTTGTGCGGGCGGTGCAAGAGGAAATTGACACCTACTGGCTCGCGTCCGGGCGAAGCCGCTGGCTGCGCGCCGTACGTCACGCCGAGGAGCAGGGCTACACGCCCGTTATCGTGCGCACCATGCTGGAGCATGGGCTGCCGCCAGAAATGTACTACCTGGCGCTGCAAGAGAGCAACCTGAACGTAAACGCGGTAGGGCCGGAGACCCGCTGGGGCATTGCCAAGGGCATGTGGCAGTTCATCCCGTCGACGGGCCGCGCCTACGGGCTGCGGGCCGGGCCGCGGGAAGGCATGCGCGTGGTGGACCCGCAGGATGAGCGGCACGACTTCGAGAAAGCGACGGCCGCCGCTGCCCGCTATCAGATCGAAATCTACAGCACGCTGGCCCAGGCGTCGGGGCTGCTGGTGCTGGCCTCTTACAACTGGGGGGAGAATGGTGTCCTGAGACGGCTGAATCAGCTGTTTGATGGCATCCCGGACAACCCCCGCGAGCGCAGCTACTGGCGCTTCCTGCAGGCCTACGAAGACCGCATGCCGCAGGAGACCAAAGATTATGTGCTCCGGATCTTTGCCGCAGCGGTTATCGGGCAGGACCCGGCCCAGTTTGGGCTGGACGCCCCAAACCCGCTGGAGCCTTACATCGAAGAAGCCACCGACCTGCAGGCGCAGGCCCGCGTGCCCGGCCCTGACATCGCCCCTTCCCCCTAATTCCAGCCGAGCCTATGGCCTGGTGGAAACGCAAATCCCGCCCCTCCCTCAGCGTTGGCGTTCGCTCCCACGTGGGACAGGTGCGCACCAACAACGAGGATGCGTACGGCGTCTTCGAAGGGGCTGGCGACGAGAAGCTCTTTGTCGTGGCCGATGGGATGGGCGGGCATCAGGCCGGAGAAGTGGCCAGCCGGCTGGCCGTACAGGCCGTGGAGCAAACGTTTTTTGAAATGAACAGCCAGGCCGTCCCTCGCCGTCTGCAGGCAGCCTTCGTCGCCGCTAACGAGCGGGTGTACGCTCAGGCCAACGGTCAGGCCCACCAGCGGATGGGGACGACGTGCACGGTGCTGGCGCTGGTAAACGGGGAGGGGCATATCGGCCATGCCGGGGACAGCCGCGCGTATCGCATCGAAGCGGGTGAGATCGCGCAGCTCACGCGTGACCACACCGTGGCCACCGACATGCTGGAAGCCGGCATCCTCACGAATGCCGAAGCCGAGGTGCACCCGCGCCGCCACGCCCTCACGCGGGCCATCGGCGCCGAAGCGGACGTGGAGGTCGACGTGATTTCTCCGTTGCCCCTCACGCCGCGCACGCGCTACCTGCTCTGCTCCGATGGGCTGCTGCAGGTCCCGGTGGCGGAGCTGCAGGACGTCGCCTTGCTGCTCCCGCCGCAGGAGGCCTGCAACGAGCTCGTCCGCCGCGCCAACGCGCAGGGCGGGCCCGACAACATTACCGTGCTCATCATTGCTTTCGAGCAGTAACGCGCCCTACCGATGCCGAACCATCCCAACATAGGAGCTGAAGTCGACGGATACCGCATCCAGGAAGTGCTGGGGCAAGGCGGCATGGGCATCGTCTACAAGGCCGAAGATGTGGCGCTCTCCCGCACCGTGGCGCTCAAGATGATCGACCCGGCCCTGGCGCGCGATGCCGCCTTCCTGCGGCGCTTTCGGTCGGAAGCACGGGCGTTGGCGCGCATCGACAGCAGTCACATCGTGCGGGTGTATGCGCTGCGCGAAACGCCAGCGGGCCTGTTCATCGTGATGGAGTATGTGGATGGCGGAACGGTCTCCGATCTGTTATCGGAAGGACCTGTGCCGTGGCAACAGGCGCTGCCCGTCATCCGGCAGACCCTTACCGCGCTGCACGATGCCCACAGCGTCGGCGTCTGGCACCGCGACATCAAGCCCGGCAACATCCTGATCTCCTCCACCGGCAAGGTGAAGGTGACCGACTTTGGTCTGGCCAAGCTGGAGCAGAAGGGCGACGGGATGCAGACCGTCACGCAGGGCATCTCAGGCACGCTCTATTACATGTCGCCCGAGCAGGTGAAGGGCGCGGTCGACCTGGACCACCGGAGCGATCTGTATTCGGCCGGGATGACCATCTACAAGATGTTGACGGATGACGTGCCGTTCGACCGATCAGCCGGCGACTTTTCCATCATGCGCAAGATCGTGGAAGAGCCGGTGCCCCGGCTGGATGGCACCCGGGACGACCTGCCGCCAGCGCTTGTGGATGCTGTGGCGAAGGCCCTGCAGAAGGATCCCGATGCGCGCTTCTCCTCAGCCGAGGCCATGCTACAGGCCCTGGAGGGGCTGGATGAAGCCGCCACGGGGGCGCCTGTCCCGG
>CAYFRR010000111.1:4962-8967 GCA_964345505.1 uncultured Rhodothermales bacterium
ACCCCGCTGCGGGGGCTGCGCTACAGCGCCGACCGGGTGCCGGTGCGCGTGGAGAAGGCCGGCTACGCCCCCGTCGACACCGTGCTCGCGCTGACGGCTGGGCAACCTACCCGCGTGGCGCTGTCGCTCACCGAGTCAGCGGATAAGCCCGACGAGGTTGCCGATGATGCCGCCACTGAAGACAATACTGCCGAAGACGATGCTGAAACGCGTCCCAACGCGGCGGTCGGCACGTTGCGCATCACCTCAACGCCCAGTGAAGCGACGGTCTATGTGAATGGCGAACGCGCCGGACAGACGCCCTACGAGAACGGCACGCGGACTCCGGGCACCGTATCGGTGCGGCTGGAGAAGGACGGGCATGACGTCTGGGAGCAGCAAGCGGTAGAGGTGGCTGCCGGCGCTACCCGGGAGGTCGCTGCCACCCTGACGGCCACCGCGGCCCCTGAACCGGAGCCAGAGCCCGTCGCCAGCGTCGCGCTCCGCGCCACAGCCCCGCCGGGTGGCACCGTAGCGGTAGGCGGGCAGCAGGCAGCGGGCACCGGCCGCTTCCAGCTTACCCCAGGCACCCACACCGTGCGCTTTACGCATCCACGGCACGGCACGGTCGACTCCACGCTCACCGTAAGTGCTAACACGTCCCACGAGCTCACTGCCTACTTCGAGCAGCGGGTGAACATCAACACCGATGGCGCCTGGGCGGGACTCTGGATCAACGGCGAGCTCTCCGAACGCACCACGCCGCAGCAGCTTACGCTCGGCCCGGGCGAGCATACGGTCCGGGCCCGCATCGACCGTACCACCGCCCTCTACATCGACGGCGGTCTCCACCGCGTGGAGGTTGGCGGTGAAGAGCAGTCCCGCGAAGAATTTACGGGCACTGCGCAAACGATCCGCGTCGTGCCGACCTTCCGCCCGACTCGTCATGTCCTCGTGTTTCGCGTCCGCGAGCGCGAGTAACTCTTTTCACCAGTCCCTTCTATCCGATGAATCGCCTCCTGCATTACCTTTGTGATCCACTTGCCTCCTGTCGCTTGCGGCTCCGTCTTGGGATGGCAGCTACGTTGATGTTGGGACTCTTGCTCGCGTGTACGTCCCCGCGGGATGTGGCCTCTACGCAACCTGCACCGGTCGACTCCACGCCGGCCCCTGCTACGCCTGCGACTGCCGCTTCCGCCCCGGCTCCTGAGGCGCCGGCTGCCCGCCATGTGCTGAACGACCCAACCCTCAATGATGCCATCCAACAGTACGACGAGGGCCGCTATGAGGCCGCCATCGATGCCTTATCGGCTATTGCGCAGGATACCTCGATGGATATCCCGGTACGGCGCGAAGCCCTGCAGTACCTCGGGCGGGCTCACCTGGCGCGCAATGAGATGGAAGGGGTACGACAGGCCCTGCATAGCCTGCTGGAGCTGGAACCGCCACTGGTAGAGCTTAACCCAGACGTAGAGCCGCCGCCGCTAATGCGCCTCTACTATGAGGTGCGCAAAGACTATCAGGGCTCGTACGAGGTGGAGCGTGCAAGCCCAGGGTTGCAGACCCTGGCTATCATGGACCTCACCAATGCGTCGCTGGACGAGCGCGAGCGCTTCGCCCCGCTGCAGCAAGGGCTGCCCTCACTGCTTATCAACCAGATGAATGGCGCTACGGACCTGAAGGTCGTTGAGCGCGAGCGCATCCAGTGGATCCTCGATGAGCTGGAGTTGCAGCGCGACAGCGACATCGTAGATCAGGCCACCGCAGTACAAACCGGAGCCATCCTCGGGGTAAACGCCGTGCTCTTCGGCAGCTACATCGTCCACGAGGGCCAGATGACGCTCAGCACCCGGCTCGTGAGCGTAGAGACCAGCGAGATCCTCCTCACGGCGCAGGTGCAAGGCGAGGCCAATGCGTTCGGTAGTCTCGTTACCGACCTCAGCACCCGACTCACCGAGGCGCTCAATGCCTCGCTGCGCGACAATGCAGGGGCCGAGGCGCAGCCGCAATCGCTGGACGCCATGCTGGCCTACTCCGAAGGCCTTGCCGCGCTGGAGCGTGGCAACTACCCCCTGGCACACGACAAATTCGAGGAAGCCACCGCGCTGGACCCTGACTATCAGCGTGCCCAGACGCGGATCACCAGCCTGCAACCCGTACTGGCCGCTTCACAACCAGACAATACAGTGTCCGACGACGACTCCCGCTGACGCTTTAAAAGATAGCATCCGGCTATACACGTTCTTCTCCGCCTTTCACGCCCGCCCTGCAATCGTTATGTATTTCGTTCAGGAGTTACGCCTCTCCCTGTTTCCTACCCTGTGCCTTGCGCTGCTTTTCCTGCTGATGCCCCCGCTGGCCCATGGGCAGGCAGACGATGCGCTGGAGGCCGTTCGTGAAGCCTACGCGACAGAACAGTACCAGACGACCCTTTCGCTCCTTGATGAACTACTGGCAGAAGACACCCTTGCCGATGAGGAGCGGGTGGAAGCCCTGGTCTACCGCAGCCGTGCGCAGCTGGCCCTGGAGCGTGAGGACGAGGCCCGGGAAGCGCTGGAAGAGGCGCTGGCCGCCGATCCAGGGCTTACGCTGGACCCCGACCAGGAATCGCCTCCGATGATGCAGCTGTACTACGCGGTACGGCAAGATGTAGAGGCGAACGGGCCCATGGGCGATATCCAGACGCTGGCCATCCTGGATTTTGCTAACAACTCCGTGGACGAGCGCGACCGATTCGATGGGCTGCGGAAAGGCCTGCCCTCGATGATGATCAGCCACATGAGTGGCGCCACGGATCTGCGGGTGATCGAGCGAGAGCGCATTCAGTGGCTGCTGGAGGAGCAAGACTTTCAGCAGGACGCCTCGCGCGTGGACCAGTCGACCGCGGTGCAGACCGGGCAGCTGTTGGGTGCCAATGCCGTGGTGTTCGGCAGTTTCATCGTGCTGGAGGAGCAGATGACGCTGAATGCCAGCATCGTGGATGTGGGGTCGAGCGTGACGCTGCTCTCCGAACAGGTAACGGGCCCGTCCACCACCTTCCACGAGCTCATTGCCGACCTCAGCGCGCAGCTTTCCGACGCCATGGGGGTGGAGTTGGATGCTGAGGCTGACGCCCAGGAGACGCGCTCATTTGAGGCTATCACGGCCTACTCGCAGGGGCTGGTGGAGCAGGAACAGGGCAACTACCGCCAGGCCTACGTGCAGTTTGTGCGGGCCTCGGAGCTGGACCCGAGCTACGACCGTGCCCGGCAGCGAGTCCAGAGCCTGCGGCCGCTCATCCGGCAGCCGGTGCGGTCCACGTCGCTTACGGTCGGGTACCTGGGCACCGACTTTCACCCCGCCCGCTCCACCCCGTCCCCGTATGATTTTGACGCGCCGCTGGCCGGGGTCATGCTGTCTGGCGAGTGGGGCGGACTGACCATCGGCTATGGGACGTCCTCTCTCCTGTTTGCGCCACCGGAAACGCCCCCCCTTACCGATCTGGGCGGCGCGCCAGGCGACGTACCTCCGAGCGATCAGGTGGGGCCTGATCCGGTGGACTTCTCACAGCAACTCTTCGATGTCACCGCGATGGTTGGAACGCAGGCCTACCTGCTGCGGCGCATCGAGCAGTTTCCGCTTGGCCTGTACGTTCCCATCCGCCTGACCGGGACGTATCGCTACGTGAATATTGATGCGCCTATAGAGTTGACCGACGTTGTCGAGAGCCAGCATCTGATGAGCCTCGGGCTCGGCGCCGGGGGCGGAGCGCAATTCCGTGTGATGGACTTGCCCGGGGTCGTCGGCACGCCGGTGCTGGGCAGCCTCGTGCTGGACGGGTCGGTGGCCTTCATTCCCGCAGCGTATGGGAATGCGCGTGGCAACTTCGAGGATGTGTTCGTCAGTCGGATGCGGGACATCAGCATCGAGGTTCGCCTGGTGCAGCTGTTCCAGACCGGCGTGGGCGATGGGCTGGGCCTGACCTTCGGCTTCACGCACCGCACCATCGACCGCTCCGCCACGCCGCCGGACGGGTTTGGCGATGCG
>CAYFRR010000112.1:0-4281 GCA_964345505.1 uncultured Rhodothermales bacterium
TACCGCCCGTTTGAGGAAGTCCGCGACGCGGTAGAGCCCCGTGCCATCCTGCAAGCGAAGCGGGCGGTGCAATCCGAGCGGATGCAACGGGCCTACGATGCCCAGGGGTTTGATGGCCTTGCAGAGGCCTTGGACACCAACGTGCGGACGGCCTCCAACATCTCGTACGAGAACACCAACGTCCCTGGGCTTGGACGTGAGATCACCTTTGCCGGGCAGCTGTTAGGGCTGGACGTTGGCAACGAGACGGGCGTCACGGAGGGTGAGAACGGCGTTTGGGTGGCACGGGTCACCCGGAAAGCCGACCTGCCTGAGCTGACCGACCAGCGCCGCGCGCAGCTTCGGCAGCGCCTGGAGCAAGAGCGCGTGCGCGAGCTGCAGCAAGCATGGGTGGAAAGCCTTCGTGCGGATGCTACGATCACCGACAACCGCAGCCGCATTCTGATGCAGTAAGCTCTCAGACAGCCCGGTTGAAGCATTTGAGCGCGTCTTCTGTCACGGAAGGCGCGCTTTTCGTTGTGTGCCCTGGGGCGCTCCGCTACCGCGCAAGCGGTTCGCTCGCTTCTACAGGTACACTTCAAGCGTGCCGCGGAAGACCCGCTCCACCGCGCCTTCCAGATAGAGATCGGTGATCTGCCCGTCGTTCCATGTCCACCCAACCGTGAGCCGACCACCGGGCATGTCCACGTGCGCGGCGTCAGCGGCGATGTGGCCCTGCAACCGGGCCGTCACAGCCGCGGCGAGCGCTCCTGTGCCACAGGCCAGCGTCTCAGCTTCCACACCCTTCTCGTAGGTGCGTACGCGAAGCACCGGCCGGTCATCGGCTGCCGTATCTATATCGCCGTGGACCGCATTGACGTTGGCTCCATCCGGCGCCAGGCTCGGGTCGTGCCGCAGCGCGGGGGCCCACGTCTCGAGGGTGGCCTGCGCATCGCCGTCTACGAAGCAGACCAGGTGCTCCGTCCCTGTCCAGATAAAGGACGGCGCGGTATCCCCGGGCACCGAGGCAGCAGCGAGCGCTTGCGTCGCCGCAAAGCGCTCCGGCGGAGGGACAAACAGCCGCACCCGCTCGCCCGCCTCCGACACCGTTGCCCGATAGACCCCGGCGTCGGTTTGGAACCGCAGGGGGTCCGCCGTCCGCCCTGCCGCGCGCGCAAACGCTGCGAGGCAGCGCGCGCCGTTGCCGCACATGGTAGCCGGCGAGCCATCGGCGTTGCGATAGCGCATCCGGAAGTCGTGTGCCTCGGAGGGAGCATCTTCAAAGGCAAGCAGGCCGTCGGCCCCCACGCCCGTGCGGCGCGGGCAGTAGCGTGCAGCGAGAGCGCCCAGCTCCTCCTCAGAGAACGCGTAGAATCGGTTATCGACTACGATGAAGTCGTTTCCCGACCCATTCATTTTTGCAAACTCGACAACGAGGGGACGCCGCATGGTATGCACTCTGTTTGTGAAACTGCCCGTGGGTTCGTAGTTACAAGCAGCCACAGCATGCACGGGCTTTATCCGCACCCCTGCGCCTCGCACGCCCGGTCGGGCCCAATTCTTCTCGCTTTTATCTGCTGCCCATTGGTAACCAAACAGCTTACGATTACGGATGTTGAGCCGCTCCTGCTTCTGGGGTTTAACGATGTAAACTTACGAAAAATTGAGTCCGCCTTTCCACAGGCCAGCATCACGGCTCGCGGCAACCGCATCATCGTACAAGGTGAACCCGATGACGTGCGGACCATTCGTCGCATTATCAACGAGCTGGCCCAGGTGCTAAAGCGCAATGGCGAACTCACCGAGGCGGATGTGTCCACGGTGATGGCACTCTACCTGCAGGGCGACGGCGCCCCGACGGCTACCAGTGACGTCGGGGACGTGATCTTGCTTACCCCTGGTGGCGCTCCCATCAAGTCCAAAACGCCTAATCAGGCGCGGCTGGTCGAAATCGCGAGTGCGCACGATGTCGTGTTTGCGATCGGGCCGGCCGGTACGGGCAAAACGTACACCGCGGTGGCGTTAGCCGTAGCGGCGTTGAAGGCGCGAAAGGTGAAGCGCATCGTGCTTTCGCGTCCGGCTGTTGAGGCCGGCGAGCAGTTAGGATTTCTGCCGGGCGACTTTCGGGATAAGGTGGACCCCTACCTCCGCCCTCTGTACGATGCACTCGGAGATATGCTGCCTCGTGAGCGCTTGGCCGAGTACATGGAGCAGCAGGTGGTGGAGATCGTGCCGCTGGCCTACATGCGCGGCCGTACCCTTAGCTCGTCGTTTGTCATTCTGGACGAAGCTCAAAACGCCACCCGGCAGCAGATGAAGATGTTCTTGACCCGGCTGGGGATCAACAGCCGCGCCATCGTCACGGGCGACGCAACGCAGATCGACTTGCCCAGTCGGCGCAACAGTGGCTTGCTGGAAGCCCGCCGCATCTTGCAGGACGTGGAGGGCATCGCATTCGTCGAGTTTGACCGGGGCGACGTCGTGCGGCACCAGTTGGTGAAGGACATCATCGCCGCGTATGAGCGCGACGACGAGGCCCGCGCCGGAAATCCCTCACGGAAAAAGGATGCACGGCGCGCCTGACGCGCCTCCCTCTCGCATCAGCTGCGACACGGCTGATGATGGCTACGCACACACCGTCATCAGTTGTGGATGACGGACTCCGCCACCGTATTGCGCGCCGGTTCGCGTGCCACGTCCTCCGCCGCATCCACTGCGTACTGGAGGTGCTCCACCGGGTTATTGTCCTGGTCGCAAAGCACCACCTGTGGCGTATGCTCCTGCGCCTCGTCCGGCGTCATCTCGGCGTAGGCAATCACGATCACAGCATCGCCCCGCTGGGCCAGCCGGGCCGCAGGGCCATTCAGCTGCACGGTCCGCTTACCGGGCACTCCGGGGATGGTGTAGGTCTCCAGCCGAGCCCCGTTGTTCACGTTTACAACCTGGACCTTTTCGTACGGCAAGATCCCTGCGGCATCCAGCAGCTCTTCATCGATGGTGATGGAGCCTTCGTAATACAGATCAGCCTCGGTGACGCGAAGCGGGTGAAGCTTCGACTTGAACATCGTAATGGTCATAGAGGACGTTACGTGCGGGAAGGTACAGTGACAGGGATGTTATCGATCAGCCGGGTATCCCCGAAATAAACGGCCAACGCAAGCAAGATGCGCTGGCCCGGCTGCAGGTGGCCAACGGGTGACAGATCATCCGCATCCACCACCTCAATATACTGAGGCTCTGCGAGCGGGGCGTCGGCCATCCTGGCCTGCATGCGTCGAACCAGAGGTCTAACCTGCAGTTCCCCCTCCCGCACGGCCTCAGCAGCTGCTGTAAGCGCTTTGTAGAGCACCGGCGCCTGCGCCCGTTCCTCGGGGCTCAGGTAGGCATTACGCGACGACCGAGCCAACCCATCGGCTTCGCGTACGGTGGGCACCGCCACGATGTCTACCGGCAGATGAAGATCTCGAACCATCCGGCGGATAACGGCCAGTTGCTGTGCGTCTTTTTGCCCAAATACTGCCACGTGCGGCTGTGCGATGTGCAGTAGCATCGACACCACCGTGGTTACGCCATCGAAATGCCCCGAGCGGTAAGCGCCGCAGAGCGTATCGGTCAGCTGATCTACGATAACTGTTGTACGCTGTGTTGCGGGCCCGTCGGGGTACATCTCCTGTGCCGTGGGCGCGAAGACATGGGTTGCCACCCCCTGGCTGCGCAGTGTCTCCTCGTCGGCCTGCAGCGTGCGCGGATAGGCCCCATAGTCTTCATCCGGACCAAACTGCGTAGGATTCACAAAGATGGAGACCATAACGACATCGGCTTCGCGGCCGGCCTGCTCCACCAGCGCCAGGTGTCCCTCGTGAAGCGCGCCCATCGTGGGGACGAGCGCAATCCGGCGGTTTGCAGCACGGGCCTTCCGCGACGTCTCACGTGCCGCGCGAATCGTGGTCAGTTGTTGCATACGTGGAGACGAGTTTCGGTGCAGCTCGGAGGTGCTATCCGGGATATCGCGTGAAGGGGCGGCTAAACTGACGACCTGCCCGAAGGTTTATTTTTTGAACAAGAACGCCCGTTTGCCGCCTGTACTATCCGATGAGTCACGCCTCTTTTCTTATACTGTGATTCTGTCGCCCTCCGTCATATTCCCCTCCCTATTCCTATGAGCTCCACTCGCATCGAGAAAGACTCCCTCGGCGAAGTCCACGTCCCTGCAGATGCGCTGTATGGCGCACAGACGCAACGGGCGAAAGAAAACTTCCCCATCAGCGACCTGCGCTTTCCCCGCTTGTTTATCCGGGCCAT
>CAYFRR010000112.1:4381-6974 GCA_964345505.1 uncultured Rhodothermales bacterium
CAGGACAAGGCCGAGGCGTTCGATGACGTGCTCAAGAGCGGGCGCACGCACCTCATGGACGCCACCCCGGTGCGCCTCGGACAAGAGTTTGGCGGCTACGCTGCACAACTGGATAAGGCGCTGGACCGGGTGGATGTCGCATCCCGCGAGCTCTCCGACGTGGCCCTGGGCGGCACCGCCACGGGGACCGGTATCAACCGGCACCCTGACTTTCCGGCCACGGCTATTGGCTACATCAACGAGGCCACTGCGCTCACCTTTGTCGAGGCGGCGAACCACTTTGAGGCGCAGGCAGCCAAGGATGGGGTGGTGATGGCCTCCGGCGCCCTCAACACTATTGCCACCAGCCTGCTCAAGATTGCCAACGACCTGCGCCACCTGAGCAGCGGACCGACGAGTGGGCTCTCCGAAATCCAGCTTCCGGCCATCCAGCCCGGGTCCTCCATCATGCCGGGCAAGGTCAACCCCGTGCAGAGCGAAGCCCTTATGATGGTGGCCGCCAAGGTGATGGGCAACCATACCACGATTACTGTGGGCGGGCAACACGGCAACTTCGAGCTCAACGTGATGATGCCCGTCATGGCGCATGCGCTGCTGGAGAGCATCACGATTCTGGCCCACAGCGCCACGGCGTTCCAAACGCGCTGCGTGGAAGGCATCGAAGCCAACCGGGCGCGCTGCCAGGAGCTGCTGGAGCTGAATCCATCGATCGCCACCGCGCTGAACGCGGCCATCGGCTACGACAAAGCCTCGAAAGTAGCCAAGCGAGCCGCTGCCGAGCGCCGCTCCGTGCGGGCTGTGGTCGTGGATATGGGGCTTCTTTCGGAAAGCGAACTGGACGACGTGCTGGATGTCCACGCGATGACCGAACCCGGCATTCCAGGATCGTGACGATGTAGTGTGTCACGGGGCCGGAAGGGTTCAATAACAACATTTGACCGCACGGACTCGTTGATTCTGCATAGATTCTTTTGACGCAGGGTCGTACGTATGGACGGCATGTTTTTCGCACGCCATGACGGCCGTACGCCACTCTGTAGCACAGGCGGGCCTACGCTACCACGGCCTGGGCTGAATATCACACTGATTGATACCGACTCGACATTATGAGCACGCAAGGAAAAGCTTCATTGGCCATCTTGACCGTTGTGGCCTTTTTGGCGGGGATCCTCTTCACCACGATGGGAGCCAACGTATTTGAAGCCGGTGAGCGTATCGGATTGGAGTCACGTGCCGGCGATACGTCCATCGAACTGGACGCGGATAGCCCCATCCTGAACCTTGAGGAATCCTTTGTGGAGGTGTCCGACCGGGTCAACCGGACGGTCGTGCAGATCCGGTCGGAGCAGGTGGTGGAGGGACGCCGCAGTCCGTTTGAGGGTACGCCGTTTGAGGACTTCTTCGGCGGCTCTCCTGGAGGAGAAGATCAGATCCGGCCCGGGCTTGGGTCCGGTGTCATCGCGACCTCCGATGGCCATATCATCACGAATAATCACGTGATAGAGAACGCCGACAACCTGGAGGTCCGCCTGTTTGATGGCCGTTACTACCCGGCCGAGGTGGTGGGGACAGACCCTGGAAGCGACTTGGCCGTCATCAACATCGATGCCGACGGCCTGGACACCATCTCGTTTGGTGATCACGATACGTTGCAGATCGGGCAGTGGGCCCTCGCCTTCGGCTCTCCCCTCTCGGAAGACCTCGAAAACACTGTGACTGCCGGTATTGTCAGCGCAAAGAACCGGACGAGCGCTGAGATCTCCGCCCGCATCAACCTTTTTTCGGAGCTGATCCAGACAGATGCTGCTATTAACCCTGGAAACTCCGGCGGGCCCCTCGTCAATATCCGAGGCGAGCTCATCGGCATCAACTCGGCGATCATGAGCCGCACGGGCGGTAACGTGGGCATTGGTTTCGCCATTCCGGTGAACGTGGTGGAGAATGTTGTCGATCAGCTGATCGCTAATGGCACGGTGCGGCGGGCGTACCTGGGCGTCGTCTTTGACCGAGTACCGCGCTCGCTGGCCGAGGCGCTTGACGTGCCTCGTGGGACCGCACAGCTCACCAACGTGCAATCAGGTACGCCCGCCGAACGCGCCGGCCTGCAACCAGGAGACATCATTATCAGTGTGGATGGGCGCCAGTTGCGCGACTACAATCAAATCCGAACCATTATTGCCAACAAGCGCCCCGGCGAAACGGTGGACATCGAGGTGATGGATGAGTCCGGCGGACGCCGTACGGTGACCGTGGAGCTGGATGAACAACCGGACAGCCAAGCTCTCGCGGGACGCCCATCCAGTGACGACGGCAGTTCCGATGATGACGTCTCGGGCGAGATGGAAGAAATGGGCATCAGCGTGACCGATGCTACGCCTGAAGCGCTGCGCCGCCTGGGCATTCGGGGGGTGAGCGATGTGGAAGGGGTCCTCATCACGGAGGTAAGCCGCACCAGTCGGGCCTACCGCGACGGGGAGCTCCGCCAAGGATTTATTATCACCGAGGTAAACCGCGAGCCCATCCGCAACCAGAAAGAATTTATGGACGTCTATCGCGACCTGCCGTCCGGCGACTCGTTCATCATCCGCGTACT
>CAYFRR010000112.1:7074-8905 GCA_964345505.1 uncultured Rhodothermales bacterium
CGGAAGTTTTCCGGGCCCCCGGGATGGTTGGCCAGAATGTCCTCAATCTCATGGAGCGTCTCGTCGTTCAGGCGATCGGCTACGTCCAAGGCAGCCATGTTTTCCTCTACCTGCTCCGGCCGTGAGGCGCCGGTGATTACTGTGCTCACATGCGGATTCTGAAGGCACCACGCCAGCGCCAGTTGCGCGGTCGTGCAGTCCAGCTGTTCGGCGATCGGCGTGAGCTGCCGGACCTTCTCCAGTTGCGCCTGTCCCTCTGGGCTCTCCAGCCGCTTCCGAAGCCACTCGTAGCCCTCCAGGTCCATGCGGCTGCCTTCGGGAATACCATCGTTGTATTTGCCCGTCAGGATGCCACTCTTGAGCGGACTCCACGTCGTGAGGCCAAGGCCGATGTCTCGGTAGAGCGGCGCGTACTCGCGCTCCACCCGGTCGCGGTGGAGCATGTTGTACTGCGGCTGCTCCATCAGCGGCGGATGCAGGTGTAGGCGCTGCGCGATCTCGTAGGCATGCCGAATCTGCTCACCGCTCCACTCGCTGGTGCCCCAGTAAAAGGTCATGCCCTGGTCAACCAGAAAGCTCATCGCCCGCACCGTCTCCTCAATGGGCGTGTGCACGTCCGGCCGGTGGCAGAAGACGAGGTCGACGTAGTCCGTCTGCAGGCGATCCAGCGCGGCTTCCGTGCCTTCAATGATGTGCTTGCGCGAGAGGCCCTGATCGTTGGGCCCCTGCCCGCCCCAGAAGATTTTGGTGGACAGCACCAGGTCGGACCGCGTCCAGCCGGCATCCTGAATGATGTTGCCCATCATGACCTCCGACTGTCCGCCAGAATAGGCCTCAGCGTTGTCGAAAAAGTTGACGCCCGCATCGTAAGCCGCGTGCATGCAGGCGGCCGCGCGATCTTCGTCGATTTGGTCGCCAAACGTCACCCACGACCCAAACGAGAGGGCAGACACTTTGAGGCCAGAATGACCCAAGAAACGGTAGTTCATGTCACAACGGTTGATGTATGAAAATAGACACGTGGTAAGATGCGAGGCCCGGTCCGGCTTTGCAACCGCCGTGCTGGCTTTGGCAGCCATGTTACGTACACCGATCCTTCGAGTCAGGCCGTGTGCGCCGCCGGGGTAGGCTGAAGATCAAGACCGATGCGCGTCACCTCGTCCGGCAACCCGTTCCACAGCATCTGCCCGATACCGCCCGCAGCCCCCGTGATTAAAACCGTCATGTTCGTGCTGAATGAAGAATGCATGCACTGCTTGGGCTTAGGCGGTAAATTTGTAGGTTACCGGGGCGATACCATGGGGCGCGGTCCGGTAAGGTAACTTAGCCCGTGCGCGGCCGCATCCGCTTCGCTTTTCCCTTAGGCCTATCCTGTATGCTTGTGATTGGTGAAGACTATTGGGTAGCCTTTCTGGCGGGTGTCGTGCAAGGCATTGTGGAGTGGTTGCCGATTTCAAGCCAGGGCAATCTCGCCCTGTTTCTGTCGCTGGTTGGCACCTCGCCGGATGTGGCATTGCAACTGGCCCTGTTCATCCAGATCGGAACGACGCTTTCGGCAACTATCTATTACTGGGATGATATTGCTGCGGCCTTTCAGACCCTACCCTCGTGGCGCCCCGCGACGGCCTTCGAGGGCCCGAACGCCATAACCACCTTTGTGATTGTCGCCTCTCTCGCGACCGGAGTGATGGGGATTCCCCTCTTCCTGTTTGCGGTGGATGCGGTCAGCGAGCTCGCCGGCGGTCTGTTTGTGGCCCTCATCGGCGTCCTTCTCATCATCACCGGGATTGTGCAGAAGGCCTCCGAGCAAGTCGAGCTGGGCGGGCGGACC
>CAYFRR010000113.1:0-8824 GCA_964345505.1 uncultured Rhodothermales bacterium
CACTCGTCGCGAAGCGGCCCCCATCCAGCGGTACAAGTGGGCGCAGCTCCGGCGGAATCACCGGAATCACCCGGAGCACCAGCCACTCGGGGCGGTTCTCCTGCTTGCGGTTGGCCTCGCGGAAGGCTTCAACCACGGTCAAGCGCTTGAGCGCATCAGCCTTGCGGGCCTGGCTCGTCTCCGTCTTGATCCGGTAGCGCAGCTGGTGCGAGAGGCTCTCGAGCTCCAGCGCGCGTAGCATGGTGTCGACCGCTTCACCGCCGGTCATGGCGATGAACTTGTCGGGGTTCTCATCATCGAGCCGGTTGTTGTCTTCCCGAATCTGGTAGAGCACCTCAAAGTACTCCTCCTCCGAGAGCAGTTCGTGCTGCTGCACGCCGATGTTTTCGGCGCAGCCGGACTGGATGACAATATACTTCTCGTAGTAGGTTACCGCTTCAAGCTCTTTTGTCTTGAGCCCGAGCAGGTAGCCAATCTTGTTCGGCAGGGTCTTGAAGTACCAGATGTGCACCACGGGCACGCTCAGCGAGATGTGGCCCATGCGCTCGCGGCGCACCTTCTTCTGGGTCACTTCCACGCCACACCGGTCACAGATAATGCCTTTGTACCGGATGCGCTTGTATTTGCCGCAGTGGCATTCCCAGTCCTTCACCGGGCCGAAGATCTTCTCACAGAAGAGCCCGTCTTTTTCCGGCTTGAAGGACCGGTAGTTAATCGTTTCTGGTTTGAGAACCTCGCCGTAAGAGCGCTCCAGAATGGCTTCCGGCGAGGCGAGGCTTACCGTGAAGCTGCTGAAATCCTTCTTGATCTGGGTCGTCTGTCCGTAGGGCATAAAGGTAGATAGCTATTGGCTGATGGCGTTCGGCTGTCCGGGCAGGATCCGCGCGGCCGAGGCGCGGATCCAGGGCAGGCAGCCCGGTCAGTCGAGGTCGACTTCGAGCCCGAGGCCCAGAAGCTCACGGATGAGCACGTTGAAGCTCTCCGGGACCCCGGGTTCGGGCATGTTTTCGCCCTTGACGATGGCTTCGTAGGCCTTCGAGCGGCCCTGCACATCGTCTGACTTGTAGGTGAGCATTTCCTGCAGCGTGTTGGCGGCGCCGTAGGCATAGAGGGCCCACACCTCCATCTCACCCAAGCGCTGCCCACCGAACTGTGCTTTACCGCCCAGGGGCTGCTGCGTGATGAGACTGTACGGCCCAATCGACCGGGCGTGGATCTTATCTTCGATGAGGTGGCTCAGCTTGAGCATGTAGATCTGCCCCACGGTCGTCTTCGTATCGAAGGCTTCGCCCGTGTAGCCGTCATAAAGCTGCACCAGTCCGTCGTTCGGGAGACCGGCCTCATCAAGCTTATCGGCGATGTTGTCCATGGAGGCGCCGTCAAAGACGGGCGTCGCGAACTTCACGCCCAACTTGTCGCCAGCCCACCCCAGGAGCGTCTCGTAGATCTGCCCGAGGTTCATGCGGGAAGGCACGCCCAGCGGGTTCAGCACGATGTCGACCGGCGTTCCGTCTTCCAGGAACGGCATGTCTTCCATCGGCACCACGTTGGCGATCACGCCCTTGTTACCGTGGCGGCCGGCCATCTTATCGCCAACCTGAATTTTGCGCTTCTTGGCAACGTAGACCTTGGCCAGCTGCACAATGCCGGCAGGCAGCTCATCGCCCATCTGCACGCGGTGCTTCTCGCGCTTGACTTCGCCTTCCAGTTCGTTATGCAGCTTGCGGTAGTTCTGGTACAGCTTGCGGACCTTGTCGTTAATGGTGGCATCGTCCGTGTAGTCGCGCCGCGTCACGAGGTCGATAGGCTTGTGGCCCTGCAGATCCTCGATGGAGATTTCGGCGCCTTCGGACACGAGCACCCGACCTTCGCGGTCCTCAATGCCTACCGAGGGCTTGCCCTCGACCAGGTTTTCGAGCTTCTCCCAGAAGGACGCGTTGAGCTGCGTAAGCTCACGCTCGTGATACTCTTCGATGTCATTCAGGCGCTCCTGCTCCCGCTTCTTGGTCGCGGGGTCGAGCTTGCGACGGCTGAAGAGGTTGGTCCCAATGACCACGCCCTTCATGCCAGGAGGCGCCTTCAACGAGGCATCCTTAACGTCGCCCGCTTTGTCACCAAAGATGGCGCGCAGCAGCTTCTCTTCCGGCGTGGGGTCGGTCTCGCCCTTCGGCGTGATCTTACCCACGATGATGTCGCCGGCTTCTACCTCGGCGCCCATACGGATGATGCCGCGCTCGTCGAGGTCGCGCGTGGCTTCCTCAGACACGTTAGGAATCTCACGAGTGAGCTCCTCTTCGCCCCGCTTCGTATCACGGACTTGGAGCTCAAACTCTTCAATGTGCACCGAGGTGTAGACGTCGTCACGCACCAGGCGCTCCGACACTACGATAGCATCCTCAAAGTTGTATCCGCGCCAGGGCATGAAGGCCACCAGCACGTTCTTGCCGAGTGCAAGGTCGCCCTTGTCGGTGCAGAATCCGTCTGTCAGCACCTGACCGGCTTCTACCTCCTCACCCTGCTTCACGATGGGCTTCTGGTTGACCGTCGTATCCTGGTTGGTACGGCGGAACTTGGTAAGCTTGTACTCTTCGATCGGCTCGCCGAAGGACACATCTGCATCGTCCTCGTCCCGCTCGTAGCGGACCACGATGCGGTTAGCGTCCACATACTCGATGACGCCGTCATGCTTCGCCACGACGACCGCACGCGAGTCGCGGGCCACACGGCCTTCCAAGCCGGTGCCTACGATCGGGGAGTCGGAGCGGAGCAGCGGTACGGCCTGACGCTGCATGTTAGAGCCCATCAAGGCCCGGTTCGCATCATCATGGTCCAGGAAGACCACGAGGCTGGCCGACGGCGAGACCGTCTGGTTGGCCGCCACGTCCATGTACTGCACTTCCTTCGGCTCCACGATGGGGAAGTCGCCTTCATGGCGACACTTCACATCGTCCCGCAGGAAGGCGCCATCGTCGCCAAGCGGCGCATTGGCCTGCGCGATGACTGCGCGGTCTTCTTCCTCTGCCGTAAGGTAGTCAATACGGTCGGTGACCACGCCGTCTTCCACCGCCCGGTATGGCGTCTCGATGAAGCCGAAGTCGTTGATAGTGGCGTGGACGCACAGCGACGAGATTAGCCCAATGTTCGGGCCTTCTGGTGTCTCGATTGGGCAGAGGCGGCCGTAGTGCGTGTAGTGCACATCGCGCACCTCAAAGCCTGCACGTTCGCGGGTCAGACCGCCCGGCCCCAACGCCGACATGCGGCGCTTGTGGGTCAGCTCCGAGAGCGGATTGGTCTGATCCATGAACTGACTCAGCTGGTTCGTGCCGAAGAACGTGTTAATCACGCTCGACACGGTCCGCGCATTCACCAGATCCTGCGGGGTGAAGCTGTCGGCATCGCGCAGGTTCATGCGCTCCTTGATGGTGCGCGACATGCGCGCCAACCCAAGGGAAAACTGAGATCCCAACTGCTCGCCCACCGTGCGGACACGACGGTTGCTAAGGTGGTCAATGTCGTCGATGGTGCTGCGTCCGTTGATGATCATCATCAGCTCACGGACGATCGCGATGATGTCCGTGTCTGTGAGGACTTGCGTGTCGCCGGGTACGTCGATGCCCAAGCGCTTGTTGAGGCGGTAACGTCCCACATCGCCCAAGTCGTAGCGCTTTTCACTGAAGAACAGCCGGCTCAGCACGCCGCGCGCTGTTTCAAGATCAGGGGCCTCGGAGCCGCGAAGCACTTCGTACAGATGGTACAATGCTTCTTCTTCGTTTAGCGCCGGATCGGCCTGGAGGGTCTGCACGAGGATAGTCATGTCTAACTCATCCTCTTGCTCTTCTTTGTCTTCCCGCATGAGGAAGACCGTGCCGATGCCCGCTTCTTTCAGTACGTCGTAATCGTCTTCTTCCAGCTCCTCCTCCGCGGGAAGCAGCACTTCACGCTCCTTGTGCTCTTCGATGACCTCACCCGTGTCCTCGTCAACCACCTCTGTGATCTGCTGGGCGGTGACGGACACGGCCAGGCTCCGGCCGATGAACTTGGAGAATTTCTTTTTGGTGGAGACGTCAGCCTGATCGGCTACGTCAAACAGCGCCACGATTTCCTCGGTGGAGGAATGGCCCAGAGCACGCAGCAGCGTGGTGATGGGCAGCTTCTTCTTGCGGTCGATGTACGCCCACATCGTATCGCGGACGTCAGTGGAGAACTCCACCCACGACCCACGGAAGGGAATGATACGGGCCGAGTACAGCCGCGTCCCATTCGGGTGAATGTTGGAGCCAAAGAAGGCACCCGGGCTTCGGTGTAGCTGGGAGACGACGACGCGCTCGGCGCCGTTGACCACAAAGGTGCCCTGCTGCGTCATGAACGGCAGCGTACCGAGGTACACTTCCTGCTCAATGGCCTCTTCGGCTTCTTCATCCTCCTCGTCTTCCTTCGACGAAAGGCGCAGCTTTGCCTTAATCGGGATGGAGAACGTCAGGCCCTGCGCAATGCACTCCTCCATGGAATGCTTGGGCGGGTCGAGGGCGTAGTGAATAAACTCAAGCGTGTACCGGTCACGGGTGTCCGTGATGGGAAAATGCTCCTTGAAGACCGCTTGCAGGCCTTTGTCTTCACGCTCCTCCGGCGGGACGTCCGCCTGTGCGAAGTCGTGAAACGATTGAAGTTGAACGTCGAGAAAATCGGGGTAGTCGAGGACGTCGTCCGTGCTGGCAAAGGTGTGCCGGCCGTTCAAGTCCATCTGACCGTTTGTAAGAGGCATATGCGGGTTCACTTCGATGAGGATGTGACACTGGCACCCGGCAAAGTCCACAGGTTGCGGCGTGCACAGCAAGGGACAAACGGAGGGCGGTAGCGCTTGTTTCTCTTCTGCTTAACGGAAAAACGGTGAGGCCGGTAGTGCGCGACGTGGGCAACCTAACGGCTGTAAGCGGGGAAAGCCGACCCCCTTTGTGAGGGTCGGCTCCCGTCATCGTAGCGCGGGCAGCCCGGTGGCAACCCCGCTGCAACGTGTAGGGTCATACGGCACCCCAAGTTGGTTACGAAAGTTCGACCTCAGCGCCTGCTTCTTCCAGCTTGGTCTTGACGTCTTCGGCTTCTTCACGCGAGACACCTTCTTTGATTGCGTTCGGCGCGCTGTCAACCATCTCTTTGGCTTCCTTCAGCCCAAGACCGGTAATGCTGCGCACCTCTTTAATAACGGCAATCTTGTTTCCACCAATGCCCTTGAGCACCACGTCGAACTCGGTCTGCTCTTCTTCGGCGGCGCCATCGCCACCGGCGGCGGGACCAGCAACAGCCACAGCAGCGGAGGCCGGCTTGATGCCGTACTCTTCCTCCAGATGCTCGGCCAGATCACTGGCTTCCTTGATGGTGAGATTAACTAACTGCTCTGCGAGATCTTTGATATCGGCCATAATTACGTAGGGATTCCTGCAGTGGTTTTTGTCTCCGGGCGGAGACTGCACTGCGCATTAAGGGAAATAACGAGATGCATAACAGCCCGAGCAGGCAGACGCCTACCGGGTAAAACGAAGCGGAGGGTTATGCTTCCTCGCGCTCGGCCAGAGTCTTCACGATGCCGGCCAGTTGCTGGCCTTGCCCCGCGATGCCTCCGGCGATAGTCTTCATGGGCGAAAGTAGCAGGCCCACAATGTCGCCAACCAGCTCGTCCTTCGACTTGAGCGCGGCCAGCGTGTCAAGCGCGTCGGCCGGGTAGAAGGCACCGTCAATGTAAGCTGCCTTGAGCTCCGGGCGATCGGCGCCCTCATCTTTCAAAAAGTCTTTGATGATTCGTGCCGGTGCGGCAGGCTCCTCGCTGAAGGCGACGGCCGTCGGACCGCTCAGGTGCTCCAGGAGATCGTCGTAGCCGTCCAGGCGCTCCATGGCCAGACGCAACAGTGTGTTTTTGACCACGCGGAACTCCACTCCAGCCTCCTGAAAGCGGCTGCGGAGCTCGTTGGCCTGCCCCACGCTGAGTCCCTGGAAGTCCGTGAGGTAAATGATGGTCGAGGTATCGAGCTTGCCTTGGACCTCGGCAATGATCTCGGCTTTCTGTTCTCGTGTAAGCGGCATAGTAGCGTAAAGGGGCGGTTAACGGGTAGACGGCGGAGGAAGCAGGGAATTACCGCACGAGGGACAGGACGTTGGAGCGGTCGATGGCGACGGGCGGTCCCATGGTGGACGACATCGTGGCACTGCGCACATACAGGCCTTTCGAGGCCGGCGGACGCAGGCGCATTATCTCCTGTAGGAATGTGCGTGCGTTTTCTTCCAGCTGCTCCTCTGTAAACGACACCTTCCCGACCGGCGTGTGCAGGTTACCGTTCTTGTCGACGCGAAAGTCGATCTTTCCGGCCTTCACCTCCTTTACTGTTTGCGCCACATCCATCGTGACGGTCCCGCTTTTAGGGTTTGGCATCAGGCCCCGAGGCCCAAGAAAACGACCGAGACGACCTACCTGCCCCATCACGTCCGGTGTAGCAACGACAACATCGAAGTCGGTCCAGCCTTCGTTAGAGATTTTCTCGACATAGTCGTCGAGGCCCACATAGTCGGCGCCGGCTTCTTCCGCTTCGGCCTGCTTGGCTTCGTTAGCCAGCACCAGTACCGTGACGTCTTTACCGGTGCCGTGTGGGAGCGCAACACTGCCGCGAACCATTTGATCGGCATGCCGGGGGTCTACGCCCAGGCGGAGATCCAAATCAACCGACTCGTCGAAGTTCGCGAACGCCACCTCTTTCACAAGGCGGGAGGCATCGGCGATGTTAAAGGGTCCGTCACCGGCCTCTTCTACAGTTGATTCTGCCGTGAGGTACTTCTTTCCTTTCTTACCCATAGAGATCTGTAAGTTGTGCGGTGCAAGCGCCCGGAGGCTCCCGCGGTGATCAGAAGGTCGTGGAAACGCTATGTGTAACGTGCTGCTTTGGCCCTACACTGCGCAGCTTCAGGCCCGGCGGCCAGCTTACGCAGCGGCGCCCGAGCGGTCGACTTTAATGCCCATGGAGCGCGCCGTGCCTGCAATCATCTCGGCACCGGCCTGCTTGTTATGGGCGTTGAGGTCATCCATCTTTTGTTCGGCGATAGCCAAGCAGTCATCCCACGATACCGTGGCCACTTTGTCGCGCAGGGGGTCACCGGCACCTTTGTCAATGCCGGCAGCCTTCTTCAACAGCACCGCGGCGGGCGGGCTCTTGACAATAAAAGTGAACGACTTGTCACCGAACACGTCGATGACGACCGGAAGCAGCAAACCCGCTCGTTCTTGGGTGGCGGCGTTAAACTGCTTGCAAAACTCCATGATGTTTACGCCGTGCTGACCCAGGGCTGGGCCGATGGGCGGTGCAGGGCTGGCCTGACCGGCCTTAATTTGCAGTTTGATCTGCGTATCTACTTTCTTCGCCATAGACGGTAGAGGCGGTACAGACGTCCGAAGACTCCCGCGTGTAGGTGAACAAAAATTGCGTAGGCAAGACGGTGGAAAAGCAATTAATCGTTTCCAGTTCCGGCTTCACCAAAAAGCTACATCGTGCCGAAGGGCGGATACGACCGTAAAGGAGACGCCCTATCATTACCTGTCATGTAGGTGCTCTTGGACTGATGCTACTCTTCCATTTCCACCTGAAGGTAGTCAAGTTCGAGCGGGGTCTTCCGGCCGAAGATGGAAACCATCACCTTTACCTTCATCTTCTCCGGGTACACCTCTTCGACCACCCCATTGAAGTCGTTAAAGGGGCCATCGACGACGCGAATCGGATCACCTGTCTTGAAGGGAATCTCGGGTTTCTCGCCGGCCTCAAGGGCTTCCTCGACGGTACCCAGGATACGGTCGACTTCGTCTGGCCGCAGCGGCGTGGGGCGGTCGCCATCGCCCAAGAAGCCAATCGTGGAGGGCAACCCAGAGGCAACGTGCTCCAATTCATTGTCCATCACCGCATTCAGCAAGATATAGCCCGGAAAGAACTTCTTCTCGCGGGTCCGCTTCTTCCCGCGACGCATCTCAAATACCGTTTCGGTGGGGATCAGGATCTCTTCCACCAGATCCTCCAGTTCGAGGCGCTCCAGCTCACGCTCCAAGTACTCCTTCACTTTCTTCTCGTGTCCGGAGAAGGTGCGGAGCACATACCAGTTGCGTCGTCTCTTCGTTGATTGCGCCATGATGTGTTAAACCCACCGTACGTTAAATGATTGCGACCTGAAGACGCAACGCTGAGAGCAGCGATTTACTATGAGAATGAGTAAATGACTTCAAGCAGCGAAGAAACAACCTGATCGATGCCATAGATATAGAGGGAAGCACCAATGGTAGCGCCAATCGTAATCAGCGTGTTGCTGATCAACTCGGGACGGTCCGGCCAGTTGACCTTCCGCATCTCCTTGTTGACGTCTGTTAGGTATGCTTGTACTTTATTCATAAGCTGCGTTGGCGGCCTTATTGGGGGCGCCGCCTTGTGATCAGGTCGTGTGAGTGCCGAGGCGCGCCGCAAGCGTAAGACCGTGCTGCTGCGTCGCATGGTAGCAGTGGCATGGCAAAGCCACGCCGGTATGCTGCAGGTCCGAAGGGCTGCAAGGCCCCGCGATAGTGCTGGCACGGGTGGCAGGACTTGAACCCGCAACCTGCGGTTTTGGAGACCGCTGCTCTGCCAGTTGAGCTACACCCGTGTATATAAAGCAACAGGCTATACGCAGCGGTGGGCGGGCATGGTCCACGTAGCAGGGGACCGGAGGGGGCAGCTCCACCTGAGCGAATAGCCTGTTGCTCTGATTAACCGTCTATCAGTCGAGGATCGTGGTGACCACGCCCGCGCCGACGGTCTTCCCGCCT
>CAYFRR010000114.1:0-8774 GCA_964345505.1 uncultured Rhodothermales bacterium
TGCAGGTGCAGATGGTTGCAGGTGCAGATGAATGAGTAGGGATAGTGAACGCAGCGTGGTAGACGGCAGGCCGTCAGAGTTCATCGAACCACGCCTTCATGCGGTTGGCAATCTTGCCAACCAGCGACTCGCCGCTGCTTTCGGCGCGTCGGGGCGACGTGGTCGGTTCGGCACTGAGGGAGGCCGTGCCGCCTTCGGCTTCCGGGCGCAGCCCGTACAGCACAAGGCCCACGGCGGTGGAAAACTTCGGATCGCTAACTTCCTCGACAAGGCCCCCGGCCAGGCCCGTCGGATGGCCCGTGCGGGCTTCGATGCCCAGCACTTCGGCAGCCAGGGCCGCAGTGCCAGGGATAAGCGAGCCGCCGCCCGTGAGGACGGCGCCCGCGGCCAGGTGGCGGGCGTAGCCGCTGCGCTTGATCTCAATGCCCGCAATCTCCAGAATCTCTTCCATGCGAGGCTGGATGATCTGCGCCAGCGCGCCCTTGCTGATGGTTTTCTCCGGGCGCCCGCCAATGCCCGGGATGCCAACTTCGGTGTCTTCTTCCACGAGATCCGCCAGCGCGGTGCCGAAGCGGCACTTCAGCCGCTCCGCCTGGTCGCGCATCATGCCAAGGCCCTTGCGGATGTCATCGGTGACCTTGTTGCCCGCCACGGCGATGACAGCGGTGTGGCGGATGGTGTTGTCCTCAAACACCGCGATGTCGGTGGTGCCGCCGCCGATGTCAATCAGCGCCACGCCTACCTCCTTCTCATCTTTGTGGAGCACCGAGAACGACGACGCCAGCGGCTCCAACACGATGTCGGCCACTTCGTAACCGGCCTTCTCTATGCAGCGGTAGATGTTTTTGGCGGCGGTGACGAGCCCTGTGATGATATGGACGTTCGCCTCAAGGCGGACGCCGCTCATGCCTACAGGGTCGGCCACGCCATCCTGGCCATCCACAATGAACTCTTGTGGGATGACGTGCAGGATTTCGCGGTCGGCGGGCATGGCCACGTGGGTGGTGTCTTCGAGCAGGCGCTGTACATCGCGCTGTGTGATCTCACCGTCGCGGTTGGAGATCGTGACGACCCCTCGGCTCTGGAAGCTCTGTACGTGGTCGCCGGCGATGCCCACAATAACGCTGCGGACCATCACGCCGGCGGCGCGCTCGGCTTCGCGGATGGCCTGCTGCACGGCCGCCACCGTCTTGTCGATGTTGACGACCACGCCGCGGTTGAGCCCTTCGGACTCGGCTACGCCGACGCCCAGGATATTAATGCGATCCATGGCATCGACGCTGGCCACCACGGCACACACCTTGGTGGTGCCAATGTCCATGCCTACTACAATTCGTTCGTTCATCATGTCGAGGTCAGCGGTCTACGCGGTAAACGTGCAATACAAAAATGGGGTGGTACGTAAGGCAGGGTGCAGCTGAGCTATGGGTTGCGGGCGTTCTGGCGGGCAACAATCTGTTGTGCGAAGCGCAAGTCGACCGAAGCAAACTGCTGGTCGGGCTGCGTCCGCACGGCCTGCTCAACGAAGGCGTGCAGCCGGTTCAGGCGCGCGGTGAAGTCTTCTTGGCCCAGCCGGACGGCCAGCGAGCCGTGGGTGCCGATGGGGGCGGTGTGGAGCCAGACGTCGCCGTCGGCGCGCTGCTCCAGGTCGGCCAGCAGCGCATCGATGGCGGGCGGCGCAGTGGCCAGCGTGTGCAGCACGGCGTGGAGCACCGCGTCGTCGGCCGGACGCGTGGGGTGCTGCGGACCGGTAAAGCCGCGCAGCAGCGGTACATCGTACGTGTGATCTTCTACCGGCGGCATCTGGAAGCCGTGTACGTCCAGATAAAAGGCCGGGCGGCCCCGGTCATCCAGCATCAGCGCCACCGGCGTGCGCTCCGTGACGCGTGCCACGACGGCCCCCGTGGGCCAGCGCGTGACGGTGGCCTGGCGCACCCATGGGTGACGCGCGAGGCGTCCTTCCATGATGCGCGGAGCGGCGTCGCGGAGCGTCAGCGTGGTATCGAGCCGGGCGAGGGCGCGCAGGCTGTCGGGTGCCGCATGCTTCGCGCCCAGCACTTCTACCGAGGATACCGGCTGGCTCAGGCCCCACTGCCACACACCCAGCCCTGCCCCTGCCACCAAGAGGATGGCCAAAAGTGCAGGCAGTAGGGTATGTTTGAAGGAGGTGAGCATAAGCCTCTGGATTACTTAAGCGTCTGAAGGTAACGGTTGTGCGAAAAAGCGTCTACTTAATTTGCTCCTCTTGGAGTAATTCATGGAAGGCGCGTCCGGAGCGCCAGATGTCGCCTGCGCCCAGCGTGATAACTACATCTCCAGGAGCCGTGCGCGCGTGTAGTTCGGCCGGCAGGTCATGGCGGTCGGCCACGTAGTGTACCTGCCGGTGGCCGTACTCCGCGGCCAGGTCGGCAATCAGCGCCCCATCGATGCCGGGCAGCGGCTCCTCGCGCGCCGGGTACACGTCCGTAACCACCAGCACATCGGCATTAAAGAACGACCGGGCAAAGGCCTCCTTGAAGTCGCGCGTACGGGAGTAGAGGTGCGGCTGAAAAACCCCCACGATGCGGCGGTCCGGAAAGCCCTTACTGGCCGCCTTCAAGGTGGCCTGCACCTCTGTCGGATGATGGGCATAGTCGTCAATCACCAGAATACCGCCCACCTCGCCCACCGATTGAAAGCGCCGGTGCACCCCGGAAAACGCCTTCAGGCCTTGTTGCACCTTTTCGAACGGGATCTCCAGCTCCTGCGCCACGGCCACCGCCGCGAGGGCGTTCAGCACGTTGTAGCGGCCCGGCAGCTGCAGCTCCACCGTGCCCAGCGGCTCATCGTGCAGCAGGGCATCGAACCGTGCCGTGAGGCCCTCTAAACGAATATTTTCCGCGCGCACGTGGGCTTGGCGCGTCGTGCCGTACGTCACCACGCGCCGCTCGATGCGGCTCAGCACAGCCTGCACGTTGGGGTCGTCCAGGCACGCCACGACGGCCCCGAAAAAGGGCACCGCGTTGGCGTATTGCACAAAGGCGTCTTTGATGTCGTCCAGGTCCGCATAGATGTCGAGGTGATCCTCCTCGATATTGGTAATGACCGCCACCGAGGGCGTCAGCCGTAGGAAGGTGCGGTCGTACTCATCGGCTTCGATCACGATGACGTCGCCTCGGCCCGCGACGGCGTTGGAGCCGAAGACCGTAACCTTGCCGCCCACGATGATGGTGGGGTCGAAGCCGCCTTCGGTGACGACCATGCCCGTCATGGACGTGGTGGTCGTTTTGCCGTGGGTACCGGCGACGCCAATGCCGAACTTCATCCGCATCAGCTCGCCGAGCATTTCGCTGCGCGGGATGAGTGGGACGCGCTGCTGCTCAGCGGCCAACGTTTCGGGGTTGGTATCAGCCTGTACGGCCGAGGAGTGCACTACTACATCGGCCCCGGCCATCTGCTCGGCGGCGTGGCCCTCGTAGATGGTGGCGCCCAGGTCTTCCAAGTGGGCCGTCACCTCACTCTTGCGCAGGTCGGAGCCGGTCACGCGATAGCCGCGGTTCAGCAAGACCTCCGCGATGGAGCTCATGCCAATGCCGCCGATGCCCACCATGTGTACATGGCGGATGCGGCCCAGCGGGGGTTGGCGGCGTTGAACGTCGGTGCTCATGCGTACAGCGGGATGAAGGGTTAAGATTTAAGGGCGGGGCTGCGGCGGGCCAGCGCCACCACATCTTCGGCGATGTGCTGTGCGGCCTTGGGGCGGGCGGTAGCAAAGGCGGCTTCGGCCATCTGCTGGCGGAGGCTGTCGTTGGCCAGCAGGGCCTCCACCTGTTCGAGCAGATACTCTTGCAGGTTGGCTTCGGGGAGCAGGATAGCAGCCCCGGCGCTGGCCATGCTCTGTGCGTTGCGCGTCTGGTGGTCGGCCGTCACGTTGGGCGAGGGCACGAGGAGCGCCGGCGTGCCGGTCACCATCAGCTCGCTGCACGTGAGCGCCCCGGCGCGGCAGAGCGCCAGGTCGGCGACGGCATAGGCGTACGGCATCTGGTCGATGTACGGCCGCAGATGCAGCCGCGGGTGGCCCGGCACACGGTCCTGCAGCGCCGCATTGTAGCGGCGCCCGGCCTGCCACACAATGTGAAGGTCGTCCTGCTGCAGCAGCGCCGGATGCAGGGCCTCGATGGCATCGTTGAGGGCCTTGCTGCCCAGCGACCCGCCCAGCACCAGCAGCACGCGAGCGTGCGGGGACAGGCCAAAGTGGGCGCGGGCGGCGTCGGCGTCGACGTCCACCAGCGCGGTGCGCGTGGGGTTGCCGCTCAGCATGCAGGCCCCCACGGGGAAGGCGCCCATGGCTTCCGGAAAGGCCACGTGGACCCGGGCGGCCCGGCGCCCCAGCAGCCGGTTGGTGAGGCCCGCGTACGCATTTTGCTCCTGCACCACGATGGGCACGCCCTGCAGGCTGGCGGCCAGCAGCACCGGCCCCGAGACGTACCCACCGGTACCCACCCCCACGGCCGGCTGCAGCTCCTTTACCAGGCGCCAGCTCTGGGCCAAGCCTTGCGCCGCCCGTAGTGGAAACAGCAGGTTCTTCGCTGTGAGGCGCCGCTGCAATCCCTGCACGTTGATAGGCCGGATGGGGTAGCCCGCCGCGGGCACCGCATCCCACTCCAGGCGCTCCTTCGTGCCGGCAAACACCAGCTTGGCCGAAGGCTCCAGCGCCTGGATGGCATCCGCGATGGCAATGGCCGGGTACACGTGTCCCCCCGTCCCTCCACCCGTCATCAATATGCGCAGCGGTGCAGTCATGTAGCGCCAGCGAAGCGTATTAGGTAGTTGCGGATTGGGTATGCAGCGAGATGTTCAGCAGCACGCCCATCAGGGCGCCCATGGATACCATGGAGGTGCCGCCGTACGATACAAAGGGCATGGCCAGGCCCGTCACCGGCAGCAGCCCGGAGGCGACGCCGGCGTGGATGAACCCGTGTACGGTGACCATCACCGTCACCCCCACGGCCAGGAACAGCCCCAGCGGGTCGGGGGCGCGGCGCGCAATGCGCAGCACCCCTCGGTACAGGATCAGGCCAAAGAGGCTAAGCAAGCCCAGCGCCCCCAGCGCACCGTATTCTTCTGCAATGATGGCGAAGATGAAGTCGTTGTACGGATGCGGCAGGAAGTCGCGCTGCGTGCTCTTGCCGGGCCCAACGCCGGTGAGCCCACCCATGGCAAACGCGATGCGCGCCTGGTGGGCCTGATACCCTTCGTGCTGCAGGCTTTCCACCTCTTCCTGATTGGTGTGAGGGAAGATATTCGTGCCCATGAAGGCCTCCACCCGGGCCGCCCGTGTGGGTGAGGCCAGGAGCAGCACGAAGGCCAGCCCGAGGCAGACCAGCGTCAGGCCGCTCAGGTGCAGCAGGCTGACTCGCCCCACGAAGCACATCACCAGCGCGATGGAGAAGACGAGCGCGGCCGTAGAGAGGTCTTCCATCCCAATCAGCACCACCGACGCCAAAATCCACACCACCAGCGGCACGAACGCGCGCCCAAAGTCCTTGATGTACGCCTGCTTCTTGGCCAGCAGCACCGCCAGGTATAGCAGCAGGGCTACCTTCACCAGGTCTGACGGCTGAAAGCCGAACGTGCCGATGCGCAGCCAGCGGGTGGCACCGCCGTACGTGGCACCGGCCACCTGCACCACCAGCAGCAGGCCGAGCGCAAAAATCAGAAAGTAGCGGCTGTAGCTCGCCAGGCGGCGGTAGTCGATCATGCTCACCACGCCCATCACCCCCAGCGCCAGCACCACCCGCACGCTGTGGCGCAGCAAGTACCGCTCGGTGTCGCCGCCCGCCCGCGTTTCTGCAAAGAACGAGATCGCGCTATACACCGCGACTACCCCGGCGGCACACAGGATGAGTACCGACCACAGGACGTACTTGTCCACATGGCCCAGCTTGTTGATATGTTCGGTAAGGAAGGTCTTCACCGGCAGGGGTACATTGGGTGCGTGAGCGACAAAAAGGAGGATTTACAGGCTGTTGACGAGTCGGCGAAAGGTGTCGCCGCGGTGCTCGTAGTTGTCAAACATGTCGAATGAGGAGCAGGCCGGGCTGAGCAGCACCACGTCGCCGGGCTCGGCAAAGAGGCGGGCATGGCGGAGGGCTTCTTCCATGGTGCCGGCATGGGTAGCGTGCGGCGCGAGGGTACCCAGCGCCTGCATCACCGTGTCGGCACTCTCGCCCAGCGCAATCACCGCGCGGGCCTTCTGCCGCACCAGCGGCTTGAGGCTGCTGTAGTCGTTGCCTTTGTCGCGCCCGCCGGCCAGCAGCACCAGCGGCTCGTTGAAGCTCTCCAGCGCATACCAAACGGCATTCACATTCGTCGCCTTGGAGTCGTTGATGTAGCGCACGCCATCGACGGTGCGCACAAACTCCAGCCGGTGCGGCACGCCTTCGAAGCTCGTGAGGCTCTCGCGCACCACGTCGCTGCGGACCTCCATCACCCGTCCGGCTACAGCGGCGGCCAGCGAGTTGTACAGATTATGACGGCCCGAAAGAGTGGGCGCTCGCTTATTGGCTTGCATGAGTACGTCCTCTTGTTGATGAATGCGCAAAATGATGGTACCATCGCGCACGAAAGCACCGGTCGGCACTTCGTGATGCTGACTGATCGCAACGGGGGTGAAGGAGCGCTTCGGGGCTACGTGGGCCACATGCTCGCGGATGAGGCGATCGTCGTAGTTGTAGACGAGCACATCGCCGTCCTGCTGGTTGGCGAAGATGCGGAATTTGGCCTGGGCGTAGTCATTGAAATTGTTGTTGTAGCGGTCCAGGTGGTCGGGCGTGATGTTGAGCAGGATGCTTACCTTTGGGCGGAAGGTGTCGATGTGGTCCAGCTGAAAGCTGGACACCTCCAGCACCACCACCTCGTCCGGCGTGGCCTTCGGCACGTAGTCCGCGAACGGGTAGCCGATGTTGCCGGCCACGATGGGCGCGCGGTCGGCGGTGCGGAAGAGGTGCCCCAGCAGGCTGGTGGTGGTGGTCTTGCCGTTCGTGCCGGTGATGGCCACGATGGGCGCGGCGCAGAACCAGGAGGCCGCCTCGATCTCCGAGTACACCGGCAGCCCGATGCGCTGCGCCTGCTGCACCAGCGGTGCGGTGGATGGCACGCCCGGGCTTACAACGACCATGTCGGCCTCCAGCGCGCGGCGCGTGTGGCCGTTGGTTTCGTAGGCTACGCCCAGCCCCTCCAGCGTCGCGTGCACGCTCGGCTCCAGCGCGGCGTGCTCCGTGAGGAACACCACCGCCCCAGCCGCCCGCAGCAGCCGTGCCACGGCCACGCCGCTACGGGCGCCGCCGACTACGGTCACGCGTTGATGTTGGAGGGCTTCAGGAGTCATGCGAGTATGTGTGTGCAGGGGTAGGGAAAGGTCAGCGAATGCGCAGGACCAGCAGGGTGGCGATCACCGCCAGCGCGGCGATGATCCAGAAGCGGAGCACGATCTTGGCTTCGTGCTCGCCCTTGGCTTCGTAGTGATGATGGAGCGGCGCCATCCGAAAGACGCGCTGCCCGGTGCCGGTGCGCCAGCGGCTGTACTTGAAGTAGCCCGTCTGGATGATGACCGAGCCGGCCTCCACAAGGTAGACCAGGCCCAGCAAGGGCAGCAGCAATTCCTTTCTGATCATCAGCATGGTGGCACCCACCGCAGCCCCCAGCGCCAGCGACCCCGTATCGCCCATGAAGACGCTGGCCGGGAAGCCGTTGTACCAGAGGAAGCCAAAGCAGGCCGCCGCCATGGCCGCGGCAAACACGGCCAGCTCGCCGGCGCCGGGCAGGTAAATGGAGTTCAGAAAGTTGGCGAGCACCACGTTTCCGGCGATGTAGGTAAGCGCCAGCAAGCCCAGCGACACAAACGCCGTGACGCCCGTGGCCAGCCCATCCAGCCCGTCAGTAATATTGACGCTGTTGGAGAGCGCGGTGATGATAAACACCGACACGCCGATATAGAGCAGCCAGGTCAGGTCCACGGAGCCTATCGTCCCCAGCACGGCGTAGTCGATAAAGCCATCGCGGATGAACGGCAGGTAGGTGGTGGAGCGGACCTCGGCAAACTCTGGGTGGAAGTAGAGGACGGCACCCACCAGGATGCCCAGCGTCACCTGCCCCACCACCTTGATCCGGGGCGCGAGGCCGCGCTTGTCCTGCTTCACCGTTTTGATGTAGTCGTCGGCGAAGCCGAACGCGCCCATCCAGGCCGTGGCCAGAACGATGAGCCACACGTACACTTCCTGCAGCGCCCCCCAGAGCAGCGTAGCGCCGAGGATGCTGAGCAGGATGATGACGCCGCCCATCGTGGGCGTGCCCGCCTTGTGCGCATGGCTGACGATCACATCATCGCGCACCCGCTCGCCCAGTTGCTGCGCGCGCAGCCACCGGATGATGCGCTTGCCGACGAAGAGCGCAATGAAAAGCGCCGTGACCGCAGCCAGCGCCGCCCGTACGGTGATGAACTGCACCACCTGAAACCCCGGGGGGTCGTAGAGGCGATCAAGGTATTCGATGAGGTAGTAGAGCATGCGGGCTTAGGCCGTCCGGTGTTCGAAAAGACGGCGGACGACCTCCCGGTCGTCAAAGGTGCGCTTCTCCTCCCCCACCACCTGGGTGGTTTCGTGGCCCTTGCCAGCTACGACGACCATGTCGCCAGGCGCGGCTTCGGCGGCGGCCCGCGCGATGGCTTCTTCCCGATCCTCAATCCACCACGCGGCTTCTGGGTCATCGAAGCCTTTGTGGATGTCGGACATGAT
>CAYFRR010000115.1:0-8657 GCA_964345505.1 uncultured Rhodothermales bacterium
CTGGCGGTGGGGTGGGCCGGCACATCCGGTAGACCTAACCGTGCTGCTGTTTGCCCGTGATGAGCCCCGGCTCGAGACGGAGGTGGCGGCGATAAAAGACGAATGGATGGGCGTTTCCGAGGTCGTTCGGCTGGATACGTACCTCTTCGATTCTCCGCTGGAGCACTTCGGATTTGCGGACGGCATTGCGCAGCCCATCATCGATGGGTTGAGCCGCACCGGTCCTCCCGAAAATACGCTGCCGCCGGGAGAGTTTGTCCTCGGCTACCCGAATGCCTACGACAAGCTGCCCGTGCGTCCGACGGTCGCTTCCGCCCAAGCGGCCGACCATGGCCTGCCTATGGCGCAGCGACCCGACGGGGTCGAAGGCGCAGATATCGGGCGGAACGGCACGTATCTCGTCTTTCGCGAATTGGAGCAGGATGTGCAGGGCTTCTGGGAATTTGTGAGTGCGGCCAGCGAAGCGCTCTATGACACCGACGACCACGAGACGCGCGTTCGCGTCGCGGCGAAGATGGTCGGCCGCTGGCCGAGTGGGGCGCCGATCACCTTAAGCCCCGAAAGCGACACCCTCGACAACCCCACGCGGGATAATTTTGGCTATCGCGACGGCGACATGGACGGCCACGGCTGCCCGCTGGGTGCGCACATCCGGCGCACCAACCCGCGTGACGCGCTGGAGGGGACGCGCGAGGAATCCATCACGGTCTCGAACCGGCACCGTATCCTGCGGCGCGGCCGGCCGTTCGGCGCCCCGGTCTCGCGCTCGCTCGATGTGGATGAGATCCTGGAGGCCACCTCTGACCATGAGGCCTGTGGGCTGCACTTCATCGGCATCAATGCGGATATCGCCCGCCAGTTCGAGTTCATCCAGCACACCTGGATCATCAATCCTAAATTTGCTGGCCTGTACAGCGACCCCGATCCACTGATGGGCAATATCGACGACCGGAACGGCACCTTCACCCTGCAGGCGCATCCGGTGCGCAAGCGCATACCTGGGATGAAGCGGTTCGTGGAGGTGCGCGGGGGAGCCTACTTCTTCCTGCCGGGGCTTCGCGCCCTCCGGTTTCTTTCAACCCTACACGGTGACGCATGAACCTTCGCGCGCTCGACTTCAGAACGGACATCCTGCCGTTCATCATTGCAACGGCCGGCGAGTTTACGGCCCTCTATTTCTGGCTCTATTACCTCGACCAGGGCCAGTTCCTTCTGGCCAATGCCATCCTCTGGGGAGGGTTTGCCGTGGAGCGTACCGCGGTGTACCTCTGGATCCGCTACATTTACCGCGAGGAGGGACGCACGGTGGAAGGTTCGTTCTTCTCGGTCTTCGGGGCGCTCTTTCTGATTACGCTCAGCGAGGTGCTTATCTGGATCCTGTGGCTTGCCCTGGCCGATGGGCAGATCGCCTGGCTCAACGTCGGGTTCGTCGAGAATACCCTGCTGGCAGGCGCGGTGCTTATGGGGCTCATGCTCATTGAGCACAGCGTAGAAATGGGAGGGCTGCGGCAGCGCAGTCCGCTGATCTACATGACGAACGGCAACACCATCTTCTTCACGTTGATGGAGGTGCTTGGCGCTGTTGGCTGGCTGTACCTGGTGCGCACGGATCGGCCGGTGCTTGGCGCCGTCTGTTTGCTGGTGGGCCTGTCCGTTGAGCACGTCCTGCAGGGGAGCGAGTTGCGACCGGAAGAAGACCCCGGCGCGGAGGTGGCGCCCCCAGTCCTCCGCACGTGAGTAGCCCCGTGAGCGGCAGACCGCACGTTCGCGCCATTGCGCCAAGAACGCACCAACCGCTTAGTTTTTCTCGCGAGACGGGTGGGCTTCAGGCGCAAGGTTTTCCCAGGCAGCAGCGGCGGTTGGTAAAGATGCGGGTAATCAGGTAATTAAAAATCGCTAAGGCGGTAGGCCCCGAAGCTTACCGCCGCCTGGCGTAGGTCCGATGAAGCGATGCGCCCGGTGCACGCCATCTACCTTCTCACCTGTCACGCGTGGGCAATGTCCATCACCGAAACGTTGCTTCTGCTCACCACCGCTCTCGGGCTGTCGTTCGGCATCGAACGCGTGCTTGAGACCGTGAAGGGGCTTATTAAGCGGGTGGGGCTGCAGCGGGGGCCCGCCGCTGAGGCGCGGTCGCAGGCCATTGAACAGGCTGTCATGGCGCGACGGCTTGACGCTTTTGATGCTGTCATTGAGCAAACGTCGGCACGGCTCGCGGAGGCGTTGGCTGCCTCTGATGGGACGGACGCACGTGCTGAAGCTGTGCCAGAGGTGGATGCTGCCCGGGACCGTGCGCGAACCGTAGCGCGCGATCTCCAATCTCGGCTCGAAGCCATCGACCCGGCATTGCTTTCCGTAGCGCATAAGCGGCGGCGTGACGCGCTGCTTGTCGATGTCGAGGCCCTCGCTTCGGGCCGCCCTCCGCGCTCGCACGAGGCGGCAGAGAGGTATCCGCCGATCACGGTTCTGTTGGAACCGGCTCGCCCGCCCGATGCTGAAAAGACGGCGCAGGCCTTCTGGCTGCAGATCATCGGCACGTTCGGGGGCATCGTGGTGTGCTTCGTTGCCGATTTCGGCCTGTTCGATGCGCTGGGGGTTTTTCAGGGCGTCCGTCCGGCGATTGACTACACCCTCACCGGGGTGCTGATCGGCTCGGGCTCTCAGCCTATCCACGTGCTCATCAAGTTTTTGGATCAGCGCGGACTGGTAGACTTGCAGGCGCCTGCCGTGCCGTCGACATCTGACGAGACGTCGGAGCCTGCGGCGGCTGAAGCAGCCGCGGCGTCTGCTACGACGCCCGAGGTCCGCCTGCGGGTGCCCTACGCAGGGGGCGTGGATCCCGCCTTGGTGGCCCGCCGGCAGCCGAAGCGCGAGGCGCCGCCCGATGTTGTCGTCTTTCATCACACGGCCATGCACAGCGACACGACGTTCGACGATGTGGTGCGGGTCATTCAGGACCAGCGGGGCTGGGCTACGGCCTACCACTGCGTGATCCTTGCGGATGGCAGCATCCATCCCTTCTGCCGGTGGGACTATGTGGGCAATCACGCTCGGGGCGCTAATCTCCGGTCTATCGGCATCGCGCTCAATGGCAACTTCGAGACCAATGCCTCCACTCCGGGAGCCAACGACCGCGGCCAGTTTGGGCTGCGCACCCCTTCCGATGCGCAACTCGAGAGTGCCGCGCGGGTGACGGCCCTCTGGTGCCATCTGTACGATATCCCGCTGGACTTTCCGAGCGACGACGTGGCGCCTGGCATCGTGCCGCATAAGGTGGTGAAGCCGACCGCGTGCCCGGGCTCCAATTTTCCGACGGACCGCTTTGCACAGCAGGTGCGCGCTGTGCACGCCCGATGGGCCACCGATGACGTAGCACAGGCGGAGATTGCACAATTCAAGCAGAAAGCCCGCATCTACCCGGAGGTGGCCTAATGGACATCGGTTCGCTTGCTGATTTACTCGTGCTGTATCTGCAGATCCTCCTGCTTGCGCTCCTGATCGAGCGTGTCATTGAGGTACTGATGAGCGCATGGAAGTACGCCGAATGGGCCTACGACGTACATCGCTTCTGGAACCGGCACGCCCGGCGTATTCAGCAGCGGTTCGAGACGCAGGCGTGGGGAAGCGCCATCACCCGTGCCCTCCGCCTCACCTCCATCACGCGCCATGCCCGGTCCTACACGCGCGCTGATGATGGATTGCACCGCGGCAATCTGGTCATCATAGACGGCACGCTCGTGCGTCGTGTGGCCGTGACGGTAGGAGCGCGGACGGTCGCCACTCTTTTGGGCATTCTCCTGTGCTGGGCGGGGGGCATCAACTTCGTGGAGCTGATCCGTGCCGTGGCTACAGATGAGAGTACGGCGATCGCGACCCTGCTCCAGGCCATCCCAACCTGGCTCCAGATTACGGTCAGCGGGGTGCTCATCGGCATGGGTGCAGAGCCTGTACATCGCATCATTCGCAACCTTGAGCGCCGTCGCGAGCAGCGGGTCAAGCGCCAGCGCCTCGAACAGGTTCGTCTCGACACTGCCTCCTCCGACTGATTATCTGCCGCTGCCATGAGCTTTTTGATGCAACATGTCGAGCTACTGGTGCTCGTTGTCCTGGGCCTGGTGATCGGGGTCGGGTTCCTTCATCAGTACACCGTGGTGCGGGGCCGCGGGCTGATAGCCCTCGGGGCCGGCATCGCTGCGCTCTTCGGATGGTCGCTCTTCCAGAACGCACGGAAGCGCCGCCTCCGGGAGGAAATCGCTGCCAAACGTGCCGTTCTTGCAGAGCAAGCGGAGGCGTTGGAGGCGTTTCAAGAGCGCTACGCGCAGAGCCGGGAGCAACTGCGCGCGCAGCAGGAAGCCCTCGCCGACCAGCGGCGGCTCTACCTGAAGCGCCTGGCCGAAATTGAGGCGGCCAACGAAGCGGAACTGCGCGAGCGCCTCACCGAGATTGAGCACGCCTCCCCCGGCGAGCTGGCCGATCGGCTGACCGATTTTGCCGCGCCAGGGGATACACCGTAGCGTTTTCTATTCTGACCCCTTCTTGTCCTATGCTACGTCCTCCGCAGCTTCCACAGTGGCACCTCCTGGTCTTGTTGCTCCTGGTGTTTTCCTGCTGGATGCGTGATACTCCGCTCTATGCGCAGGCCGATCCGCCGGAGCTTACCATCACCTTTGTGGAGGAGACCCCTGGCGGTAACGTGCGGCTCGTGATCGACAGCTCGGCCTATACGGCACTGCCAGACTCCGTCATCCGCCGCGTCAACGAGAACATCGCCCGGCTGGAGCAGCGGGTGCAGGCGCACGAACAGGAGCTTGCACTGAAAGACACGATGCTCGCTGCGCTGGACAGCACCGTGCAGGCCTACGAGCGGACGTTTCGGCTGCAGGAGGGCTTGCTGAACCGCACGACGGCGCTCTATGAGGGCTACCGCGACCTCAGCGACCTGTACGAACAAGCGTACGCTGAGCCGCTCTTCAACATCAGCGGGGGCCTGGGCGCCATGCGCGCCGAAAACAACGACGTGATCCCGGGCGTGCTCGTCGGCCTCTCGGTGCGCCGCCTCAGCCTGTGGGGCTTCGTAAATCAGCGCCAGACCGGCTTCATCATCGGGCTGAACCAGCCGATCCAGTTTGGGCTGTTTCGGTAGGGGATAGGGTAAATATATATGGAGTGGAGACCGGTGCCCTACGCGTCCGCATCGCTAAAATCGCGATGGCCGAAGTAGTGCAGCACGTAATGCACTTTCGACGCCTTGCCTTTCCCAAAGCCAGGCAGTTTCTGCACGCGCTTGCGAATCGTGTCGATGTCAGCGCCGTCGTTCCACATGTTAGCCGCGTCGCCCTCGTAGTGCTCCGCAATCATGCCGGCCACCTTCTGCGTGTTTTCGGCCATCTTGTTGGTAAAGCGGTGGACCGCCGGCTGCTCGGCAAACAGCTCCTTGAACTCGTCTTCGTCGTGCGTGGCAATCTTGGCCATGTCCAGATGCCCGAGGCGTTCCTTAAGGCGGTGGGCCCCAGTGAACGCATACTCGGCCCGCACCCGCTGGTCGTACAGCAGGCCCAGCAGCGCCGCATTGGCGTCCTCGCGGAGGTAGTCGTCTTCCTCCACCGTGCCGATGAGGGTGCCTTCTTCCTTGAAGCGGTCCATCATGCGGACGAGGCCGCCGGACATGTGGCTGTAGTCGATATGCGTGATTTCAATGGCCATATATACGTGCTGAGGGTGGTGGTGGGGTAGCGAGCGTTCGCAACATGGAGGCCCGCAGGATGGCAATCAAGCGCCAATGCGGACACTCACAAAGTTGTTGGATTTGTGGCGTATCCGGACGTCTGATGATCGTCTTTACGCTTCATCCAGCCAGCGCGCCGCATCCTTAGCAAAGTAGGTCAGGATGGCATCAGCGCCCGCGCGCCGGATCCCGATGAGGGCTTCGAGGGCGGTAGCCTGCAGATCCAGCCAGCCTTTCTGTGCGGCGGCGTGGAGCATGGCGTACTCGCCCGAGACGTGATAGGCCGCGACGGGCACATCGGAGGCTTGGCGAACGCGGTGGATGACGTCGAGGTAGGGAAGGGCAGGCTTCACCATGACGAAGTCGGCGCCTTCCTCAAGGTCGAGCCGTAGCTCACGCAGCGCCTCATCGCTATTGGCCGGGTCCATCTGGTACGTCTTTTTGTCGGCTGGAATGCCGGCGCGCTTGCGCGGTGCCGAGTCAAGCGCGTCCCGAAACGGGCCGTAATAGGCCGACGCGTACTTGGCCGTGTAGGAAAGGATGGCGGTGGTGGTGTGGCCCATGGTATCCAGCGCCTCCCGGATGGCCCCGACACGTCCGTCCATCATGTCGGAGGGTGCGATGATGTCTGCGCCACAGTTGGCATGCAGCACCGCGATCTCCTGCATGAGGGTGATGGTCTCATCGTTGACGATCTGTCCGTCGGCTACCAGCCCGTCGTGGCCGTCGGAAGAGTAGGGGTCGAGGGCGGTATCGGTGATCACGAGCAGCTCGGGTACGGCCTCCTTCACAGCGCGGATGGCGCGGGGGTAGAGGCCGTCAGGGGCCAGTGCACCGGAGGCGTCGGGTGTTTTTTTCGCATCGTCGATGGCGGGGAAGAGCGCGATGCCCGGGATGCCGTGGGCGAAAAGCGTGCGCGCTTCGTCCACAAGGCCGTCGATGGGCAAGCGCTGCTGGCCTGGCATCGACGAAATCGGCTCGGGCGTGTCGATGTCCTTCACAAAAAGCGGCGCGATGAGGTTGGCCGCCGAGAGGTGCGTCTCACGGGCGATCCCGCGGAGGGCTGCCGTCCGGCGCAGGCGCCGGGGGCGTTCAATCAAAGACAGTGGTTGGGCGTCTGGCATGGAGCAGCAGGGCCGTGTGATGAAGAGAGCAGCGGAGGTGCGGTGGCGGGGCAGTGGTGGAGTAGTGGTGAAGTACCGGCGGAGCAGCGGCTACACAGTGACCTTCCGGCGCCAGGTGGTGCCGTCGGGCGAGTCCATGACCTCGATGCCCAGGGCGTCCAGTTCATCCCGGATGGCATCGGCGCGGTCGTAGTTGCCGTTGGCGCGCGCTTCGGCACGCTCGTCGAGCAGCGCTTCCACTTTTTCGGCGAGGGGATCCGCGTCGTCGTCGGCCGCTGCGGCATCGGGTGCCGCTTCAGGTCGGATGATACCGAGCAGGTCGTTGATGTTATCGAGCCACTTGCTCGCGGACTGTGCCGCCGGGCCGGACAGCTCGTTCCCAACCCCCTGCAGCAGCTTCACCCCCTCGATGGTGGCGGCCAGCGCCTCCGGCGTGTTGAGGTCATCCAGCATGGCCTGCAGGGCGCGCTCGTACAGCGCGTTCAGGCGTTCCCCGATGAAGTCGTCGCCCTCCGCATCCGCCTGAAGCGCTTCGTCGACACGCTGGATCACGGTTTCGATGCGCTGGATGTGGCGGGCATTGTCGCGCAGCTTGTCGAACGTGAAGTTGAACGGCTTACGATACTGCCCAGAGAGCAGGGTCATCCGCAGGGCCAGGGGCGAAATCCCGCGGCCGCCTTCGTCTTCTGAGGCAATCAGCTCGCGGACGGTGAAGAAGTTGCCTTTGCTCTTCGACATCTTCTTGCCTTCCACTTGCAGAAAGCGCGTATGAACCCAGTGCGCGGCAAAGGGCTTGCCGGTGAGGCTTTCTGCCTGGGCAATCTCACATTCGTGATGCGGGAAGATGAGGTCCTCGCCCCCCGCATGCAGGTCGATCTGTTCGCCCAGGTACTCGGTGGCCATCACCGAGCACTCGATATGCCACCCGGGAAAGCCCCAGCCCCACGGGCTGTGCCACTGCATCAGGTGTTTGGCGTCTTTCTTCCAGAGAGCGAAGTCGCGCGGGTCGCGCTTGTCGGGGTCCTCTACGGTGTCGCGCCCCTGCCCGGCCGCGCCTTCCGCCAGCGCCTCCGCGGCCTCGTTGCCTGAGAGCTTCCCGTACTCCGGAAATTGCTCGACGTCAAAGTACACCCCCTTTTCCGTTTCGTAGGCGATGCCTTTTTCTTGCAGCGCCTCGACCGCCCGAATTTGCTGTTGCATGTGCTCCGTTGCGCGGGGGCGGACGTCCGGCTCGCGCAGGTTCAGCGCGCGCCAGTCCGTGATGAGGGCCTCGGAGAAGTAGCGCGCCAGGTCCCACACGTTAGCAAAGCGCTGCCCTTCCTTGCGGAGCGCCTTTGCCATCTTGTCTTCCCCACCTGCATCGGCCACGTCGTCTTCTGTGAGGTGGCCCACATCGGTGATATTGCTCACAAACGTGACGTCCCATCCGATGGCCTCAGCGGTACGTGCGATAAGGTCGGCGGTAACAAACGAGCGAAAGTTACCGATGTGGGCGTAGCTGTACACGGTGGGGCCACAGGCGTAAAACCGCAGGTGCTGCGGCTCGGCGGGCTCGACGGGGTCCGTCTGGCCGGTTAGAGTATTGTAAAGACGAAACGAGGGGATGGTCATGCGGATCGCGGGCTAAGTGATTTACGTGCAGCGGCCCTATACGGTACGCCTCGGGATGCGTTGCCTTGGGGTGGTATATCGGGCAAGTCTCCACCGGCCGCGCCGACGCAGCGCGCTGCGTCGCCACGGGGGAACGGCTCAATCCTGGCATCCCCAGGTGTTCATGGGCACATGCATCAGGTAGCGTCGACCGGCCG
>CAYFRR010000116.1:0-8541 GCA_964345505.1 uncultured Rhodothermales bacterium
GTGGGGAGGAGCCACAGCCAGTGCCAGAACGAAAACCCCTGGTAGTTAAAAAAGTGGCCTTCACTGGTGCTCACTCGCTTCTGGTTGCGGACAGCCAATGTCAGCATCAGCACGCACGTCACCCCCACGTTGTAAAAGAGGAAAGCGACGTGTAGCGTCAGCAGCCGCGGCGCCAGCCACAGGAAAAACGGTAGGCAAATCAAGAACATGGCCAGACAGGAGAGCTGTAACACCATCAGCTTGGCGAGCACCAGCTGCTGCGGGGACAGGTCGCGACTGAGCAATCCATCGAAGTGCCGGCTCTCCCAGGCAAACATGAGCTGGCCGTAATTGAGCGCAAACGCACCAGAGGCAAAAAGCCCCAGAAACGCATCCATGAGGGGGCCGCGGATGACGTTGTAATCGGAGAGCAGCAGCCCCGTGTAGAGCACGGCGAGTACCACCGAGACGTAAGCGTACTGTTTGGGGCGCTTGGTGCGGAGCATCATCTTAAGCTCCAGCACTACAAGGTTGTGCACCAGTCCCGACCGGAAGCGCACGAGGCGACTCCAAAGGGAGGGGCGGCGCTGCACGTGTGGGGACGTGCGCAGCGCTGCGTGTAGCCCTCGTGTGGTGAGGATTCCAAGGCTGACGCCCAGCACCCCCAGCCAGGCCAGCAGCAAGCTATGGCCCGCGGCGAGACTGTTAAACAGCTGCGCAGAAAGGAGGCTCGTCCATCCCGCCCCGATCAGCTGATCGACGATCTGCGTTACTGCCAGCAGGAGCAGCAGGCCCCCCGCCACCCGCAGCTTTCGATCGAGCAGGAGGCGGAAGGCCAGCGTTCCGAGATGGCTCAGTACCAGACACGCCAGCACGCCCAGCCCCCACACCACCGCTCCCGTGAGCGATACGACAGGCAGCACGTGTTGTAACCAGAAGGGGACGAGAAAAAACAGGGGGAGGATATTGTGGAGGCTGACCAGCGAACTCCACTGAAAGTACGATACCAACGACCAGCGAGAAAGCGGTAGATGCAGATACGGCGTCATCCGCAACCGTGGGGGGCGTTGAAAAAAGAACCGTACGCCCAGGAGCCCGACGAGCAGCCCCAGCAGGTAGTCGTTGACCAGGGCGAGCGCCGTCGTTTCGATCGATAGAAAATCGAGAAAGCGATCGAGAAAGTGGCCCGTCCCGACCAGCGTGGCGGCAATGTACAGCAGCAGCGGAACCACAGCGAAACCCAGCCACCATCGAGGACGCACGACGTGGCGGTAAAAGCTCTGCCAGTGGTGACGTAGCAGAAGAGAATACGTGGACACGGGCGAGGGGAAGGGATCGGCAGCAGGCGGAGTAAGCCTGGGGGGCAAAAATGGCGCCACACCGCCTCCCCGTGCGTACGTCGTGAAAACGCAGGCGCGGCGGCCCCAGCCACGGGCCAGCGGGTGATTTTTACCGAACAGGGGTGGCCTGCTGCCAGGGGTGCTCAAGGCAGCGAGCGGTAGCCTCAGCCGCAGCAAGTCCATACGTCTGGTCGACCACATGCAGCGCCAGGTCAATTCCTGCGGTTACGCCGGCCGCGGTAAGCACAGCCCCGTTGTCTGTGTAGCGGCGGTGCGGGCGGAGTACGGCGGTCGGTGCCCGCTGCGCAATCTCCTCGACGGCGCTGTGATGCGTCGTGACGTCGCAGCCATCAAGCAGCCTGAGGGCGGCGAGAATCCGTGCGCCTGTGCAGACCGACAGCACGCGGTCCGCGCGTTCCGTTAGCGTGCGGGCGGATTGGAGGAGTGAGGGATCGTCTACCACACGCCGCGAACCGTCGCCTCCGGGCACCACCAGAAGGTCCAGGTGCAGGACTTCATCCACGGTGCTATCCGGAAGTAAGCGCACGCCCACAGTTGTGCGCACAGGGGCCGAGGTCTGCGCAATCGTCATCACGCGAAACCCAGCCGTCGCCGTAGTGGCCGCGACTGCGCCGAATACTTCGGCTGGCCCCGTAGCGTCCAGCAGGTCGACCTCCGGGAAGACCAGGATGCCGACAACAAGCGGAACGCCTGAGGATGATGAAGCCGAGGTCATGGGATCAGGCCAGCATCAGGTCAACCTGGCGTTTCTCAATATTGGCACTCGTGACGGTAACCCGCACGTCGCTGCCGGGCTTAAAGGCGCGTCCTGAATTCTTTCCGATGAGGCTGTAATTTTCCTCGTCGTACTCGTAGTAGTCGTCGTCTAAATCGCTGACGTGCACGAGGCCTTCGACGAGCAGATCGGTCAGTTCCACGAAGATGCCGAAGTTGGTAGCGCCCGACACCACGCCGTCGAACGTCTCGCCCAGGTGCTCCCGGACGTACTCCACCTTCTTCAGCTTGACGGATTCGCGCTCGGCTTCCACCGCGACGCGTTCCCGGCCCGAGCAATGCTCGCACTTCGACTCGAGCGCATCCGCGTTTGCCGGTTTGTCGCTTTCGGCGTAATGCTTCAGCAGCCGATGCACCATCAGGTCTGGATACCGGCGGATAGGGCTGGTGAAGTGACTGTAGAAGGGAAAGCCCAGTCCATAGTGCCCGATGTTATCGGTAGAGTAGATGGCCTTTGACATGGCCCGCAGGGCCGCCGACTCAATGACGCTGGATTCTGGAGCACCGCGAACAGTCTCCAGCATGCGATTTAGCTCCGTCGAGCGGACGTTACCGTCCGAGAGCTCCATGTTGTAGCCGAAGGCGCGTACGTAAGCACTCAGCTGTTGAATCCGCTCAGCGTCGGGCTTGGCATGAATGCGGTAGACGAACGGCTTCGGATCATCGCGGTCGGCGATGTGCCGGGCCACGGTTTGGTTGGCCAGCAGCATGAACTCTTCCACGAGCCGGTTGGCGGGCATGCGCTCCTTCTTGACGATGTTTTCTGGATGGCCCGCATCGTCCAGAATAACCTTTACCTCAGGTAGATCAAAATCGACCGAGCCCGTGCGCATGCGCTTCCGCGTCAGCGTCTTGGCCAGTCGGTTCGCCTGCACGATACGCGAGGCTGCATCGTGCTCGGGGTAGCCGCCATCGATAAAGTTTTGCGCGTCATCGTACGTAAAGCGGTGATCCGAGTGGATGACCGTCTCCGCGATTTTGTAGTCCACCACGTCGCCTTCCGGCGTCACCTGCATGATGCAGGAATAAGCCAGCTTATCTTCTTTCGGGCGTAGCGAACACACTTTGTTAGAGAGCTTCTCCGGCAACATCGGAATCGTGCGATCCACCAGATACACGCTGTTGCCGCGCTCGAAGCCTTCGGCGTCCAGCTTGGTGTTGGGTTCAACGTAGTAGCTTACGTCGGCGATGTGCACGCCGATCTCATAGGTGCCATCGTCGTGCTGCTCGATATGGAGCGCATCATCGAAATCCTTGGCGTCGTCCGGGTCGATGGTGAAGACGAAGGTGTCGCGGAGGTCGAGGCGGCGCTCAATCTCACGCGTCGGGATCTCATCGGGAATTGCCGCGGCTTCCTCCTCTACGCCGTTGGGGAAGTCGGCGCGCACGTCGAGGCTAAGCGCCACGGAGAGCACCTGAACCCCGGGGTCGTCGGCGTTCCCGATGACCTGCAGCACGCGCCCTTCTGGGGAGGCTTTTCGGCTTTCGAATTTGTCGATCGAGGCCATGACCTTCTTGCCATCAGTGGCTCCATTGAAGGCCTTGCCAGGAATAAACACGTCCTGCGTAATCCGCTGATTGTCCGGCTTCACGAAGGCATAGTCTCCCTTACTCAGGAACGTCCCCACGACCTGCGTGCGGTTGCGCTCTACAACTTCCTCGACGCGCGCTTCCCGGCGCTTGTCGCCACGCGCAGGAGCGCCCAGCGTTACGCGGACGAGATCGCCATCCAGGGCAAGGCCCATGTTGGTTTCGCGGACAAAGAGGTCTTCCTCGAAGCCCTCCACATCGACAAAGCCAAAACCCTTAGCATTAACATGTAGGATGCCTTCGGTGGTCGACTTAGTGGACTGTAGGGTAAACCTGCCCTTGGTCTTGCCAATCACATTCTTGTTTTCCATGTCGGCTAATACCGACTGAAACTGCTGGTAGGCTTTTCGGTCTTCGATACCGAGCTTGTTGGCGATTTGCTTGGGTCGGACGGCCTTGCCATTAATGTTTTTGAGAAGCTCGATGATGTCGCGCCGCATCTGTTTGCGGCTGGGGAAGTAGCTCAACGTCGTTTGATGTCAACTGTAGATAAAAGACTAATGGCCGAGGGCCATCACGGGGGAAACGCGTAAAGAGCTGTCGTTTGATAACAGCTACCTACGGTTTGGTGTAAAAGGTAAGGCTTGCACGATGGGGCAGGTCAAAAGGTCACCATTAGCGAAACGTTAACACCACCGGTGACCTAATTGGAGGTGATGGGCGGCGGCAGATCGGCCTCGTCTGGTGGAGGGGCCGGCTCATCCGAGCGTGTTCCGGTCCCGAAGAGCGCTGTAAACGAGGTAAACTGGCGCTGGTAGGAGAGGCCCGCGCCCGTTGTGTTGGTGAACTGATTGGCATCTAACAGGTCCCCCTCTCGCCGGTAAAACACTTCCAGCGAGACGGCGCGGGAGAGCCGCACTTCTACCACAAACTCGCCCTCCAGCCCTTGCTGGTTAAGGTCGCTACCGGCGTCATCTCGAAGCTCCCGGCCGCCAGAATAGACGCCCTGCCCGCGGATCAATAGGCGGTCGTCGAGCAGGCGCAGGGCCAGCCCGTAGGTTATATCCAGATCTTGCACGTCCTCATCACCCTGCACGCCGAGCGTGACGTCCACATTGGGCAAAACTTCGTTGATGTATCGGTTGAGCTGACTTCCGACGAGCTGCGAAAGGCTGTTGAACGCCGAGCCGGTCAGGAAGGCGCTGTCGCCCGTTTCGGTGGTGAGCAAGAACGAGTTCGTGAGGAGCACACTTGTGGCCAGTTCGGTGGAGAGCCCTGGCTGATTCAGCAGGGCTTGCAGTTGCTCCGTGGCAAGCCCGCTGCGGTCGCGCGCATCAAGTTCGAGGCTGAGGTCAATCTGCGGGCTGGAGACCCGGCCCGTAATATCGAGCAAGACGGAAAGGGGAATGGGGGGACCATCGGCCTGGCCGGCCGGAAGCCCGGCGCGCGAGGCTCGCGTGCGGAAGGCTGCTTGAATGTTGAGGCTGGCATCAATGGGGTCTCCATCCCAGACGATGGTCCCCTCGTTGATGGTGAAGCGGCGAACGAATACCTCGCCGGCAGTAAACAGGTAGTCGCCCGACGTCACGGTAAACGTGCCAAACGTGAGCCATTCGCCTTCCTGCCGCTGCAGCTGGATCCGGCCGCCGCCCACGGCCCGCACCACCTCACCCAAAAGCGGATCGATGACGAGGTTTACGGTAGAGCCCTCCGGGGCGTTAAAGTTAAGGTCCAGGTTCAAGCCATCCAGAAAAGCGCGTTCGGTCTCCGGACGTTCGGCCAAAATGTTGGCGCGGCGCCTCAACTGCATGAGGTCTGGCTGTTCCTCGGCTGTGTTGGCATAGACAATGAAGCCGGAATCCACTTCATCTTCAGCATCAACGATCGGAATGAAGACCTCACTCTCGGAGCTGGTCTCGGCGTCGGAGGCGGAGAGCAGCGCCTCATACACGGGCCCGGTGAGGCTTGCCTGACCAGAGGCCCAGATCTCGCCATAAAAGGGTAGCGTGCGGTCATCTCGCACATTCATGATGCGAAGCTCCTCAAGCTGGGCTTCAAGGGCGAAGGAGAAATACTCATAGTCGTTGAAGTTGACCATACCGGACACCCGACCCTCGCCAGCGGTAGGGTCCCGGAGGGCGACATCCTCCAGGACAATACCCTCACGCGTTACGGCCACGGGGCCACTCACGTCGTAGGAAAGGTTAAACCGTGGAATGGAGAGCGCCCCGTTGCTCAAGGCCAGATCTACGTCGAACGTGGGATCGGTGACGGGGCCCGTGACGGTGCCTCCGCCGCTAAACGTGCCTTCCACATTGGAGACGACATCGGGAAACAAAAAGTCAAAAAAGAACGCGCCCAGCGCGTCGACATCGAGCGATAAGTCCAGATCGCTGGGGGTGGCGGGGGTTTCGTCGGTGCCAGGGGTAGGAAGCTGCACGGTGCCGGCTACACGTACGTCGTTGCGCTCGACGCGTGCAGGGGTGGCGGTGCCATAAATAGTTTGTGGCGCCTCGCCGTCGGGGTATGGCGTCAGATCTAACCCTACGCGCACCCCGGTGGCGCGCGTTTGATAGCCGCTCCGAACCTGTAGCTGGCCAAGGAGGCGGTCGTCATAACTCAAGGCATCCACATCCACTTGTCCTGTGACTTCCGGGGCTTGACGGTTGGTGAGGGCAAGGTTGCCACTGGCCAATCCGCCAATGGGGCGTCCGCCCGCCAGGAGATCTGCAAGCGGCCGCAACCCGACGGTATCGAACTGCACCCGCAGCGTATCTTCGGGAAGGTTCGACCACACGCCCTCCACGGCGATGTGCTGCTGCTCGTTCGTCACCGGATGCCGGCTCTGCAGATCAACCGCCGGGACGACGAGGGCATCGCTGTACCATTCTGCCGTGGCTCCGTCTGACCCGGTTTCCCAGATGTAGGGCCCTGTGGCCCATCGAAGGGTATCCAGCGTCAATCGCTGCCGGTCCGACAGGGATTCCAGGCGGAGGTCGATTTTCAGCGGGTCATCCTGGCGCAATCGCTCCGACTGGTGGGTGAGGGTGGCGGTCTGCCCATCGTACTGCAACTCGGTGCGTGAGCGGCCGACCCTCTGGCCTGTCACCTGCATCGAATCGGCGGTGAGCTGGGCGGAGGCCGTAGGAGCAAACAGCTGACCCGGCTGCTCTGCCGTGGCCAGTTGGAACTCCAGCAGGGGCGCATACACCGTGATCGATGCCTCATCAAAGCGCTGCGCCTGCATCGTGCCCGTGAGTGCAAGCGTATCGGCAGCAGCGCTCAAACTAATAGACCCATGAAGGTAGTCCAGGCGCGGTAGCTCAACGGGCATCAGGGCCCGGATGATATCCGGACGCTGCAAATCCAGGGTGGCCTCTAACGCGATGGCGGGTAGAGCAGCGGCGTCGGCGTTGGAGACCGGCTCCGTGCGCGAGATGTCGCGGCGGGCCTGCGTCTTGGCGCGTTCAATCGCGATACGTTCGCGCGCCGACGTGACCCACCGGGTCGCCGTCGTCTGCACCGCAGCCCACGAGGCGTCGGTGGCAATCTGCAACTGGCCGAGGTCGCCGGTGAGGGCGAGCTGTGGCTTGGCGGAGTCTACCGGGGCTACGGTCAACTCAGTGTCAAACGCCGGGATTTTAGAGAGGCGTGTGCCGTGGACCACCAAGGAAGGGGCAAACGCTACGGCGGCGGTGGCATCGAGAGCGTTATCGGTCAGCCCGCTACCCTCCACGGCTACCGTCAGGTTCAGGCGCGAGCGCGCGTTCTCCCGGGCAAGGAGGTGTCCCATGTCAAAGTCCTGCAGGGATACCTCCGCCGTGTACGAGGGCTCGCCAGTGCCCCATGAGAGCCGGCCTTCGGCCTGCAGGCGGTGCCCATCGGCCGGTCCAAGATCATGCGGCCTATCCGTGATGCGGCCAGGAAACTGGGCCAGGTCAACGGATACATACGCTACCTCATCGCTTACTTCAACTGCGATGGCGGTGGCATCAAGTTGCACATCGCCCACCTGCGACGTGCCGAGTTGAAGGGCTGCTGAGCTCCGGAGGGAAGCCCACGTGCGGCCCTCCGCATCGCCTTCCAGCTGCCCCGTGAGCAGGCCACTCAGACTGGGCTGGCCGGTCCATGCTGCAGGGTTGACGTTTTCGAAGGCCACATCAGCAGAGCCGGCATACCCCTCCTCCGGAGCGCGGGACAAGGCAATGTCTCCTTCCAACGCTCCAGCACCGGTTTTCACGTTGATCTTATGATCGGAGGTCAGGCGCCAGTCCGCTCCGCCGCCGCCCTCCAGGACGCCCGTCGTCGTGAATTGTCCTTCAACCGGTTCTACGGTCCGCAACCGCGATACGTCGCCCTCCGGATATACCGCGGCCACATCGTCTGCTTCGATATGCAGGTTGGTGAGGCCCACATCGGCGTCTACCACCGTAGGCCAGCCGAATACGGTTCCGCTGAGCGTTGCCCGAGAGGCACCGTGCGCTACGGTGAGGGAGTCGACTAGCAGCTCCTCCAGCGGCCCGCGTATGGTGCCCTGGATCTGTACGTCCTCGCGCAGAGGTAGGGCGGGGAAGAGCCGCTGCAACTCGGTGAACTGGAGCCGGGAGGGTTCTACGTCTACCCGTACGTCAGCCGCCGGGAGCGCCTCATCCGAACGAGCGCCCGATAGCGACGCGCCCCCCTGGAGTTCGGTGGCGCCGAGCTCCAGCTGAAGCGCGTTGAGCGCGATCAGGGATTCCTCGACGACCACCTGTCCGGTAAGGCTGCGCAGCGGCAATTCATGCGTCGGCAGGTGGGCACTGAGCGCGCGAACATCGAGCAACCCAACCCCGTCCGCCCGTTCCACTGTGGTTTCCAGATCCAGGGCCTCCACGCGGTCGTTTCGCCAGTCGAACAA
>CAYFRR010000117.1:0-3035 GCA_964345505.1 uncultured Rhodothermales bacterium
CCAACACACCTCCCCGCCTACTGTACCCATACCTCACTGGACATCGGATCGACGCCAACCAACCATGCACCAGCTTGCCGACGTACACCCTCTCCTCGATGGCATCATTCACTGGGACACACAGCAAGCGGCCCGCGGTGCGGACCTGACGGTCGGGCAGGTGTTTGAGCTCACGTCGCCCGGACGGCTCGACTTCGGCGGCAGTGAATATGCTGCAGCCGGGCGTGAGGAAATCGCCCCGGTGAAAACACACGCGGAGGATGACTACGGCTGGTGGCGCCTCGATGCGGGGACGTACATCGTGCGCTACAACGAAACCCTGCAGCTCAAGGCCGATCAGCACGCGCGCCTTGCCCCGCTCGATCGCCTGTTGCAGGCCGGCGCCTCGCATCCTACGCTGACGCTGGAGGACCCATCCGGACCGCTGGAGCATCTGCTGACGGTGGGGTCCGCGGGATGCTACCTCAAGGAGAACTGCCGCATCTCGCGCCTTACGGTGCACGCTGCGGACGCAGCGTAAGCCTCACGCCCGAGGGTCCACCCGGTACGCGCTGGGAGGCGCGCCGCCTACCGTCGCCACATCATTACAGCGCCCGTCCGGTGCAGCCTGTAGGTTATTAATTATTGTGTTCCTGTTGACTCAAGCCCCCTACGCTATGCCTGCCCTATCTGACTCCACCATCGTCATTACCGGCGCCTCCAGCGGTATCGGCAACGCCACCGCCCACCTGCTCGCCGGAGAAGGCGCCAACGTGGTCCTGGCCGCCCGCCGCGAGGAGCGCCTCGCTGACCTCAAGGCCACCATCGAAGCCGATGGTGGCACGGCGCTGGTCGTACCCACCGACGTCACCGACCGCAGCCAGGTGCAAGCCCTCATCGACGCTGCGGTGGAGGCTTACGATGGCATCGACGTGCTCATCAACAATGCCGGCCTGATGCCGCTCTCGCTGATGAAGAACGTCCACGAAGATGAGTGGGAGCGGATGGTGGACGTGAACATCAAAGGCGTGCTGTACGGGATCGGCGCGGTGCTCCCGCTGATGCTGGAGCAGGGCCACGGCCACATCGTCAACATCGGCTCGGTGGCGGGGCGGCGCGTGTTTGGCGGCGGGGCCGTCTACTGCGGCACCAAGTTCTTCGTGCGCGCCCTCACCGAAGGGATGCGCAACGAGCTGGGCCCGGCGCACAACATCCGCACCACGAACATCGCCCCCGGCGCGGTAGCCACGGAGCTCATCAGCACCATCACCGATGAGGAAATCCTCGAGCAGCTCAGGGCTGGCAACGAGGGCCTGGTCCCGCTCGAAGCTGAGGACATCGCCGAAGCGGTCCACTACACCCTCACGGCCCCGGAGCGGGTGGACGTGGAGGAAGTGCTGGTGATGCCGACGACGCAGCAGGGGTAACGCTCATCCGCGCCAGAGCCACAGGGCGACGTTCAGTAGGATCGTGAGCACGATGGACACGACGATCATGGTGCCAAGCGGCACATAAATCGACGTGCCGCGCTCGGTTTCCCACTGAACGTCGCCGGGCAGGTCGCCGAGGCCCGGGAGGCGCCCGACCAAGAGCAGCGCGCCGCCCAGCAACGCGAGGCCAAGCCCCGCGAGCACCAGTAAACGGCCAAGGGAAAAGAGCGGTTCGTCGGCCATGTGTGTAGCGAAGGTGTCTGTTCAGTCGATATGTTCGAGTTACGGCTGGCGGGCGGGCGCCGTTCAGTGGCTGGGGAAAGCCCTGCACATGCCTGAGGTGGCACGAGGACGCAGCGGACGGACGGGCTTCCGTTCCGGGGACGCCCGAGGACTGGCGCCCTTTCGTCGGAGAAACGGCCGGCCGTGCGACAGGCCAGCGGCCCCCGCCGCCTACACGCGGTCGATCAAATCCGCCACCGAGTCGATGACGTGGTTGGGCCGGTAGGCATGGGTGCCGATGTCCTCCCGCTCGGTCGAGCCCGTCAGGACGAGGTAGGTCGTCAGCCCCGCCTCCATCCCCGCCACCACGTCGGTGTCCATGCGGTCGCCGACCAGCGCCGTCGTCTCCGAGTGCGCGTCGATGCGGTTGAGGGCGCTGCGGATCATGATCGGGTTGGGCTTGCCAACGAAGTAGGGCTGCTTGCCCGTTGCCTTGGTGATGAGGGCGGCCACCGAGCCAGTCGCCGGCAGCGGCCCATCCGGAGACGGGCCGGTGGCGTCGGGGTTTGTCGCGATGAATCGCGCGCCGCGCTGAACCAGCCGAACCGCCCGCGTGATGTTCTGAAACGAGTAGGTCCGCGTCTCGCCCAAAACTACAAAGTCAGGGTCGGCATCGGTCAGCGTGTAGCCGACTTCGTGGAGCACCGTCGTCAGGCCTGCCTCCCCAATGACGTAGGCCGAGGCCTGAGGCGCCTGTTCCGAAAGAAACTTTGCCGTCGCCACGGCCGAGGTCCAGATCTGCTCCTCTGGCACCTCCAGCCCCGCGTCCGCGAGGCGCGCGGACAGGTCGCGCCGAGTGTAGATGGAGTTGTTGGTGAGCACAAGAAACGGCAGCGACCGCTCGCGGAGCCGCTCGATGAACTCTTGGGCGCCTTTCAGCGCGACTTCCTCGTGCACCAGAACGCCGTCCATGTCCAGAAGCCACGTCTGGGGCTCTTCCCGGGTGTGTGCCATGGGCTGCTCGACCGCTCGTTTGGGGAGTGGGGTGGAAACCGTGGTCCTGAATCGTAGTGGTGGGCCGCGCTCGGGGGCCGTGATAGAGACTACAGCGAGGAAACGTAACGAGCGGGCACCGCGGCCGTTCGGTCGCGGATCGAGTGGGCAATCAGCCGAGGGGGCCGCCAACCGAGGAGAGCCGCCAACCGCGGGGGGCGACGTATGGCGGTTGGTGAAATCAGGCAGCCGTGGATCGTGCGGTCGAAACTGGTGCGGTCGGAGAGGGTCGGCGCTGCGCTCGTTTTCATCGGCCGTTCAGCTGCCTCGGGGCCAGGGGCAGGCTCCATGCAAACCCGAGGCGCAACGCCGCGAAGGCCGCGGCCGTGCGGTATCTTTACGGGTTCGCGT
>CAYFRR010000117.1:3135-6661 GCA_964345505.1 uncultured Rhodothermales bacterium
CTGCCCCGTGAGGAGTCAGAAGCAAGGCTCCAGCCCGTCGCGGTTCACCCCAGCCGTGGGCCTTCTCCCGAGCGCAGCGGCTCAGGCGGTATCCATCGGTTGTAGGCCACGTGTCTCGTCCGATGCGAGGGGACAGTGCGCATGTGGCATCGGCAGCGCGTTGCACAGGGGGCGCCCCTGTGGGCGCTTGGTTCACCCCCTCATTCCATACCCGCTTCCACGCCCCCATGCTCGACGCCCTGACGACCTGGTTTGCGGCGCAGCCGCCCATCCTGCAATCCCTTCTCGCCGGATGTTTCACCTGGGGCGTTACGGCTTTGGGCGCCTCCGTCGTGTTCGTTACGCGGACGGTAAACCGGCGCCTCCTCGATGCCATGATGGGGTTTGCGGCAGGGGTGATGATTGCGGCCAGCTTCTGGTCACTTCTCGTCCCCTCCATCGACATGGCGGAGGCGCAAGGACTGCCGACCTGGCTGCCCGCCGTGACCGGCTTTCTCATAGGGGGCGTGTTTCTGCGCCTCTCCGACGCGGTCCTGCCCCACCTGCATCTGGGGGCTGACGTCTCGGAGGCGGAGGGCTTGCCCACCTCCTGGCGGCGCGCCACGCTGCTTGTCCTCGCCATTACGTTGCACAACATCCCGGAGGGGCTGGCCGTCGGGGTGACGTTTGGCGCGGCGGCCATCCAGTTGGAGGTAGCCACCGGTGCCACCCTCGCCGGCGCCATCGCCCTGGCGATCGGCATTGGCCTGCAGAACTTCCCCGAGGGCATCGCGGTCGCTATGCCGCTGCGTGGGGAGGGGATTTCGGCGGGCAAGAGCTTCTGGTACGGGCAGCTCTCCGGCGTCGTCGAGCCGATCTTTGCCGTCATTGGGGCGGCGGCCGTTCTGGCGGTGCGCCCCGTCCTCCCCTACGCGCTCGCCTTCGCGGCAGGGGCGATGATCTACGTTGTTGTCGAAGAACTCATCCCGGAGTCGCAGCGCCACGGCAACACCGACCTGGCAACAATGGGCGCCCTGGGCGGCTTCGCAGTGATGATGTTCCTCGACGTGTCGCTGGGGTAGCGCCCGCCTCATGGGACCTCACGGGCGCGCAGGCCTTTGTTTCAGCGCTGCCTCGCTGACAGATGCAGGCTTGCAGGCAACCGTACAGGCAACCGTACAGGCAACCGCGCCCCGCCGCCCTTCTATGCCGTGGCGTCCGCCTCTTCGGCTACCGGCATGTCCACCGGCGTCAGCCACCCGTGCGGGTCGTTGCCGCGGTGCACGATGTCGAAGAAGGCCTCCTGCAGCTCCGTGGTGATCGGACCCCGCGCGCCGTTCCCGATCGTGTACTTGTCGACGGACCGGATGGGGGTGACTTCCGCCGCCGTGCCGGTAAAGAAGAGCTCATCGGCAATGTAGAGGGCCTCCCGCGGAATGGACTTCTCCTCAATCGTGTAGCCGCGCTCTTCAGCCAGCGTCAGGATCGCGTCGCGCGTGATGCCGGGTAGGATGGAAAGGCCCACCGGCGCGGTGTAAATGGTGTCGCCCTTAACCAGGAAGAGGTTCTCACCACTGCCCTCCGCCAGGAAGCCGTTGGTGCTCAGCATGATGCCCTCGGCATAGCCGTTCAGCACCGCATCCATCTTCACGAGCGAGGCGTTCAGGTAGTTGCCCCCGGCCTTGGCCAGCGCCGGCATCGTGTTGGGCGCCATGCGCTGCCACGAGGCCACCTGCACATCTACGCCCTCTTGCAGGGCTTCTGGCCCAAGATAGGCGCCCCATTCCCACACCGCAATGACCGTTTCCACGCTGTTCTGCAGCGGGTTCACGCCCATGGGCCCCTGCCCCCGAAACACCACCGGCCGGATGTAGCACGACGGCATCCCGCTCTGGCGGATGGTTTCCAGCGAGGCCTCGGCCAGCTCGTCCAGCGTGTACGGGATCTCCATACGGTAAATCTTCGCCGAGTTGACCAGGCGTTGCATGTGCTTTTCCAAGCGGAAGACGGCCGGGCCGTCATCGGTGTCGTAGCACCGGATGCCTTCAAACACGGAAGAGCCGTAATGAACAACGTGCGAGAGCACGTGAATCTGGGCGTCCTCATTCGCTACGAACTCGCCATTAAACCAAATCTTGGGCTGCATGGGTACCTTATGGGAAACGGTAGACAGGAACGGATAAACTGCAGTTCAGGAAAACGGTAGGCCCCCGGCAAGGTTCTTGCCATTAGGCGGCCGGGCGGATTCTTTACGCAGGGACAACAGCCAGAACATACGGTACTGGAAGCGCTTTTTCAGTAACTGGTTCTGCGTTTCGAGTGAACTTCCATGAACTATGATGAGCTATGCGGCAGCCGGCTCAGACGCCAACGGGTGTGCGGTTGGGGCCTGCTGCGGGACGTTGCGCCCGCGCCGCAGCGCGTAGGCGAAGATCGTCCACAAGATCTTGGCCGACGCCTTGACGGTGCCGGTGATCGTGCCGGTAATCTTGGAGACCCCCACGCGGCGGCGGTACGAAACGGGCACCTCGGTGATGCGCAGCCCCGCCTCCGCCGCCTTGATCTGCATCTCGATCGTCCAGCCAAACGTCTTGTCCTCCATGTGCAGGCGGTGCAGCGCGTCGGCGCGAATGGCGCGGAAGGGGCCGAGGTCGGTGTAGTGGGTATCCCAGATCCACCGCATCAGCGCGCAGGCCAGCCGGTTGCCGATGAGGGCTTGCGGCAGCATCGCCCCCGGCTCGCGCGCGCCCCGCATCCGCGAGCCCACCACGAAATCGGCCTGGTCGGTGAGGATCGGCGCGACGAGCTGCGTCAGCTCCTCCGGATGGTCGCTGTAGTCACCATCCAGGAAGACGAGCAGCTCCGCGCCCTGTGCTTCGGCATAGGCGATCCCCCGGAGGCAGGCCCAGCCGTACCCCTGCCGGTCCTCCCGCAGTACCGTAGCACCGGCAGCGCGGGCGTTGGCTTCGGTGGCATCGGTGGAGGCGTTGTTCACGACCACCACCTCATCGACCAGAGCATCTGGAATGTCGCCAATCACCTGCCCGATGGCGCGGGCCTCGTTGAAGGCGGGAATGATGACAAACGTGCGCACGGTAGCGGAGCAATAAGAAAAGAGTGGAGACGTCAACGGGGCAGCGCCGGGCCTTAGGCGTCGCCGTTCAGCAGCGGCTCGATAGCTGCGACCAGCTCGTCGTGGGCGACTACCCGCATGAAGCGCTGGCGCATGGTCCCGTCCTGGTCGATGATGAACGTGGTGGGCACGGCGTAGTGTCCCCCGTACGCCTCCGCCATGGTATGGTCCGGGTCCACGATGAGCGGATAGGGAATCCCCATCTCCTCCGCGTACGGCGCCACCACCGCGCGCCCTTCTTCGTCGATGGATACGCCAACGACCAACACATCCGCCGTGTCAAATGCCTCGGCGAGGGTGATGAGGCGGGGGATTTCGACGCGGCAGGGGGCGCACCACGTGGCCCAGAAGTTCAGCACCACCACGCGCCCCTCCCAGTCGGCCCGCCGCATGGTGTCGCCCGCAAGGGTCAGC
>CAYFRR010000117.1:6761-8483 GCA_964345505.1 uncultured Rhodothermales bacterium
CAGCGCGCATGGCAGGAGCAGCTTGGGTTGGAGGGGCGGCGGAGGGGTGCGGCAGTGGTGCAGTGATACGCAAGGGTAGGTGCCTCCATCCGCATCTGTGTTACGGGAACGCCGTGTTACGGGAATACCCCAGTGGAGGCTAAAAATATTTTCCTCGTGCGTAACAGACGGGCAGTGCGCCGCACAGACAAGTAGCGTAGAGCCATTTCCTCCATTACACACCGCACGTTTTATGCGATATTTGACTCATTTTTTCAGCGTAGCCCTCGTGGCGGTCCTTGCCGCCTTCACCTTCACCACTGATAATCCAGCCAGCGTCACGGTGCAGGGCAACCTGGTCGACACGCTGTGCTATGGCGATGCCGTCAATATGGATATGCCGCAGGCCGCCTATAACGACGACCACATGGTGCCCGGCCCAGACGGCGAGATGATGGAAATCCCGAACTGTGCCACGGCCTGTGCTAACATGGGTATTCCCGTGGGCATCAACGAAGGCGATGCACCCGGCGGCCAAACCTACATCCTGGTCACCCCCGCGACCCAGCTTGCAGACTACATGGATCAGGAAGTTCGTGTGGAAGGCACCCGCGTGTTTGACGGCGGCATCAAGCCCAACACCATCGAAGTGAGAGAGGATGGCGAGTGGAAGGAAGTGGAGATTCAGCTGATGATGTAAGGCAGCGCCTGCCATTCCCCCTCGCGCCCTCGCGGCGTATCCACGAGGTTGGTCGGTATCGGGGCTGTAGGGCCCGGTGCCGACGAACCTCTGTTTGTAGTTCGCCTTCGTGCTTTCAGCTCCAGACGTTATGCGATCCCCCACGACCCGCGTGCCCCTGCCTACGCTGCTGCTCGTTCTCCTGACGGTCTTGGCCATCGGGTGTCAGCGTGAGGCGCCTGAGGAGACGGCGTCATCCTTCGACCAGCCGGTAGACTATGCCCCGGAGGATACGCTGATGGTGACCGGCACCCTGCTCGATGCCACCTGCCATGCGGAGATGGAGGAGCAAGGCGGCGACCCGAGCACGTGTGAGGGCGACTACGTGATCAACGGATACCCCGTGGGCCTGCGGGATGACAACCGGGACACCGTGTGGATGCTGGTAGCCGTGCCGCAGTCTCTGGTCGATTACCTGACCACCCACGCCCGTGTCACAGGCATCGTGCGCTCGCGCGGCGTGCTGGTGCCTCAGCAAATCGAAGTGCGCGACGGCGACGACTGGGCGGCTATCCTCTAATTATCACTGCCTACCGCTGCTCTCTCCCTCAACCTCTTGTCCCCATGCCTACCCGCCTGGCACTGGTGTTGCTTGTCCTCGGCCTTACGTCCATGATAAGCTGCACCGCCCCCGATACCGATGCGCCGTCCGCCGAAGCGTCTTCAACAGAGGCGCCAGCGACGACAGATCAGGCATCGCCTCCTGCCGAGGCGACCACCTACACTGCGGAGGGCACGGTGCGCTCCGTGACGCCAAGCGGTCGGCATGTGATGATTCGCCACGAGGACATCCCCGGCTTTATGCATGCCATGACGATGCCCTTCGAGGTGGCTGATACGCTAACTGTTGACCACCTGGAGCGTGACCACCGGATCCGGTTCACCTTCGAGGCAAGCGACACCGACCATGTGCTAACGAACGTCACCCTCCTGGAGGATGAGGGCTAACCTTCCGCGTCGCGTCCGTCTCGGGCGCGACGCTGTGGGGAGCTGTCCCAGCTCCG
>CAYFRR010000118.1:0-8413 GCA_964345505.1 uncultured Rhodothermales bacterium
GCGCCGCGTCATGTTGGCGCCCATCTTGCCGAGTCCGATCATTCCAAGTTGCATATTATGCCTCGCATCTGATTCATCTAATAAGGGACCGTTGCTTGCTCTTCAGACGGTATGTTCGGTCTCGCGTAGAGGTGTTACAGGCTATCGCATGCGAGGATCGACCCGGAACGTAACCGTTTGCTTTCTGCTGCACAGCGCCCAGTCTCATCCACATGGATCAGAGCCTTGTAGGGGATTGACTTGCCATAGCCTACACTATTCCCGCCAATTAGGTGTTGCGTGCCACAAACCCGTGACGCCCGCGTGCATGAGGGGCACGTCTGAAAGCGCTTGCTGTATGCATTTTCGGCTTTACCTTGAAGACGGACCCCAAGACGGAATCCCACGCCGTCGCCCCGCCCTCTGCTCCCTGTGCCCCGCTATCATGACTTCTTCGCGCCGCATTATTCCCTGGCAAGAGTGCACCCACGGCACCCTGTATCGTATTGACGCGCCTTACGCCACCTTCGGCGTGTACCGGGCCGACCACGAGAGCTTCCTCGTCGTCGATCAGCGGCGCGAGCGGCCGTACCTGGTCGAAGAGTACCACGTGGATCTCGGCCTTTCGCTCGGCATCATACGCCCGCTGGAAGCCTTGGGCCCGGCCCCGGTCGACCCGTGCTACGACTCCGACGCCTCGTACATGGCTCTGCTGCGCTTCCTGGAGGCCCGGGAAGCCTCTTCCCTAACGTCCGACGGACAGGCCGCGCTGGCAGCGTAGCCCCACGCAGGGATTAGCGGGCACGTATGTGGGTCACGGGGTCTTCGGTATCACCGCGCAGCAGGCGGTGCATGGCGCCGGCGCGGTGCCCATTGGCGAGCACGGAGGGCACGCCCTCGGCAGCGAGCGCAGCGACCGTCTGCACGCGATGCGCCATCCCGCCGGTTACGTCCACGCCGCGCGGTGCCCCAATCAAATCCAGCAACTCGGAGGCCTCGGTGGCTGCAACGGTCGGGATGGTTGTGCCCGTCGCATCATAGAGCCCGTCGGTGTCGCCAAACCAGAGCGCGCGCGTCGTAGGATGGCCCGCCGCCCGCAGTGCAGGGATCAGGGCACGAAAGAGGGTCTCAGTGGAGGCAATGCTGCTGCCCTCCGTGCGGTCGATCAGCACATCGCCGTACGTGACGGGCAGCGCGCCCTGGGCGAGTACGTGCTCCAGGATATCCGTTGGGACGTGCGTGGGCTGTCCGTCGGTGGCCAAGAGGCTACTGGAGGGCACGAGGGACACGACCGGCAGCCCTGCTTCTCGGAGCGCCGCCATCACTCCGCGGTGGAGCCGAGCCGCCGCGTGTTGAACAGCACTGAAGGCTTCGGCAGACGGCGGCGCATCGTCCGTGGCAACGAACCCCGACGCCCGCGCGGCCTCATGCCCAAACGATCCGCTGCCGTGGCCCAGCACCAGCCCTCCCTCACGCGCCGGCCAGTACCGCGCCAGCTCATCGGCCAAGCGCTTCAGCACGTCTCTGCGCACGGTGTACGGCGTCGCTTTGTCGGTGATGAGGCTTCCGCCCCATTTGACGAAGGTGAGAGCAGCCATGTGCGGAGTGCCGGTGGCGGGCGGTGAGTTGAGGGATCGCGCTACAACAACGCGGGCACGTCGGTGCGGGGCCCGGCGCCCACGCCGTCGCGGAGTACGCGGTGCACGCCGTCGACGGCCGCCAGGCGCGCAGCGACGGCATCCTCGTGCGCCGGTTCGCAGATCACGTGCACGTTGGCCCCGGCGTCCATCGTGCCATAGGCCGGCACTCCGTCCGCACGCAGCGCCCGGACCGCCTCCAGCACGGCCAGCGTGGCCGGCGCCCAGTAAAAGATGGGCGGCACCGACGACATAGTGATGAGGTGGAGCTCCGTACTGTCGCGCTCTATCAGGGTGCCCAGGTCGGCGAAGTCGTGGGTCTGCAGGGCAGCCTCCATGGCATCCAGGCGCGCGGGCAGATGGGCAATGCGCTGCTCGAAGAACGGGCTGGTTGGCGCGCGGCGGTGGCCGTCGCGCGAGGATACCTTCTTCGGCGTGGTCTCCACCAGCGCAATCACGTCCCGCAGGTCCCAGTGGTCCGGCAGCGCCACCTGCGTGGCGGCGTGGTTCGGCCCCTCCGGCCAGGCCACGTAGCCTCCCATCACCGAGCGCGCTGCAGAGCCCGACCCACTGCGCCGCGCCAGCACTGAGGCCTCTGCTGGCAACACAGGATGCTCCAGCGCCTGTAGGGCCGCCAGCGTGAGGGCCGCGAAGCCGGAGGCCGACGAGGCCAGTCCGGCAGCGCTGGGGAAGCTGTTGCGGGTAGCAATGGTGAACGTCCCCGTGCGGCTGGCGGCCTTCCGCAAGCGGTCCAGGTGCCGACGCACAGGCGCAGCGAAGGCCTCGGGCGCCGGCGATAGCTCGGGGGCATTTTCGCTTGTGTCTGTGTCGGCCAGCAGTACTTCATCCGCTCCGGTAGCGCCCTCCTCAAACACCGCCGTGGTGCGGGTGGCGCAGCGGTGGAGCGTCATGGAGAGGGAGGGGCCGCGTGGGATGGCCTGCTCTAAATCTGCCGCCCCCCAGTATTTTAGAAAGGCAATGTTGGAGGGCGCTTCAACGGTAGCTTTCGTCATGCAGGGGGCGTTTGTGCGCACCGGCAACGCCGAGGGGCACATTTATTTCAGGAAGATCGTGGAGCACGTCCCACATAGCCGCCTCGGGATCGGGGTGATACACCAGGAGCGACCCCGCACTGGAGCCGGTGAGCGCGCCGGCCCCTGAAATCTTAGCCGCCCCCCCTTTGTTCTCAATCGCCCGGATGAGGGCTTGCACCGGCGCAGGCACCACGCCCATGGCTTCGAGGCACGCCTCAAAGTCGTGGATGAGATGGCGGAGGGTGTCTGGGTTGGGGGGTCCGTCTGGCGCTGCGAGGGCCTGGCGGAAGGCGCGCGTGCGGTCGTCCATACGGTCGAGGAGTGCTTCGAAGGCCGCTGGTGCCTCGGCCCGGCGGTGGCGGACCGCATCCACCACAGTGCCTGTGGCCTCGCGTGGCGTGCCAGTGTCAAAGATGCGGAAGGGGGCCAGCGCCTCGCGGTTGGTCTCGACGGTGTGCCAGACCAAGCCACGTCCGTTGCGCTCAGCCCATACCACTCCGCCGCGCAACACGGTGGCTGGGTCTACCCCCGAGGGCAGGCCGTGCTGCCGCCGCTCAATAGCCAACGCAACGTCGTAGAGCGTATCGTCACTGAGCGTCGTATCGTGAGCGGCGAGGCAGGCTTGGGCCACCGCAACGCCTACAGCGGCCGAACTGCCAAATCCTGCGCCAATGGGCTGCTGGGACCGCACGGACACCTGTACGGGGATGGTATCAGGGAGATGGCGCGCCGCTTCACCAAGCGCCACCTTCACAAGATGCGCCGGGTCTTCGCCACGCATGCGGGCATAGGCTACGGCCGTCGGGTTGGCGGCATAGGCTTCCCACCGCTCCCGCACGGCCTCGCTGTACGCGCGTACGGCAGCCCAGGACGTCGTTTCTTGATGGCCCAGGGCGTGAAGATTCAGGTGCACCCCTTCTGCTGCACGGGGGCGGATGGTGGCGTCCAGCCAGAGGCCCAGCGCTGTGACAAGCGCCGGGCGCTCGTACACCACCGCGTGCTCCCCCATCAGGATGAGCTTCCCCGGCGCACGTACGGTGACGGCGTTCCTGGTAGCACCCGTAGCATCGTCTGTGGCAGCGTCCATGCCGGCGCCCCTCCCGGTGGTGGTCGAGGTTACTCGGACGAGTGGCTGCGGCCGTTCTGTACCGGCAGGGTGGCCCGCCCCAGCTGGTGATGCGCACGTGCCAGGTGATGCGAGCTAAGCGCCGCCATGAGAGACAGTTCGCCCGCGAGCACCGTCGCGCCGAGGATCTCGGCGAGGCGCATCACGGCCCGGCCCGGATGCTCAGGGTCAGGCACCACGTTCATCAGGGCCAGCGACTCGCCCTGCGTGCGCAGCGATGTGCCACCGCCCACAGCGCCGAGGGGTACATCGGGCATGAAGATCGACATGTAGACGCCGCCATCAGCCTGTGGCTCGATGCACGTCACGCCGATTGCGCCTTCCACCACCTGGGCGATGTCTTGCCCCGTGGCGAGGAAGAAGGCGGCGACCATGTTGGCATAGTGGGCATTCAGCCCCATGGACCCGGCTGCTGCCGATCCCAGCAGGTTCTTGCGATACTGCACTTCGGCGATGTCGGCTGCCGTGGTCTTCAGGATGTCTTCCACCACCTGCCGGCTGAGCTGCACTTCGGCAAAGATGCGCTTGCCGCGGCCTTCCTGCGCGTTGATGGCGGAAGGCTTCTTGTCGACGCAGTAGTTGCCCGAGAGCGAGACGAACTCGATGTCCGTCTCCGGCACGATGAAGTCCTTGATAACCCGGTTACAGGCCAGCGTCACCATGTTCATCCCCATCGCGTCGCCGGTGTGGCAGCGGAAGCGAATGAAGACCGTCGTGCCCATCACGAAGGGCTTGAGGTCCAGCAGGCGCAGGTAGCGGCTCGTGGCCTCCACCCGCTCGCGGATTTCGTCTTCGTTCTCTTCAAGCCACTCCAGGAACGCATTCGTCTCGCGGATACCCGAGGTACGGAAGACGGGCGCGCGCGTCATGCCAACGTCTTCCACATGGACCACCGCGCCGCCAGCTGCTCGTACGGCGGCGCAGCCCCGGTTGACGCTGGCCACGAGGGCCCCTTCAGTGGTAGCCAGCGGCACGTACACGGACTCACCGTCTACGTACTCTCCGTTGATTTTCATCGGGCCCACCGCCCCAACCGGCACCTGCACCCCGCCAATCAGGTTTTCGCAGTTGCTGTCCGAGACGACTTCCGCATCGAACGTGTACTGCTCCATACTTTTGGTCTCTGTGCCCGCATGGTGCTCCAGGGCGCGGCGCCGGATGTTCGCCGCGTCGCGTGCGGAGAGGTCGGACGGCAGCTTGTGCAGGCTGAGGTCGCCGCGTGCAAGCGCCCGGACGAGCTCGGTACGGCGTTCGGTTGAGGCGTCGGCCCGTGGGGGCCGGGCCGTCTCCGAGGAGCCGTTGCCGGAGCCCTTTGAGAGGGGAGTGCGTGGGTTGGGGGCCCTGTGCGTATTCGTGTTCATAGGGCGCTTGTCACCGCGTTCGATCATAAACAGAAACGTGTTGGAGGTCGGCAATCGACCGGGCACCGGTACAGAACATCGCAATTGTGAGTTCGCGAACGGTGCGTGCAATGGTGTCTTTCACGGCAGCTTCAGATTCCATGGCCGCGTGAATGAAGGGGGAGGCCATGCCTACAAGATCGGCGCCAAGGGCAATGGCTTTAGCAACGTCGAGCCCGCTGCGCACGCCACCGCTGCCAATCACGGTAGTGCCGGGGAGGGCCTGGGCTTGCTGAATCGCTACGGGCGTCGGAACGCCCCAATCCGCAAATACGTCGCCGAGGGCGTAGTCGCGGGCACGGTGCGCTTCGATGCGCGCCCAGCTGGTACCGCCCTGTCCAGCAACATCAATGATGTGAACGCCCTCCGCACGCAGGGCGCGTGCCATCTCACCCGAGATGCCACAGCCCACTTCCTTCACTATGACAGGGACGCTCAGCTGATGCGCGATGGCGCCAATCTTGGGCAGCAAGCCGGCAAAGTTACGGTCGCCTTCCGGCTGAATGGCCTCTTGCAGGGGATTGAGATGCAGCACCAGAGCGTCGGCCTCGATCATCTCGACGGCCTCCTCACAGGCGGCCAGGCCGTAACCATAGTTGAGCTGCACAGCCCCAAGGTTAGCCAGAACGGGCACAGTGGGCGCCTCTGCACGGATGCGAAACGTGTCGGCCTGCGACGGATCTTCCAGTGCTTTACGTTGCGAACCTACCCCGATGGCAATACCTGCAGCCTCGGCGGCCCGCGCCAACGTGCGGTTGACGGGGCCGGCTTTGCCGGTGCCGCCCGTCATGCACGAGATAAGCAACGGCGCGTTTAGGCGCTTCCCAAGAAAGGTCGTGGAAGGGTCCACCGCGTCCATGTCAAGCTCTGGCAGGGCGCGGTACGCCAGATCGTACGCCGCAAAATATCGCTGCGGCGCCTGCATCTGCTCTTGCATCGACAGGTTCAGGTGCTCGGCTTTTCGGTCGCGCGTCGCCGGTTGGGACGCTGCGTCAGAGCCAGAGCTGTGCGTATCGTTACTCACCAATGGTTGCAAAAGGCAATGCCAGCAATGGGTGGGAGGAGGCAACCTGTGCTGTTGCCAACGGCGGTAGCGTTCGCTACGTGCCGTGAGTCAGAAAGCGTTAAAAGGTGCGGTGAGCCATTGGGATTCCACTTTACGGCGCCGCCAGGCTGAATAACGCGTTTATTACGTAGTTCAATAAACAACGGAGCTTCGGCGCGCTCAACGGGTGAAGTGGACCTATGGTTGCGTTTTTATATCTTTCCAGTAACCAGTTTTCCGATAATCCAGCAGTTTTATCCATACTGTCTGCGCCGCTGCACGGTTCTGTTCTCTATCCTTGATCCTGTTCCACTGTGCCTTACGTACTGCTACTTCTATTGCTGATGGCGATAGCTCCCGTCCCGCCTGATGACGACGACCGCCCCCGGGCGCGTGACCTGGGCATCGAGATCGGTATTCTGCCGCCCGGTCCGCTCAACGCCATCACCGACGTCCATGGCGTGCGCGTGGGCCATGCGACCGTCACTACAGGTAAGACCATCCGTACGGGCGTGACGGCTGTGCTACCCCACGGCGATAACGTGTTTCGGGCGCGCGTGCCGGCAGCCATTCACGTGGCAAACGGGTTTGGGAAGCTCGTCGGCCAGAGCCAGGTGCAGGAGCTTGGAGAGCTGGAGACGCCCGTGCTCCTCACCTGTACCCTCTGCGTCTGGGATGCGGCGGCCGCCCTTGCCGACACCCTGCTCGCCCGCGACGACATGCAGAACGTCCGCTCCATCAACCCGGTGGTAGGCGAGACGAACGACGGCTTTCTGAACGACATCCGCAGCCGCCCGGTGACCGCGGCGCACGTGCGGGAGGCGATCCGCAGCGCCAGCGACGGACCGGTAGCGGAAGGCAGCGTGGGGGCTGGCACGGGCACCCGCGCCTTTGGCTGGAAGGGCGGCATCGGCACCAGCTCGCGGGCGCTGCCGGCACGCATGGGCGGCCACACCGTGGGGGTGCTGGTGCAGAGCAACTACGGCGGCGTCCTCACCATCGGCGGCGCCCCCGTCGGGCAGGCGCTCGGCCGGTATGCCTTTCAAGAGACACTGGGGCAAGACGGCGACGGCAGCATCATGATCGTGGTGGCCACCGATGCCCCGCTCGATGCCCGGCAGCTCAACCGCCTGGCCACCCGTGCCATCACCGGCCTGGCCCGCACCGGCTCCTCCATGACAAATGGCTCAGGCGACTACGTCATCGCCTTCTCCACCGACCGCACCGCGGGCCGCACCACGGAGCGCCTGCGCGCGCGGATACATGATGGTGCGCTCTCGCCGCTCTTTCAAGCCGTAGCAGAAGCCACAGAAGAGGCCATTCTCAACTCGCTGTTCCGCGCCACCACCGTGCAGGGCCATCGCGGCACCGCCGAGGCGCTCCCCATCGCCGAGACGGTGGAGATTCTACGCGCCTACGGCGTACTATCCGCCGAGTAACCACGTCTTTCCCGCCCACCCCTTTGATCGCGCTCCTGCCCCGTGGACTCCTCGACGCTGCTTACCGTCTTTGTCATCTTGGTTGTAGCGACCGTGCTGGCGCTCATCCGCACGCGCCGCCGCGACCGCTGCCTGAAGGCATTCGACCGCTTTCCCGTCACGCTGGCGACCCACAATCAGAAGATGACGTGGGGGGCGCTGCGCCTGCATCCCACCGGTATGGAGCTCACCTACCCGGCCCCCGTCGTAGCGGCGGAGGGTCACCTGGAGCGGTCTGTCATTTTATATAAGGAGCAGTACGCCGACCTTCATGCGGTGTACCGCTGCCCGGAGGGCCTCTCGCCCGACGACCGGGCGCGGCGGGAGACGCTCATCGAACAGACACGCCATCCGGGCCTACTCCGCCGGCTGTGGCGGTGGATCCGCAACTGGATGGGCATGGTGCGCGACGCCCTCCTGCAGTCGGTGGGCATGATTGTGGGCGTGGCTAAGGCGAAGGCTCCCGCCGGAGCGCTCATCGGGCGGCACGACAAGCAGGTGGAGTCGCTTTCCTCCGAGGTGATTCAGCACACCGGTAATGCGTTCGATCCGCTGCTGGAGCAGCATCTCTTTTCGCAGGTGGTGGTGCAGATCGTAGGGCCAGAAGGCGTACGGCGCAGCTACTGCGGCTGGCTGAAGGACTACACGAGCGACTTTGTCGAAATCCTGGATGCGTACGCGAATACCTACCGGGCGGAGGCGCTGGCGCTCGAG
>CAYFRR010000119.1:0-2594 GCA_964345505.1 uncultured Rhodothermales bacterium
GTGCAGTGCCCGGGCGCAGCTATGGACGACCGCGCCGAGCGGCAGCTGGCTACGCCGGAGGCCGAATCGCATCATCCCGTGCTGCAGGCGACGGCTCCTGCAGCCAGGCTTCCACGTAGCGCCCGATCCCATAGCAGGCGAGACCCGCGAGAAACAGGAAATCGTGCACATAGCCCATCAGGCCTGCCGCGTTCAACGCAACCAGCACGACGCCAAGGCCCCCGATAAACAGGAAATCAATCTTGGGCGGAAGGGCGGTGGAGGTCCAGCGGACGCCACGCCCTACCAGGTAGCAAGCCAAAAGCGGGACAAACACCAGCGTGTGGAAAAGCTCCACGAACGCGCTATACGACAGCGCGACCAGTATCAGCGCCCAGCCGATGAGGAAGAGGAAATCGCGAGGCCTGCCGTTGAGCGACGATGGGCGGTGGTGGAAGGGCATGAGACGCAGAATTATGGATCCAAGCCCAAGAAAACACACGCCTGTACTCCGCGCATGTTCGGTCCCGATGCCGAAGTAGGCGCTATGCCTCCACAGCCTCGCATTCCTCCGCGGTGCCGGCCTGGAGAGCCTCCACATCGCGGCCGAGGGTGCGGCGCACGAGGCCGGAGAGCACGCGGCCTGCTCCCACCTCCACAAACCGCTCGGCCCCATCGCGGTGCATGTGTTGGAGGGTCTGCGCCCAGCGTACCGGCGAGAGCAGTTGCTGCAGCAGGCGCTGGCGGATTTCGTCTGGGTCCTTCGTGGGAGCGGCCGTCACGTTCAGATACACCGGGCAGCGGGGCTCCGCGATGTCGAGCGCCTCCAAGGCTTCGCTCAAACCCTCGCGGGCGTAGTCCATCAGCGGCGAGTGGAACGCCCCGCTCACCGGAAGCGGGATGACGCGGCGGGCCCCATGGGCTCCCGCGCGTTCCATGGCGCGCTTGACGGCGTCCTCATCGCCCGAAATGACCACCTGCCCGGGCGCGTTGAAATTCGCGGGCTGCACCACGCCCGGCCCGGTCGTCCGCGCCTCTTCGCAGGCGGTCTCCACCGCCTCATCGTCCGCCCCAATGATGGCGGCCATGGTGCCCGGGCGCGCTTCGCCAGCGGTCGCCATGAGCTCGCCGCGGATGCGCACCACACGCAGCCCGTCGGCAAAGGAGATCGCACCGGCGGCGGCGAGGGCGCTGTATTCGCCCAGGCTGTGCCCCGCCACCATCGCAGGCGCGAGGCCGCGGGCGTCCAGCACCGCCATCGCGGCCAGGCTGTGCACAAACAGCGCCGGCTGGGTGTTTTCCGTTTGCTTGAGTTGCTCCTCGGCCGCCTCCGTGTTGCCAAACATGAGGTCGGTCAGCGCAAACCCGAGCTGGTCGTCGGCCGCGTCGAAGCGGGCGCGGGCGGTGGCGGAGGCATCGTACAGGTCGGCGCCCATGCCTACGGTTTGGGAGCCTTGGCCGGGAAAGAGAGCGGCGGTAGTAGCCATGCGAAAGGGGAAGACTGACGGTTCGAAGGGAAACGAAGCAGTGGATCAGCCCAGGCTGGCCGACACCTCAGCGAGGTCGGTGCGGGCTACGTCGGCGCCATCGTATGCCCACTTGACGTGGGAAGCGCCCCACGTAAAGCCCCCGCCAAAGGCCGCCAGAATGAGGTTGTCGCCCCGCTTCAGCTCGCTCTCCCAGTCGTGGAGGCACAGCGGGATAGTGGCGGCTGTGGTGTTGCCGTAGCGGTCAATGTTGATCATCACCTTGTCGCGCCCTATCCCCATGCGGCGGGCCGTCGCGTGGATGATGCGCAGGTTGGCCTGGTGCGGGACGAGGTACGCGACGTCGTCGGGCGCAAGGTCATTGGCTTCCATGACCTCCTCCGCCACGTTGGCCATGCCTTCCACCGCATACTTGAAGACGGCCCGGCCCTCTTGCTTCAGGAAGTGCGCATGTGCCTCCACGCTCTCGTGCGAGGCCGGCATCTTGCTTCCGCCGCCTGGCATGCAAAGGAGTTGATCGTGACTGCCATCCACGTGCTCATGGGCATCGAGTAGGCCATGGCCGTCGGTGTTCGGCTCCAGCAGCACCGCGCCTGCCGCATCACCAAAGAGGATGCACGTATTGCGGTCCGTGTAGTCGATGATAGCGCTCATTTTGTCGGCGCCAATGACGAGCACCTTGTCGTAGCGGCCCGACGTGATGAAGCTGGCCCCGGTCGAAAGCGCAAAAAGAAAGCCGCTGCAGGCTGCCGAGAGGTCGAAGCCCCAGGCGTTGGAAGCGCCAATGGCATCCTGCACGAGGCAAGCCGTGGCAGGGAAAAGCATGTCTGGGGTGACCGTCGCCACAATGATGAGGTCCACCTCATCGGCCGCCACGCCCCGTTTATCCAGGGCTTCCTGTGCGGCGCGGGATGCCATGTAGGAGGTCGCCTTGTCGTCATCGTCCAGAATACGCCGCTCGATGATGCCCGTCCGCGAGCGGATCCACTCGTCATTAGTGTCGACCATCGTTTCGAGGTCGGCATTGGTCAGGCGTTTATCGGGGAGAAAGTGGCCTACGGCTGTAATCGCTGCGTGCGGCATGGGAGGAGGGTCCGAGAGGAGGAGAGAGCGACGGTCTGTGCTACG
>CAYFRR010000119.1:2694-6050 GCA_964345505.1 uncultured Rhodothermales bacterium
ACGGTCTGTGCTACGCGTCGAAGACGGACGCAATGGAGTCGGCAAGGTTTTGCGTAGCGGCGGCCACAGCGGCCAAGATGAGCCGCTCGAAGGCGCGCGGCGAGGAACTGCCGTGCCCGATGAGCACATTTCCCGCTACACCCAGCAGCGGCGTTCCCCCGTACTCTTCGTAGTGCAGGCGCTTGGTCACCGTCTTGATGACGTGCATCATCGCCTGCTTTACCTCGGGCGAGGCATCCTGCCGTGCCAGGGTCTGCTTCACCATGATGGGATACGCCGTCACAAAACCCTCCCCGAACTTCAGCATCACGTTTCCGATGAAGCCATCGCACACCACTACGTCCACCGTGTGATGCATCACGTCACGGCCTTCCACATTGCCGTAGAAGTCGATGCCCGGCGTATCGTTGAGCAGATGAAAGGCGGTCTTCACCTGCTCGTTGCCCTTACCCGGCTCTTCGCCAATGTTGAGCAGGCCAACGGAGGGGGTTTCGTTGTCGAAGATCAGTTGGCTGTAGATGCTGCCCATCCGAGCAAACTGTACGAGGTGCTCGGGCTTGCAGTCGACGTTGGTGCCGGCGTCCAGCGCTACGCACTCGCCCTTGATGGTAGGGTAGATGTTCGGCACCGACGGGCGCAGCACGCCACTGACGCGCCCCAGCAGGAAAAGTGAGGCCGCCATGATGGCCCCGGTGTTGCCAGCACTGATGAAGGCTCCCACTTCACCTCGCTTGTGGGCCATGAGGCCTACATGGATGGACGAGTTGCGCTTCGACTTGACGGCTGCTGTGGGACTGTCCGCCATCGTGATGACCTCAGCGGCATCCTGCACGTGAATCGGCAGGTCAGCCGCTGCGGGGTGTGCGTCCAGTACGTCACGTACCACGGGTTCCTGCCCCACCAACACCACGTCCAGTTCCTGCGGGGTTTCGTGGATGGCACGGATGGCACCCTCGACCACCGCGGCCGGGGCGTTATCGCCGCCCATTGCGTCCACAGCAACTCGAACAGCCATATGGGGTCAGGAAAGGGTTGGGAGACAGAGGCGCCGCGGCCGGCCCGACGGCAGGCGTCGAGGCGGGGGAGCGACTGCGCAGGGACTCTCCAAAGATAAGAGATTTGCAGCGCCACGCAACCACCGTCCTTGCGCGGTGCACGCGGACCAAGCGTGAGGGAAACGGTGCTTGCCCTCGTGGGGAATGGCCGGGGCAACAGCCCCGGCAGCAGCGCCAGCGTACCTTTTACACCAGCTCGGTGTGCTCTATGACCTTGCGTCCACGGTAAAAGCCACAGCTCGGGCAGGCCCGGTGGTACACCTTCGGACTCCCGCAGTTATTACACTCCATGACTTCGGGGTTCTTGAGGCTGTTGTAGTACTTGGAGCGCCGCTGCCGCGTGCGTGATTTCGAATGCCTGCGTTTGGGATTTGCCATGGGTCTAAGGAGTAAGCGTAATCAGAAATAAAAAAGAAAGGCCGGGATCGGCGCTAATCACTGTCGTCGGATGAGCGTAGCGCACGCAAGGCCTCCCAGCGCGGATCGATGGCGTCCTCGGATGCCTCAGCGTCGGCCCCTGCGCCAAACGTGGTTTGCAGCTCTTCATCCTCCGCGCCCGGGGCAACCCGGCGCTGCGGTAGCGCAAGCCTCAAGGTATCGCGAACGTCCTCGGTGAGGTCAATGATGTGCTGCGTCGGCTCCAGCTCGCGGATCTCTGCATAAGGCTCCGTACTGTCGTCATCTTCAACGCCAGGGGTGGCCGCGTAGCGGTCCGCGAAAAGCACCGCGTAGCTCCCTTGCACCTCTTCATCATAAGGGCGCAACGTACGGTCACACTGTAGATGCGCTGTAGCATGGGCCTGAAGCGTGACGAGCACCTTTTGATCGCCATGATCCACAATCAGGTCCACGGTGATATCGCTGAACGTCTCTTCTGAGAGGTCCAAGTCGTCCGCAGAGGATGTACGCCGTAGGTGGTGGACCCCGAGTTCGAGCGGGGCGAGATCAAGAGCAAACATGGAGGTACGTATTCGCACACGTGCGATGGAGAGGATCCGCGGCGGCAAGGCCGATTATCCATAAATTACAGATCGGTAGATACCTGCAGCGAAAAAGCATGGTTCCAAAGTGATGTGAAGGCCGTGCGTGGATCTGGCGGGTGCGCCCGTAACTCACTGGAATCCGTGCCTGCCCGACTTCTATGAAATCCGCTGCTGCTGCCTTGACGTTCACTCCCTCGGTTCATACCATAAAGCATGCTATTTACGATATGGTAATGCGGGGCGCTACCAAGAAATGGCGACACTCGCGTGGCCGTACACCCGCTTCCTGCGTAGGCCCCCCGTAGGAAATGCCCCCCGAATTGAAACGCCGGTGCGGGACACGATCTGCTGCTGCACTGTGCGAATACTGTGTGTCTTCCACAGGCTGCCCTAATGTGTGGGTAAGTTGTTGAAAACTTGATTTTCTACAGCCTGCTGGATGAATGTATTACTTTAAGTCAAGGTGAAAACGTGCCGCCTTGTATCCAGAAACAGGCCCTAATGCTGTATTTTTGAGGCATTTGGCCCATAGGCTATGCAACACACGGCAGGAAAAGCCGCAAGGTAACACCGTCTCATACCCTTGCAGGCGCACGCACGCGAGCCCTCACGCAATGTTAACAACTGGTGCATAGCCTTGCGGTAGTGCTGTGGCACCGCGTACGTGAAGACACACAAAATGCGGACCCTCGGTTCAGACGGCACGTTGCCTTGCGCCCTTGATTTTTAATTCCTTACTGTAGTCGCCTGTGGTCCGTGATGTACGGGCAGCGGCTGCGGTGTATTGTTGAACCCCGGCTATGGAGCAATCCCCCGCATCCGTCTGGAAGGAGTGTCTCGAAATTGTTCGGGACAACATCAACAGGCAGAGTTACAAGACGTGGTTTGAGCCGCTCAAAGCGGTAAAGCTGGAGGAGGAAGAAGAACTTGTAAAACTGACGGTGCAGCTCCCAAGCCGTTTCTATTATGAGTGGCTGGAAGAGCACTACTTCGGTCTGCTGCGCAAGACCATCACGAAGGTCCTCGGGCCAAAGGGGCGGCTCTTTTACAACATCGTGATTGAGCAGGAGGATGAAACGCAGGGCCATGAGGGGGCCTCCATGCATTTGCCAGCCCGGCGCCCCGCCGACGAGCCTCGCCCCGCGCCCAACAGCCCCTCGCGCGGTCACTCGACGGACCGGCCTGACCGCTCAGGCGGCGTTCCGGCGTCAGCATCCAACGCAGAGCAAAGCGACGGATCCGGCTCGGCGAGTAAGGGCAGAGCCCGGCAGCAGCGCAGCGATCGACAGCAGCGCTCTGAATCTCCGTCGGGCGGACG
>CAYFRR010000119.1:6150-8394 GCA_964345505.1 uncultured Rhodothermales bacterium
CCGGGCATCCGGCGTGCGCAGGTCGACAGCCAGCTCAACAGCAGCTACACGTTTGATCGCTTCATCGAAGGCGACTGCAACCGCCTCGCCCGCTCGGCCTCGCTGGCCATCGCGCAGCAGCCCGGCACCACCAGCTTTAACCCGTTCCTGCTGTACGGCGGCGTGGGATTGGGCAAGACGCACCTCATGCAGGCCATTGGTAACTACGTGCAAGAGACCAACGACACGGCCAAGGTGCTGTACGTCTCCAGCGAGCGCTTCACAACGGAATTCGTGCAGTCCATCCAGCACAACCGTGTGAGCGAATTTTCGTTGTTCTATCGCCAGATTGACGTGCTCATCATCGACGATGTGCAGTTCTTTGGCGGCAAGGAAAAAACGCAGGAGGAGTTCTTCCACATCTTCAACACACTGCATCAGAACGGCAAGCAGATCGTGATGTCGGCCGACCGCTCCCCGCGCGATATCGACAGCATCGAGGAACGGCTGCTCTCGCGCTTCAACTGGGGCCTCTCGGCCGACCTCCAGCCGCCGGAGTTGGAGACCCGCATCGCAATCCTGCAGCGCAAGGCCGAAGACGACGGCATCGAAATCGACCCCGACGTCATCACGTTTGTGGCTACCCACGTGAAGAGCAACATCCGGGAGTTAGAAGGCGCCCTCATCCGCCTGCTCGCGCACGCCACGCTGCACAACCGGGAGATCGACCTGCCACTGGCCAAGGAGGTGCTGCGCGACCTCATCAGCGATACCCGCGTGAATCTCACCATCGAGGAGATCCAGCGGATCGTCTGCAACTACTTCAACATCGAGGAAGACCTCGTCCGCGCCCGCACCCGGAAGCGCGAAGTAGTGGAAGCCCGCAAGGTAGCCATGTACTTCTGCAAGGAGCTGACGCAGCACTCCCTTAAAACCATCGGGCTGCACTTCGGGGGGCGCGACCACTCCACCGTCATCCACGCCAACCGCAGCGTGGAAGACCGCCTCGACACCGATCCGCAGTTCGAGGACGTGGTGGAGGAAGTGCGCACCCGCATCGACCTCGGCGGGCGATAGCAGCAGACGATAACAGCGGGCGGTAGGAGCGCACGCCTTCTGCGTTCCATCTGCAGGAACGAACGGACCCGACAGGAGCCACCGTCGTACACCCTTTCCGACCTTCCACTGCATCCGGTAGAGCCATGAAATTTACAACTGCAAGTGCCGATCTTCGCGAGGCCCTGACCACCGTGGCCGGGGCTGTGCCCTCCAAAAGCACGCTGCCCATCCTGGAGTCCATCCTGTTTGAGCGCGACGGCGATGCGCTGCGCCTGAGCGCGACAGATCTGGAGATCTCCATTGTGCAGCAGGTGCCGGTGCAGTTTCAGAGCAATGGCACCCCCGACGGCGGCAACCGCGTGGCGGTGCCGGCCAAGCGCCTACTCGACACCATGCGCGCCCTGCCGGATCTGCCCATCGAGTTTGCTGCGGACGGCGACTTCAACATCAAACTGACCACCAGCCAGGGGCACTACAAGATGGTGGGCCACGACGGCGCCGACTATCCGGCCATTCCTGAGTTGGACGAGGCCCACGAAATCACGGCCGATGCGCCGCTGCTGACGTACGCTATCCAGAAAACCAGCTTTGCCGTTAGCAAGGACGCGCTGCGGCCCGCCATGATGGGCATCTACTTTCAGATTACGCCGGAGCACGGCCGCGCCGTAGCCACCGACGGCCATCGCCTGGTGAAGCTGACGCTGGAAGGGCTCACGACGGAAGACGAGATCGACTTCATCGTGCCGGAGAAGGCCCTGAGCCTGGCCAAGAAGGTAGCCGGCGACGGCTCCTGCGCTGTGCGGGTGGATGAGAGCTACGTATCGTTCGACTTCGACACGGCCCGCGTCATTGCGCGCCTCATCGACGAGAGCTATCCCAACTATGAGGCCGTCATCCCGGGCGAGAACGACAAGCGGCTTGTGATTGAGCGCGAGGCGCTGCTGGCCGCCGTGAAGCGCGTGGGGCTCTACTCCTCCAGCATGACCAACCAGATCCGCCTCTCCCTCGGCAGCGATCAGCTGGAGATTTCGGCGGAGGACGTGGAGCGCTCCAGCGAGGCCAAGGAAACGGTGGCCTGCGAGTACGACAACGAAGAGATGCTCATCGGCTTCAATGCGGAGTACCTGAAGGAAGTCCTCAGCAACCTGGATGCCGACGAGGTCGCCTTCGACTTTAGCTCGCCCAACCGGGCTGGCGTGGTGATGC
>CAYFRR010000120.1:0-5226 GCA_964345505.1 uncultured Rhodothermales bacterium
GATCTTGTCAACAGACCGTACTGTTTACCGTGCTCTTCTCACACATCCCCTCGGTGGCGGCATGCAAGCACTCACGTTAGAACACTTTCTGAAGGCGGGTTCAGACTTTGAGACGGCGCAGTACCACGTGCTGGGTGGGCTACAGACGGCTCGGCAAGCCTTCGCTAACAATCACATCTATCCGTACCTGGGCGGTCTCGTAAAGCTGTATCACACCTTGCGCAGCATCGTAGGCCAGATCGACGACCTGCGGGACGCGGCCCCGGCTGAGCTGACCGGCATTGATTGGGAAGCTGGCGCGTTGCAGTACGAGCAGGGCGAGCTATCGGATGACCAGATTGCTTTTGTAGAGGACCTCATCCGGTGGGCCCTGCCGCACCTGCAGCAGGCTATCGAAGAGGGCCGGACGATCTATGAGTTTGTGGAAGACAACCTGGAGCTGGAGGAGGTCGGCATTGTGCCCTCGTATGTGGAGGAAGGCTACCTCTTCGTTCCCGACCGGCAGACGAGCAGCCTGCACGTGCTCCAGTACAGCCTGTCAGTCTTCAAGGACGCGGGCGAACGCTACCGTAGCCTCAAGACCGTCCACGTGAAGAGCGTTTTCCGCCGCGACGTCACCCCGTCGCCACAGAGCCTGAAGCTCGAACTCCTCTCCGAGAAGCGCGACCTGCCAAACCCGGCCACCTACGCGTTCGAATCGGAGCTTGACTTCCCGTTCGATACCACGATGCTGCCGGTGGCCAAGCGCAAGCTCATACGGTACCTCTCCCGGATGGAGGGACAGGCGTAAGAAGCAGTCGCCGCGCACGGTTGACATCGCGACGTCGATCGATGAATCTGACAGCCTGAGACGGCGTTTGCTGCTTTCCTATTTACTTACGCATCAGTTCTCGTATGTCATTGCTTTCCCGCTCCCCGATATCCCTCGCCCTTACCCTTGCACTTGTTGGTTTGATGTCGTCGCTCCTCACCGGCTGCGACGTCCTCGACAGCGACGACGAGGGGCTGGCGGCTGGCACGTTTGCCTACACCAACCCCGACGGTCAGGAGATCGCGGGGGAGGCCCTGTACGATCTGGTGGAAGGCAGCGCCGTCGGGATTGAGGACATACCGGTTAACTTCTTTGTGATTGCGCTGCTGCCGAATACCAATGGCTCTGATCTTTCGGGCGAGGGCGTGCTGCTTGTTCGCGCGGCGCCGCTGGGTGCACCGGGTCCGGGCAGCTACAGGATGGGCGATGCCGCCACATTGCTTGTGGATATCGATCCGGACAATCCCCCATCGTTTGATGAATTGCAGGGCTTTTTTGGCCTCTACGCCCTGGCGACGGGCGGTACGCCCGAGGCGCCGGAAGGCACTGCTGCCATCAGCCGATCCGGCACCGTTACGCTCGATGCCTTCGGCGATACCGCTGAGGGGAGCTTTGACCTCACTGCCGAAACCATCGACCCGGAGACTGGCGAGCTCAGCAACACCACCCTGCAGGTGGAAGGGCAGTTCAACGCCCGGGCTGGCGACATTGCAGAGGCCATCGAGGACGTGCTCGGCGGGTTTCCGGAGCCGCCGGACGGGGCGTGACGAGCGGTCCCGAATGGTCAGCAACATCCGCTGGCTATAGCTCGTGTAGCAGGCGTTCTGCGGCCGTTTCGCCGGAGGCTATTGCATCCGGCACAGAGATTCCGTCGCGGTAATTTCCTCCCAGCGCAAACCGGGGATGGGCGTCTTCCATCTGCTGCAACGCGTCTTTCACGGCCCCATAGCCTACGGTGTACTGCGGAATACCTGTGGTCCACTCGGTGTAGTGCATCAACACTGGCTCGCCGCGGACGCCGAGGAGATGCTGGAGGTCGTGCTCCACCAGCTCGCGCACCGCATGGAAGTTCTGGTGGGTAAGGGCCGGCCGCCGGGCGCCACCTACGAGCGTGGTGAGCAGCACGTGATCCTCGGGCGCGCGATCGGGGAAGATGGTGGAGGTGAAGATAGAGCCGAGGATGCGAAAGTCCGACTCTGCTTTCGGCACGAGCATCCCAAACCCATCCAGCGGGTGATCCACGTTGCGGCGCGGGTAACCCAGCGCCACAACCGTCACCGGCGGATGCGGCACCTGTGCCAGCATCGGTGATTTGGCAGCAGGCGACGCCTCCAGCGCGGCAAGACGGGGGAGGGGCAGGGTGGAAAGCACCGCATCTACCGTGTACGTCTGTGGTGTTTGCTCCCAGCCTTGCGCGGTGTGCACGGCCCACCGTCCGTTGGCCGGGACGATGCGTTTGACCTCCTCGTCGGTCGCTACCGGTCCTACCGCCGTTGCCAGCGCGTCGACAAGCTGCTGGAGGCCCTTGCGGAAGTTGAAGACCTTGTAGCGTGGGGCGTTTGTCGGGGCTTGCCCGCGCCGGGCCCACTGCGCACGGAGTAGCGAGCCGTGTGTCTGCTCCATCTCATACAGCGCGGGGAAGGCGTGCCGCACCGATAGATTGGAAGGCACGCCAGAAAAGATGCCCGCCACGAACGGATCGGCGCCGTAGGCGAGTGCCTCGGCCCCAAGGCGACGGCGCACGAAGGTGGCCACGCTTTCCTCCGCCTCTGGAGGCGCGGGGTCGACGAAGGGCTCCATCAGCAGCCGCAGCTTGCCCGGGATGGAGAAGGCCCGTGTGGTGAGGAGTCCGGGTGGAGAGGTAGGGAGCGCCACCGGTTTACCATCGCGCACCACGTACCGGTTACGGGCGGCATCGCTGGCTTCCACCACATCGGGCGTAAGCCCGAGGGCGTCGATCAGGCGCTCCAGCAGGGGCGTGCTCGCCCGGATCGTGTTTGGGCCATGCTCCACCAGGTAGCCGCCCGCCTTCGAGGTCTGGATCATACCCCCCGGGTGATGGCGCGCCTCCAGCACCTGTACCTCCACCCCAGCCTGTTGCAGCGTGTAGGCTCCTACGAGTCCTGCGATGCCTGCGCCCAGCACTGCGACACGCGCCATAGCCGTTGTTGGTCTGTCCAAGTAACTCGAGAAATTACACCTGCCTATCCGTCTGCAATAGATGCACGATCGGGCAGGGGGTAATGCTCCAGTGGAAACCGCGTGCGCCGAATTTGGTTATATAGCCCTTACCAAAATAAGACGAACTTTGCTGAGGGTTTTTATGGCGACAGAGCGAATGGACCAAAGCTGGTATCGCATCCGCGCCCAGATCAAGTCGATCTGGAGTGATGCCGAGTTTGGCGACAAAGAAATGAAAAAAGCTCGGGGCGACATGAACAAGATGGTCAACCTGATTCACGAGAAAACAGGGGAGCCCCGGAGCGAAATCTTCCAGAAGATCAGTGCTATCATCTAACGACGATAGCCTCGTTCTGTACCCTGCGCCTGCCGCTTTGGGTGCAGCGTCTTAAAGTCCCGGTCCGTCGTTCGGATCGGGCTTTTTTTTGACTGGCGTAGCCGCTACATTTGCCACGCCGGGCGTGCCGCCGGATGCTGCGCTGCACCGCCCTGGCATCACTCCGTGTCATCTCCCCCGCTGCTTCATGTCTGATACCGCTTCCACCGCCGCCCTCGGGTCTGCTGTTGATCCCTCTGCAGCATCCTACAGCGACCGCGCCGCCGCCTATGAGCGCCTGCTGCACACCTGGCGAGAGCGGCTGGACGCTGTGCATCAGGGGGGAGGGGAGCGCCGACGCCAGCGGGAGCACGAGCGGGGGAAGCTGACCGTCCGCGAGCGCATCGCTCATCTGCTCGACGATCCAGACGACTTCATGGAACTGGGGGCGTTTGCCGGCTACGAGATGTACGAAGAGGAGGGCGGGTGTCCGGCCGGCGGCACGGTGATGGGGCTGGGGCATGTGAGCGACCGGCTCTGCCTGATCGTGGCCAACGACGCCACCGTAAAAGCTGGCGCGTGGTTTCCGATCACGGCCAAGAAGAACCTGCGCGCCCAGGAGATCGCGCTCGAAAACCGAGTGCCGATCCTCTACTTGGTGGACTCCGCCGGCGTCTACCTGCCCATGCAAGATGAGATCTTCCCCGACAAAGAGCACTTTGGCCGCATCTTCCGCAATAACGCCCGGCTCTCCAGCCTCGGCGTCCCGCAGATCGCTGCCATCATGGGCTCGTGTGTGGCCGGTGGGGCTTACCTTCCCATCATGAGCGATGAAGCGCTGATTGTGGAAGGCACGGGCTCGGTCTTCCTGGCGGGTCCGTACCTGGTGCAGGCCGCCATCGGGGAAAAGGTGGATAAAGAAACCCTCGGTGGCGCCGAGACACAATCGGACATCTCGGGCGTCACGGATTACAAGGTGCCGAACGACGAGGCCTGCCTCGAAAAGGTGCGCGAGCTGGTCTCGCACCTGGGCGCCCGGGAGCGTGCCGGCTTTGCCCGCTCGGAGCCACAGGTGCCAGCGTTCGATGCTGAGGAGTTGTACGGCATCATCCCCGAGGGGAGCAATCAGCCCTACGACATGCGTGAGGTGCTGGCCCGCCTGGTGGATGCCGACTCCTGGACCGAGTACAAGGAAGGATACGGCCAGACCATCCTGACCGGATATGCGCGCATCGACGGCTGGAGCGTGGGCATCGTGGCGAATCAGCGCTCGGTGGTGCGCGCCCGGACCGGCAAGCGCTCCCGCTCCAACGAGATGCAGGCCGGCGGCGTCATTTACTCCGACTCGGCGGATAAGGCCGCGCGGTTCATCATGAACTGCAACCAGAAACGCATCCCGCTGGTCTTTCTGCAAGATGTCACGGGCTTTATGGTGGGGGCTCGCGCCGAGCATGGCGGGATCATCAAAGACGGCGCCAAGATGGTGAATGCGGTCTCGAATTCCGTCGTGCCCAAGTTCACGGTGGTGGTCGGTAACTCGTACGGCGCCGGCAATTACGCCATGTGCGGCCGGGCGTACGACCCCCGCCTGATCCTGGCCTGGCCGACGGCCAAGATTGCCGTTATGGGCGGTTCGCAGGCAGCCAAGGTGTTGCTGCAGATTGAGGTGCGCAAGCTGCAGAAGCAGGGCAACGAGCTGACCGAAGGGGAGCAGCAGGCACTGCTGGATACCATCGAAGACCGCTACGAGAAGCAGACCAAGCCCTACTACGCCGCCGCCCGCCTCTGGGTGGATGAGATCATCGACCCGGTGACCACCCGCGCGTGGCTCAGCCGTGGCATCGCCATGGCCGACCACAACCCCGAGATTCCACCGTTCAACCCGGGCGTCATCCAAACCTGAGCCTAATTCATCACC
>CAYFRR010000120.1:5326-8362 GCA_964345505.1 uncultured Rhodothermales bacterium
CCCCCTCGTCGTACCCCGCCGCCGTATGAAACGCTTCGAAGAGCTCTTCGCCGAACTGCAGCAGAAAGTGGCCACGCAGGATCCTGATTCCGGCACCGTGCGCGCCGTCGCTGCGGGGCGGCACGCTATCGGGAAGAAGCTGCTCGAAGAGGCCGGCGAGGTGTGGATGGCTGCCGAACACGAGGGCCGCGCGCGCACCGCGGAGGAAATCTCGCAGCTCCTCTACCACATCCAGGTGATGATGCTGGCCTGCGATCTCGATCTCGACGACGTGTACGAGCACCTGTAATACGGTCGTACAGCACTTTTTTGTTTTGAATGTCTACCCCCTGACCCCATATGCTGAAAATCGCCCTCCCCAATAAAGGCGCGCTCGCCGACGGTGCCCTGCGCCTCGTGCAAGAAGCCGGATATCACTGCGACCGCAGCCGCCGCGACCTTGCGGTGCTGGACGTGCAGAACGACGTCGAGTTTTACTTCCTGCGCCCTCGCGACATCGCCATCTACGTGAGCAACGGCGTGCTTGACCTGGGCATTACCGGGCGCGACCTGATGCTGGACAGCGGCGCCGACGTAAAGGAGTTGTTGCCGCTCAACTTCGGGAAAGCCAACTTCTGCTACGCTGTGCCGAAGGAAGATGGCCGCACGCCCGGCGACTTTGACGGTCTTCGCATCGCGACCTCCTATCGCAACCTCGTCCGCGAGGATATGGCGAAGCGGGGCGTGGACGCGGAGGTCGTGCACCTGGACGGCGCCGTGGAGATTTCCATCAAGATGGGCGTGGCTGATGCGGTAGCCGATGTGGTGCAGACCGGCCGCACGCTGGATCAGGCAGGCCTGGCGCCCACCGGTGAGCCGATCCTCAAGTCCGAGGCGGTGCTCATCGTGCGCAACGACGAAATCGAGGCTCAGAACGGCGTGCAGCTGTTCGTGGAGCGCCTCCATGGTATCCTGGTGGGGCGCGAGTACGTGATGGTAGAGTACGACGTCCCGAAGGCGCATCTGGCCGAAGCCACCGAGGTCACCCCCGGCATCGAGTCGCCCACCGTAGCGCCGCTCAGCAAGGAGGGGTGGGTTGCCGTGAAGGCCATGGCGCGGGAGGATAAGGTCAACGAAATCATGGACGACCTGTCGGCCCTCGGCGCCAAAGGCATCATCATCACCGACATCCGCACCTGCCGGATCTAATCGCAGGCGTGCCGTCGGCACTGCAGCCCACTACCCAGCTTTCTACCCACCATACTGTGCGTCGATGTAGGCGGCGTAGTCGTTGTCGGTAACGGCCTCCAGCCAGTCCGGATGGTCCAGGTACCAACGGACCGTCTGCGCAAGGCCAGCGGGGAGGTCGAACTGAGGACGCCAGCCCAGCGCATCCCGGACGCGGGAGGCATCCACGGCGTACCGAAAGTCGTGCCCTGGGCGGTCGGTCACAAATGTAATCTGCTGCCGGGCCGTGCCCGCGGGGCGATCCAACGCGTCGTCGACCAGGTCGGTTAGGGTCTCTACGAGGTGCAAGTTCGTGCGCTCCTCTTCCGCGCTCACCAGATACGTCTTCCCGGTACGGCCGTGGCGGAGGATGCAGTCGAGCGCCAACGCGTGGTCCTGCACATGCAACCAGTCGCGGACGTTCTGGCCATCGCCGTATACTGGGATCGGCTGCTTGCGAAGGGCCCGCAGGATCACCAGCGGGATGAGCTTTTCCGGATGCTGGTACGGGCCATAATTGTTCGAGGTGTTCGAGAGCGTAAACGGCAGCCCGTAGGTGTGGCCGTAGGCCCGGACGAGATGGTCGCTCCCGGCTTTCGAGGCCGCATAGGGCGAGCGCGGCGCATAGGGCGTGGCCTCGCTGAAGGTGCCCTTCGAGCCCAGTTCGCCAAACACCTCATCGGTAGAAATATGATGAAAGCGGTAGTCACCCTCGTCCGTCCAGGCCGCCCGTGCGGCCTCCAGCAAGGTGGCGGTGCCGACCACGTTGGTCCGGACGAACGCCAGCGGGTCCTGAATGGAGCGATCCACATGGCTCTCGGCCGCAAAGTGCACCACCGTCGTGAATGCGTGCTCTTCAAAAAGCCGGTTGACGAGCGCAGCGTCCGTGATGTCTCCTTCGACGAACGTAAAGTTATCAGCCTCAGCTACCGGAGCCACGTTGCGCCGGTGCCCGGCATACGTGAGCGCGTCCAGCGTCACGAACGGCACGTCCGGGTACGCTGGGACCATGTGCTGCAGGAAGTTGGCGCCGATAAAGCCGGCTCCGCCGGTTACCAGCACGCGGGCCGGGTGGTGCTGTGGCGTCGAACTATTCATAGGGCGGAACGTCACACGGAAGGCAGAAAATGAAGACGGCTGCAAGCACCTACGGATGCCGTGGTGCGTTGTAGCTCCCTGCTCATTCTGCAGTTCCTTCGCGCTTCGTACTCCCGTTTCTCATCCACTCCCGCATGGCCGCTCCCACTGCTTCCGGCAACGGCAACTGTCTTTACCTCATCGATGCCATGGCCCTGGCGTACCGGGCCCATTTCATCTTCATCAGCCGCCCGCTGATTAACTCCAAGGGCCAAAACACTTCCGCCAGCTACGGCTTCACCAACGCGCTGCTGAAGCTCATTGAGCAGCACGACATGAAGCACATCGCGGTGGTTTTTGATAAGATGGATGGGGAGGGCACCTTTCGGGATGAGCTCTACGAGGAGTACAAGGCCAACCGGGAGCCGCCGCCCGAGGATCTGCTTGCCAACCTCCCCATCATCAAAGAAATCGTGCGCGCGCTCGACATCCCTGTTATAGAGCGCGCGGGGGTGGAGGCCGACGATGTCATCGGAACGCTGGCCCGCCGTGCGGCAGAAGAGGAAGCCGACGTGGTTATCGTCTCGCCAGACAAAGACTTTCAGCAGCTCCTGAGCCCGCGGATCTCGATCTTCAAACCGGCCCGGCAGGGCGAAGAGTTCGACCCCATCACGGCCGAAAGTTTTAGGGACAAGCACGAGCTGGAGCCCAAGCAGTTCATCGACATGCTCGCGCTCATGGGTGACAGCAGCG
>CAYFRR010000121.1:0-8356 GCA_964345505.1 uncultured Rhodothermales bacterium
TTTTTTGTTTCCCGACGGCGGCTGGTAGGTCACGTGTCAGGTCGCGTCCGAAGAGGCCGGCGGTGCGCGCTGTGCCGTGCTCACCATAAACTAAAAAACAGCCACCCTGGGTTAAGAAACCCGGCTGTGGCGCGATACCCATCGGTGTACGAGGCGCCCGCCGATGGGTCGTAGATGCGCCTCCGTTCTCGCAATATTTTTCGACCTCTCCCTGCTGCCCCGTGAGCAATCCCGCCCTGGCCGACATCGTCAATGAGCAGATGAAGACGCCGCGCCGGCCTGCGGCCAAGCCGGTGTCGGTGCCGCCGCTGCCCAAGATCGTCAAGACCGTCTGCGACGCCGTCCCTGAGTCGATGGATGGGGAGGAGCGCCTCCACTTCCTGGCCGATCAGGTAAACGCGCTGCTCGACAAAGACCGCACGCTGCTCCGCGAGCACATGCGCATCTACGCGCGCCGTGCCATGGACCTCGGCGCGTCCGATATGGACGCGGGCGGGATGGGCTGCCGCGGCCGTTTCTGGTACCGTGTGGATGGCGAAAAGCGCCCGTACGAAGACCTGGGCGAGTATGAATATGCTGAAACCGACATCCTCTTCCTGAACCTCATGAACGAGCGGCAGCTGGACGTGCTCAAGGAGGAGAACTCGCTCGATTTCTCGTATCAGGTCCCATCGAAGGAGAAAGACGGCCGCCCGACGCGCTTCCGGGCCACGTGCTACTACGACAACCAGCACCTGGCGCTGAATATGCGCCTCATCAAAGATGAGCTGTTTCCGCTGCCGTCGCTGGGCTTCCCGCGCATGATCGAGAAGGGCGTCATGTTTCGCCACATCCGCGACGGGCTGACGCTCGTGACCGGGGTGACGGGCTCGGGGAAAAGCGCCACGCTGGACGCCATCATCGACGCCAACAACGAAGATGTGCCGGCGCATGTTGTCATCGTGGCCAAGCCGATTGAGTACATCCACGAGCCGAAGGAGTGCATCGTCCGCCACCGCGAGGTGGGGCGCGACGTGCCCACCTTCAAATCGGGCATTGTGCAGGCGCTGCGGCAGGACCCCGACATCGTGGTGATCGGGGAGATGCGCGACCCGGATACGATCTCCTCTGCCCTCGAAATCACCGACTCCGGCCACAAGGTGTTTTCCACGCTGCACACCATCTCGGCGGTGGAGACCATCGACCGGATCGTGGCCGAGTACCCGACGGAGGAGCAGGAGCGCATCCGCAACCGCCTGGCCGACGTGCTCCGCTGCGTCATCTCACAGAAACTGCTGCCCAAGGTGGGCGGCGGCCGGATCCTGGCCAAAGAAGTCCTCTGGATGACCTCTTCCGCCCGCGCTGCGATCAAAAACGACAACACCGGCGAAATCTACCAGATGATGTGGGAGGGCAATAAGCTCGGCATGACCACACTGGAGCAGGACCTCCACCGTCTGGTGCAGCAGCGGCAAATCACCATGGAGACAGCGGTAGATTATGCCAACAACAAGCGTCGTCTCAAACATCTGCTGGGGTAGCCGACCCGCTTAAGAACGCAGCCTCGGCACCGATACCGCGGAATGACCTTCACGTAATTCGTTCGACTTATGGCATCGCGCAACGCAGCAAACACAATTTTAGGGGTAATGGTCACCGGCCGTACCCTGCATGCCTCGCTTCTTGAGCAGACGGGCGACGGCCTCCACCTCGTGCGGACCTTCACGCGGCAGCGCTCCTCCCGGGGCGCCAGCACGCCGGAGGCCAGCATGGGCGACGACCTGGAAGGGCTCGAAGAAAGCGGCTCTGACTTCAACATCCAGTTTGGAGATGAGGGCGGGAGCAGCGTGGACAATATGTTCATCGCTTCTGAGTTTGGCGGGCTGGAAGGCGGGGCGGCCGACCTGAGCGGCGGGAGCTCGGCCGACGTGGCCGTATCCTTCGCCCTGGAACTGGCCGACATCCTGGCCGAGTGTGAGGACCTGGGCTATGCCCGCCCGACGATGGCCTTTGCGCTGGAAGCCTCGGATGTCTCGGCTGTGGAACTGCACCTGCCGGACGAACAGGCAACCGAGGAGAAGGACAAAGCCGTCAGCCGCAAAAAGCTGGTGGCGGCGCTGAAAGCACAACATGAGGGCGCGTCGGATGATGAGCAGGTCGCTTTCCTGCGCCTGACGCCTACCGACGAAGGGGTGCCGCGCTACTTGGCCGTGACGGCCCGTGCCGAGAACCCCGTGACCATGACCCTGACCGAGCTCCGTGAGGAGAAGCGCCGCCTGCCTCCAGCCAAGCTGCTGGATACCGAGGTGCCGCTGTACCTGGGGCTCGGCCGCAGCCTGGTGGCCGCGCAGTCAGCCGATACCGCCAGTCCCGACGCCACCGGCCCCGATGCCACCGGTGCTGATGCAGATGGGGCAGAAGGAGAGGAGCCCGTCTACACCCTCATGGTGCGCGTCGGTAGCGAGGATACGCTCGTCCTCTTCCTCGAAGATGACCGCCTGAAGCATACTGAAAACCTGCGCTCGCTCACAGCCGTGGAGCCCCCCGAGACGATCTGCTCGCGGGTGCTCTTGCTGCAAGATGAGTACGGCATTGGCGAGATCGCACATGTCTTGCTGGCCAGCGAAGACCGAGAGGACGATCTGGCCGAAGCCTTCGAGATGTTTTTCCCGGAGGCCTATATTCGAGGCATGCGGGAGGTGCTGCCGCCAACCAAGAACGGCACCCCGAGCGAAGGGAAGGCCGCCACCATTCCTGCCACGCTGGCGGCGCTGCGCCTGGCCAACGACGCGGCGTATGCCGACGCGTTTGCCGACATCAACTTTTTGCCCTCCGAGCTGCGCCGCCGTCAGTTTGTGCTGCCCGTCACCTGGCACATCATGGCGATGTACGTGGTGCTCTTCTGCACCGTACTCTTCTTTGTCGCTCGCTTCTTCACCCTGCAGAGCAGCATCCAAGACTACCGCGACCGGGTGGAGCAGCAGCAACCCTCGTATGTGGACGCCGACCCCAACGTGCTGCAAGCTCGCATCGATAGCCTGCAGAACGTGCATGCCGAAGTGGTGCGCGGACTGGATGTGCTGGAAGACCTAATGGTCGGCAGCGACCGCTGGAGCCGCGCGATGGAGCAAGCTGCCCGCGAGATGGCCGTCGTGGAAGGCCTGTGGGTGGATAGCTGGCAGCCCTCGGGCAACGAGCTGCAGCTGCGCGGCAGCGCCACCTCCCGCGATGGCGTAGTGACGCTGGCCGAGCGGTTGGACGGCCGCATCGAAACGCTAACCTTTGCCGAGATCCGCGAGTGGCCCGTCTACTCCTACACGCTTCGGGTCCCACTCTCCAACGAACTGCCGGAAGCGGCCGTCTTCCTCCGCGAACGCATCGCCGAGCAGCAGGCCGCCGAGGGCGAGCAGCCCCCGATGTCCTCCGCCGCCCTCGACGACGACGCTACCGACTAACGCGTGCTACGGACGCTCCTCAGCCTCCCGCCCTCCACCATTCCCATCCGTTTATCTCTACTGGATCCATGTCGCTGTCTAACAACATTTACAACCTTCTCCTGCTGTCTGTCGTGTGGGTGTGCGTCCTTGCAGGCGGCATCTACGTGACCTACATGGAGCAACCCGCCGAGCTGGAGCGCCTGGAGAAAGCGCAGGAGGCCATCGAGATGGAGCAAGCCGAGATGCGCGCCCTGATGTCGGAGCAGGCGGAGACGCGCATGATGGTCGATGACGTGATGGCCCGTTGGAAGGCGCGCTACAAAGAAATGCCTGACGAGCTCTCCAGCCCGTCCGTCATCGGGTACTTTAACGAAATCACCCGGCGGGGCTTCGAGAACTTCGATGTGACCTTTCGTGGCACGCAGCGGCAAGGCGACTACGACTACCACACGTACGACGTGCAGGGCCGCGGGTACTTCAACGACCTTTACCGCGTGGTCTGGCAGCTGGAAAATAACCGCAAGATGTACCGCGTGCGGGACGTCCGGCTGGACCACATCGACGTCATGAAGGAAGACGAAGAGCGCGGGACGGAGCGGATGCAGGTCATGGTGTCGTTTCGGATGGGGGTAGACGCCTACTTCGGCGGCTCCAGCGTCCTGAGTGCCCCCGAAGAGTCCACGCTGGCCATGCTGGAGGAGTACGACCTCCCTGTCAGCCAGGTCGCCGACGACCGCCCGCCGGTCCCCGCGTTTGTCTTGCCGGATGAACGGCCGCAAATGAATCCGTTCTTCCCCGGCATCATGGACCGCCTGCCGCCCAACACCTATCAGCTCGTCAATGTGGAAGCTGACGAACTCGTCTCCATCGTGGGCGATCGGGCCGTCTTTCGCAGCCAGGACGGATTCGTCTCGGTGGGTGAAGGCGAGGATGTATACCTCGGCCGCCTGACGATGGTCAATCCCATGGAGGGAATCGTTCAGGCCCGCCTTAACAAGGGTGGCATCGTGGACGATATTGAGCTTGAGCTGGAACTGACCGACCGCTACCGCCAGCACCGCGGCCGTGGCACGCTGCGGCCCCTCAACGAACGCCCCTAACCCCGCTACCCGCCGACCATTCATCTAACGTGCGTGCCCACACGCTGGCCCGTCACGAGAGTCTACGTTCCCATGAAGAACTTGCTGTCAACCCCTATGTCTCGCCCTGTCTTGGCCACCGCGCTTGCACTCCTGCTCATTGGCCTCACGGCTGTGCCGCTGCAGGCGCAAGACCGTGAGGAACCGCCGCAGCGTGAGTTCCGAACGTTCATTCCGCAGGATCAAGTCGTGTCCTTTAGCCCGAATGCTTCATTCGAGCAGTTCGTCGACTTCCTTAACCCGATCTTTCAGCGGGTCTTTGAGAAGCAGGTAATCGACCCCGAAGGACGGACGCGCGAGATTGGTATCTCCATCTCGGGCATGTACTTCTTCGATGCCTTCGACCTGGTGTTGGACGCGAACAACCTGACGTACCGCGAGACGGACCGCTTCTTCTTCATTGAGGAGGCGCGCCCTTCACAGCAAGTCGCCGCAGGTGAAGGCAGAGCAGGCGAGCAGCCGGCCCGCGTGACGACGGTGTCGGGCGATGATCGCCTCAACTTGGATACGCGCGACATCCAGATCAACGCCATCCTCTTTTCGCTGGACGTGAACCGGGCGCGGGAGATTGGGCTGAACTGGAACTCGTTTCTCTCCGGTGAAGGCGCAGGGGGCGACATCGAAGTCCTCACCGGCGGCATTGCCGATGCCACAGAAGACGTGGTGGTGCTGCCGCGGGAGTTCAGCGCGCAGCGGCTGCAAGAGTTTATCAACATCTCTGAATCCCGCGGCGCGGGGGAGACCATTGCCAGCCCCCGGGTCACGGTGCAAAGTGGGGAGGAGGGCAACATCCAGATCGGTAGCGACATCCCCTTCACCACGCGGGACTTTGCCGGCAACACCATTACCCAGTTCGTAAATACCGGCATCATCATCGACGTAACCCCCACGCTCATCACGCAACCTATCGCCGACACGCTGGGTGCTCCGCTGGTCGATTTCGTTGACCTTGAAGTCCGCGTAGAGAACTCCAGCGGGCAGGTGACGCCATCCGGCCCGATCGTAGATCGCAACACCGCCGAGACGCGCGTGATGCTGTTGGACGGCGAACAAACCGTGATCGGCGGCCTCATCAGCACGGAAGAGACCGAGTCGCGCCGCGGCATCCCCATCCTGAAGGATCTGCCCGGCTGGTTCTTTGGCATCCGTTACCTGACAGGCCTCACGAGTACTACGCTCATCCAGCGTGAGCTGCTGATCGTGCTGCAGGCCAGCTTGGTCGATCCGCTGCGCGAGCGCGCCGGCCGGCCGTTTGAGCAGGACCTCCTGCGCCGCGCCCGCGAGGATGTAGATCGCACGCTGCGGCGCTTCGACACCAACGCGGTGGACCGAGTCGAATTCCTGAGCCCCGGCGTCTATGGCAAGCCCCCGGAGCCGCAGCATTCGAACCCGCAGCACGAGACGCGCCCGCCCGAACCGGATCCTGATACGAACGAAACACGCCAAAACGAGTCTAACGAGTAAGCGGTTGCATGTTGTTCTTCGGTGGATAGAACAGTACGGGCATGTAGACCGCGGAGGCAGTGTCGGGCAACCGGCACTGCCTTTTGTTTTGGGCACCGATTGTTTCGGGCCCTGAGGCATAGGGGGCTTGAAGCTCACCCTCAGCCTGGATACCGCGGGTAGGGGCGCTCCTGCACGTACTCGCGCATCTGCTGGAGCTGATGGTCCTTCACCTGCTCCTCAAACCGAAGTAGGTCCCGCATCGATACCATGCCCACGAGATGCTCTCCATTCGAGACCGGCAGGTGGCGGATGTGCCTCTCCTCCATGAGGTGAAGGGCCTGCCGCCGCCCCATGTCCCGGGTCGCGACCACCACATCGGGCGTCATGACCTCACGCAGCGGCGTTGTGGATGGGTCTTTGCCTGCATGCACCACACGCGTCATCAGGTCGCGCTCGGTGAAGATGCCTTCCAGCGTATCCCCCCCAGACAGCACGGCCAGCGCGCCTATGTTGTGCTCCGTCATGAGGGCCACTGCTGCCTTCACAGACGTGGTAGGCGCGGCGTGAAGAAGCACGCCACCGTGGGCGATAAGCTCAGCGATCGGTCGTTGCATAAAAATGGGGCAGTGCATTTAAGAAATAATGATACGTTTCATAGACCACCCACAGTGCAGGCGCCCGTTTCGTACAGGGTACCGTCTGGTAGCAACATGCGGCATACGTATCAGTAGTTTCAATCATAACTGAAAGCTTAGCCTGCTCGCCGCCGTCTGCGCGGTGGGGCTGCCGTTCTTCACTGTGCGCTTCGTTCATGCCTGCTTCCGCCGCCCATCCCCCTGATGCCCCCGACGAGGGGTTTTACGCCGATACGCCCCGGGGTATGTTCACGGCAATGGGCACGTGGTATCATACCTCGGAAGCGTTGCTGCGCGAGTACGCCGCCCCTGTGCTCCAGCATACACCGGTAGTCGACCTCCTGAAGGCCGCGGAAGCCTGGCTGGCTTCGCCTCTCACCATGGGGGTGGGGTCGCTGGTACTGGCGCTGCTGGTGTTGCCGGTGTGGGCCGCCGCGGTCGTCTCGGTGGGCGTGTACGTGGGATGGGCGGTGCTCAGTCCGTCGCTGGTAAGCCTCACGGCGCTTCCGCTGGTGCGCGTCCTGAACAGCGTATGGGTGCAGGGCCTTGCGTATGTGTTCGTGCTGAGCCTGCTGGCCGCGCAGGATGCGATGATCGGGCTCACGGTTGGCCTGATCGGGTTTGTACTGTACCGCTGGCGCTTGCTTCCTCGGCTGCTCGCTCCTCTCATCCAGCGCCTCCAGCAGCAGGTGCATCCCCTCCCGGCGCCTGATCAGGTGCTGCGCGCGGTCGTCGTTCGTACGGCCATGAAGCACCGCGAGTCGCTGCCCGAACTGGAGGTTATGGAGCGCGACATCATCAAGCGGTGGACGCGCTCTTCGTGAGGCGTCGGGCGTTGCCTTGCTTGTGATGTTAACCTCTTGCGACGCCGGTGTCATGTCGGAACGCCTGCCCCAATCCATTCATTCGCATCGGCAGTTTATTCTTTTCCTTTCCGCCCAAAAAGCGGTTTCTGTTCACCACGTTTTGCCGAAGGCATGAGTACAGCCGGCGACCTTGCTTCCAGGCATCGGTTTGATGCCCGCCGCACCCGGCAGCACCTGTTGCAGGCGGTGCGGCAGGCCCTGCAGCCGAACGGCCGTACGGGATTGAAGCAGGTGACGGTGCCGATGCCGCCGATGGACGTGCTGGCTTGGCTGGATGCGCAGCCACAGACGGAGCGCACGTACTGGTCAGACCGCAACGGCCGTCACGAGATGGCGGCGGTGGGGGCGGCCGACGTGCAGTTTTCCCAAGCCCCGGTGCGTCGAGAGGCGTTGACCCAGGTACTCCGCGATCGCTCCTTTGTGGAGGGCGGCCGCTACATTGGAGGGCTACGGTTTGATAGCGGCCGGCCGGCTGAGGAGCGCTGGCAGCCGTTTAGCACATTTCGCTTCGTGCTCCCGCGCCTCGAGCTGCATCGGACGCCGGAGGGCACGCTGCTGCGCTGCAACCTGCGGCCCGGCCACGACGACCGGTCGGCGGTAGAGGCGCTGGTGCAGCACATACAACTGCACCCCACAGCTCCACCCGAGGCACTGGCAGCTCCGGTAGCGCGCACCGACGCCCCCGATCGCCCCATATGGGAAGCCACCGTGCGGGAGGCGCTGGAGGCTATCGCCACGACGCCGCTGGAGAAAGTCGTCCTGGCACGCGTGGCGACGTTTACCTTCGCTGCCCCGCTGGCGCCTTTCACCTTGCTCCGCTTGCTGAAGCCGGCGACGCCCAACTGTTTTCACTT
>CAYFRR010000122.1:0-8311 GCA_964345505.1 uncultured Rhodothermales bacterium
GGCCGGTAGTCGTCCAGCAGGTGCTCGGCGAAGTACGTCCAGGTCATGCGCTCGAAGTACGGGCTGTACTTCCCAAAGCCGTGCCGCATGCCGGGAATCATCATGAAGTCGAAGCGCTTGCCCTCTTCAATGAGCGCGTGCACCATGCGCAGCGTGCCTGCCGGGTGCACGTTGCTGTCCACATCGCCCGTCACCAGCAGCAGGTGGCCTTCGAGGTTACCGGCCAGCTCCATGTTCGTGGGGATCTCCGATGCGAAGTAGGTTTCGTCGACCTCCTCTTCTGCCCCGTCGTCGTTTTCTTGCGTGACGGTGCGCGTCTCCTCCGTCACGCCATGATGCACTTCGCCCCAGAAGATATTGTAGATGTTGTTGTCGTGGTTTCCTGAAGAGGAGATCGCGACGTCATAGAAATCGGGATAGGTGAGGATCGCTGCGGTGGACATAAAGGCGCCGCCCGAGTGGCCGTAGATCCCTACCCGGTTCAGGTCGATGAAGGCGTGCCGGGCGCCCAGTTGCTCCAGGGCCGCTTTGTTGTCGGCCAGCGGGTAGTCGCGGAGGTTGTCGTGGCCGAACGTGTGGTAGTGCTTGTGGCGAATGGGATTGCCGCCCCGGTTGCCCACGGCCACCACCACAAAGCCAAGCTGCGCCAGCGTCTGCCGCTGGTTGAGGCTAAAGCCTACCGGAAATGGCTCTGTCTGCGGGCCTGGGTAGACGTAGGAGATGACCGGGTAGGTCGCTTCGGGATCGAAGTCGAAGGGTTTCCACAGCACGCCGTAGAGGTCGGTGCGGCCATCGGCGGCTTTGACGGAGAAGGTTTCGGGCGCCTGCCAGCCGATGTCGCGGAGCGGGGTGAGGTCCAGCGCCTCCAGGTCCATCACGCGCCGCCCGCGGCTGTCGCGGAGCGTCGTGGTGGGCGCCTGATCGACGCGCGAGGCCGTGCTCACGAAGAAGTCGCGTGTGTCGCTCATTGCGACGCGATGGTGCGCATCCTCGGGGGTCAGGCGTTCGGTGCCGGAGCCATCGAAGCCGGTGCGGTAGTACTGCGCGTAGTAGGGATGCATGCCGTCCTCTTTGCCGAAGGCCTCGTAGTACACCGTCTCAGCGGTGGTGTCTACCGCAGCGATGCTGCCCACGTTAAAGTAGCCGTCCGTGATGCGGTTGAGGAGCGTGCCGTCGCTGTCGTAGCGGTAGAGCTGGCCCCAGCCGTCGCGCTCCGACCACCACAGGTATTCTTCGCCGTCGTCAATCACCACGAGGTCCAGAAAGCGCGTGTTGAAGTACGGCCGGCTTGTCTCCGACCAGAGGACATCGACCTCCCCAGTGGTGGTATTGGCGCGGCACACGTCGATGTGCTCCCAGGTGCGGTCGCGCCGGAGGAAGTAGATATGGTCGGACGTGTCAGTGGTGAAGAGGCCGCCCTCGTTAAAATACGCCCCGCCGATGGCCTGATCGGGCCACTTCTCGGTATCAATCGTTACCCGGGCGCGCGTCTCCACGTCAAAAACCAGTAGCTCATCGCGGAAGATGTCCTCCTCGCCGGGCATCGCATACTTGTACTCGTCGAGCTCCGGGCGCGGGTCGGCCAGCGCATCAATCACCCAGAGCGACGCGACGTCCCGCCAGTCCTGTCGTTTCACATAGAGCTTCTCCGAGTCCTCAAACCAGCGGGCCCGCGTGGGCAGGCGCTCGGTGGCGGTGGTGTCGCTGTGGTCTTGCTGAAAGCTGTACCAGCGCTCGCCATCGTCCGTCAGCTGATACTCCGTGCTGTCGGGGTCGTCGGCCGCCATCAGGTACAGGTCGTGCGCGCGGCTAAAGGCGATCCACGTGCTATCGGGCGAGTAGCGGGCCCAGTCCTCGTCGTCTTTGGCCTTCAGGCTATCGCCCTTCACGAGGTTGTCCGTATCCACGTCGTACGTGAACTCGAGGCTATCCACGTGAAAGGTGAAGACCTCGCGGTCGGTGTCGTAGTCGAACCCCTTCAGCGGGAGGTCCTTGCGGTCAAATGCCCGGTCGAAGGCCTCGGCCAGCTGAGCGGCCATCCGCTCGTGGTCGAACAGCAGGCGCCGCTCGCCCCGGTCGGCGTCGACGAAGTGCCAGAAGCGGCCCTGCGGGGTGTCGTAGTCGTACCAGAGGCGGTTTTCGTCTTCGATCCAGCGCGGGCGGATGGTCAGGTCGCCCGTCTTGTCGCGCATCCGGTCGGTGGTGAAGCGCTCGGCCTGCTCGAAGTGGGCCTGGGCGTGGGCGGTCGGCCCGTGGGTGGGGAGGAAGGCGAGCATCAGCAGGGCAAGCGTTGTAGCGGTAAGGCAGCGCATCGGCAGAGGATTGGCGGTGGGGCACGTGAAAGACAAGCGCTACAAGGTAGGGGGGCCCTGCGTGATGGTCAAGCGGGCGCGCAACGGGGCGGCATGCGGCGCTGAGGACACGGAGCGGGAGGTTCGGGAGGTATCTTAACGGATCCTTAATCACGCACAGCGGGAGTGCACTGTAACCGGTTCAGGGAAGCGCCAACGTAGGGAGTGCGCGCAAGGCAGGCAATCCGCCCGAATGCGGTGCGGTTGCTCGTGCGCTGCGGGGCCCACCGTGCATCCCCTTGCCACCATCCTCTTGCCACCATCCTCTGAAGTCCATGCCTGCACAAGATCGTATCGACCAAGCCGCCATCAACACCCTGCGGTTTCTGGCCGTGGATGCCGTAGAGAAGGCCAACTCCGGCCATCCCGGCATGCCGATGGGCGCCGCACCGATGGCGTATGCGCTGTGGGATCGGCACCTGAAGCACAATCCGACCCACCCGGACTGGTTTAACCGCGATCGCTTCGTCCTGTCGGCTGGCCATGGCTCGGCTCTGCTGTACGCGCTCCTTCATCTGTACGGCTACGACCTGCCGCTGGACGAGCTGAAAAACTTTAGGCAGCTCCACAGCAAAACCCCGGGGCACCCCGAGTATGGGGAGACGCCCGGTGTAGAAGTCACGACCGGACCGCTGGGGCAGGGCTTCGCCAATGGCGTAGGGATGGCCCTCACGGAGCGCTTCCTGGCCGATGAGTTCAACGCGGAAGGGCATGACGTCATCGACCACTACACCTATGCTATCGTCTCGGACGGCGACCTGATGGAGGGTGTCTCGGCCGAGGCGGGGGCCCTCGCCGGCCACCTCAACCTTGGCAAGCTGATCTACCTGTACGATCAGAACTGCATCTCCATCGAAGGCGAGACGGATCTGGCTTTTTCCGAGCGTATTGCCACACGGTTTGACGCGCAGGGCTGGCACGTGCAGCACGTGGAAGACGGCACGAGCGTGGACGACATCGACGCGGCGATTTCCGCTGCGAAAGAGGAGCGCGGCAGCCCGTCGCTCATCTGCGTCCGCACGCACATCGGCTATGGCAGCCCGCAACAGGACACCGCGGGCGTACACGGCTCTCCGCTGGGCGCCGATGATCTGCAGGCAACGAAAGAGCGGTTGGACTGGCCCCACGAGGAGTCGTTTTACATTCCCGGCGACGTGCTGGAGCACACCCGTGAGGCGGTCGCCCGAGGGAAGTACCTGGAATCGGACTGGAACGACCGCGTCGCGCAGTACCGAGCGGCGCACCCCGACCGGTGCAGCGACTTCACAACCGCGCTTGATGGCGGCCTTCCCGCCTACGACACCTCTGCCATCCCCACGTTCGATGCTTCTGATGGCCCAATGGCCACTCGCAAGGCCTCGGGGATCGTGCTCAACAAGCTGGCCGGGCGGGTCTGCAACCTGGTGGGCGGATCGGCCGACCTCGCGCCCTCCACCAAAACGCACCTGGACGGGTACGCCGACTTTGAGGCCGGGAAGGCCGGCCGCAACATCCACTTTGGCGTCCGCGAGCATGCGATGGGCAGCATCGCCAACGGCATGGCGGCCCACGGCGGCGTGTTGCCCTACACGGCCACCTTCTTCACCTTCTCCGACTATGTGCGGCCCGCTTTACGCTTAGCGGCGCTGATGAACCTGCACAACATCACCATCTTCACCCACGACTCCATTGCGCTGGGCGAGGATGGCCCCACGCATCAGCCCGTCGAGCACCTGATGGCCCTGCGGAGCATCCCAAACTTCACCGTTCTGCGCCCGGCCGACGCCAACGAAACCGCCGCAGCATGGCGGGTGGCCGTCGACCTTTCCGGGCCCTCAGCGCTTGTTCTTACGCGGCAGGGGCTGCCGGTGCTCGAGGACAGCATCGACACGATCAACGAAGGCGTGGCGAAGGGAGGCTACATCCTGGAGGAGGCCGCGAACGATACCCCGGATGTGATCCTGATCGGCACCGGCTCCGAAGTGGACCTGGCGCGGAAGGCCCGCACGCAGCTGGCCGCCAAGGGAATACACGCCCGCGTGGTGTCGCTGCCTTCCTTCGAACTGTTTGATCAGCAGCCGGCGGACTACCGGGATGCGGTGCTCTTGCCGGACGTGCCGAAAGTAGCCATCGAGGCCGGCATCACCCGCGGCTGGCACGCCTACGTCGGCGACGCGGGCGCGGTCATCGGGCTGGATCGCTTCGGCCTTTCCGGTCCGGGCGCGGCGGTGTACGAAGAGCTCGGCTTCACCACGGACCGCGTGGTAGCCGCTGCACAAGACGTCATTCACACTACCCTTTCAACACCAGCTTCTGCTTAAGCCATGGAATCCACTCGCACCTTGCAGCACCCTACCCAAGCATTGCGCGCAGAGGGCCAGTCAATGTGGCTCGACTACATCCGGCGCAGCCTCATGACGAGCGGGCAGCTTCAGCGCCTCATCGATGAGGATGAACTGCGCGGACTCACTTCCAACCCGGCGATCTTTCAACAGGCCATTGGCGGGAGTGACGAGTACGACGACGACCTGGAGGCGCTCTTGGACAAAGACGCCAGCCTTGATGCGTCTGCGCTCTATGAGCGGCTGGCCGTAGAAGACATCCAGCGCGCCGCCGACGTCCTGCGCCCCGTGTACGATGAGACCGGGTTTGATGGCGTGGTGAGCCTTGAGGTATCTCCGCACCTGGCGCGCGATACGGACGGCACCATCGAGGAAGCACGGCGGCTCTGGAACGCTGTCGACCGGCCCAACCTGATGATCAAGGTGCCAGCTACGGAGGCCGGCATTCCAGCGATCGAGCAGTTGATCAGCGAGGGCATCAATGTGAACGTCACGCTGATGTTTTCGCTCGACCACTACGAAGCCGTAGCGAACGCCTACATTCGCGGGCTGGAAAAGGCGGATGACCCACGCGGTATTATTTCCGTGGCGTCCTTCTTTGTGAGCCGGGTAGCCCGCCGGATCGATGCGCTGCTTGAGGAGCGGGAGGCAAGCGTGGACTTCAACGGGGGCGACGTGGCTATCGCCAACACGCGGCTTGCCTACCAGCGCTTCCAGGAGATCTTTCATGGCGATGCGTTTGCGGAGCTGCGGGCGCAGGGGGCGTACGTACAGCGCCCGCTCTGGGCCTCTACCAGCACGAAGAACCCCGCGTACTCGGATGTCCGGTATGTGGAGGAGTTGATCGGCCCGGAGACCGTCAATACCATCCCGCCGCAGACGCTGGACGCGTTTCGCGACCACGGCACGGTGCGGGGCTCCACCATCACCGAAGACCTCGACAGCGCCCGCGCCCTGATGGATACCCTCGCGGAGATGAACATCGACCTGGACGAGATCACACAGGATCTCCAAGAGGTCGGCGTGCAGAAATTTGCCACCCCGTTCGACGACATGCTGGAAACGCTCGAAGACAAGCGGGAAGCCCTTCAAGAAGAGGCGCCCGACCCGGTGTCGTTTGCGCTGGCGGGGCACGAACAGAACGTCATGGAGCGGTTGCAGCTGTGGAAAGACGCGGACTTCGCGTGCCGCCTCTGGCGCCACGACCCGACGCTCTGGGCCGACGAGGACACGCCCGAGCTCACCAACCGCCTCGGCTGGCTTCACCTGCCGACCAACATGCAGGAGACCGCGGAGGACATGATGCAGTTCGCGGACCACGTGAAGGCGGACTTCGATCAGGCCGTTGTGCTGGGCATGGGCGGCTCCAGCCTGGCTCCTGACGTGTTCTCGCGCGTCTTCGGGGCCGAGGAGGGCTACCTTACCGTTTCGGTGCTCGACAGCACGCATCCGCAAGCCATCCAGGATCTGGAAGCCACGCTGGATCTTGAGCGCACCCTCTTCATCGTGGCCTCCAAGAGCGGGACGACCACCGAAACGCTGTCGTTCTTCAAGTACTTCTATGACAAGGTAGCGCAGATAACCGATACGCCCGGTGCCCACTTTGTAGCCACAACGGACGAAGGCACCGCGCTGGCCGAGCTGGCGGCCGAGCGTGACTTTAGGGCGACCTGGATTGCGCCGTCGGATGTCGGCGGGCGCTACGCTGCGCTGACGCCGTTTGGGCTCGTCCCCGCCGCCCTGCTTGGCCTTGACCTCACCGCGTTGCTGGACCGGGCCTGGAGCGTCTCCGAAGCGTCGGCCTTCTGCGTCGAGGCTCCGGACAACAGCGGCCTGGCGCTGGGCGCCGCTCTGGGCGAACTTGCGAAGGACGGGCGCAACAAGGTGACATTTTTCACCTCCCCCGCGCTTGAGGCCTTCCCGTCTTGGCTCGAACAGCTCATCGCCGAAAGCATGGGCAAGGACGATACCGGTATTGTCCCGGTTGCCGGGGAGCCGCTTGCAGCAAAAGCGCAGTACGGGGAAGATCGGGTGTTTGTCTACTTCGGCTTGGAGGGCGATACCGACGACACCACCCCGCCAGCGCTTCAGGAACTGGAGGCCGCCGGGCATCCGGTGTTGCGTTTCCATCTTGCTGACCCCTACGACGTCGCCCGCGAGATGTACCGGTGGGAGATGGCGATCGCTGCGGCGGGCGCCGTGCTCGACATCCATCCGTTCAATCAACCCAACGTGGAGGCCGCCAAGAATCTGGCGCGCCAGGCGATGGCGGCGGACGATGGAGCTGCTACCGGCGACACGCGCACCATTACAGCCCGTGATCGGGGCGCGCTTCAACAAGCGATGGACGCCTGGTTCGATCACGCCGAGGACGGCGGCTACATCGCCGTGCAGGCGTATCTGCCCATGAACGCGTCCACCCAGGATACGCTGCAGGAGCTCGTGGAGACGCTCAGAGACGAAACCGGCCTGGCGACCACGCTCGGCTTTGGTCCTCGCTTTCTCCATTCCACGGGTCAGCTCCACAAGGGCGGGCCGGCCAACGGCCTCTTCCTGCAGCTCATCGATAGCCCGGCAGACGAGCTCCCGGTGCCGGAGACGGACTACAGCTTCCGCGAGCTCATTGCGGCGCAGACGGTGGGCGACTATCAGGCCCTCACCGAGCGCGACCGCGCTGTGCTGCGCGTCCGCATCGGCAGCATGAGCGATGTGGAGGCCCTGCGGGAAGCGGTCCGGGCGCGCGCCTGAGGGCCGCTCCGGCCCGACGCTCCGGCCCAGATACGGAGGGCCGGTCCGCCATGAATGCCTCACGCTTGATCTCCACGCGCTATGATTCGCATATTTGCATTTGACCTCGACGGCACGCTGGTCCAGACGGAGCGGCTCAAGGCCCGCTCGTACGCCAAAGCCGCCGTCGAACTCTGCCCGCAGCATATTACGGAGGACGAGGTCATTGAGGCCTACAAGGCGGTCGTCGGCCTGTCCCGAGAGGAGGTCGCCTCCACGCTCATGCAGCGCTTCGACATCACGCCGGCGGCGCGCAAGCGCATGGAGGCGTTTGATGCCGACGCGCCATGGGAGGCCTTCGTGGGCGTCCGCCTCGCTTATTACCACGATATGATCAGTGACCCGGACGTCATTCAGGCGCACCGGTGGCCGCATGCGCTTGCGCTGCTGGAGACGGCCCGCGAGCACCAGTGCGCGGTGGCCCTGGCTACCACGTCGCGCCGCGAGCAGGCCACGCAGGTGTTGGACGCGCTGGGCCTCTCCGACGCGTTCGACTTCGTGGCTACCGCGGACGATGTAACCAAGACCAAGCCGCATCCCGAAATGTACCGGCGGGTGGCCGTGCACCTGGAGGCGCGCCCCGATGCGATGCTCGCTATCGAAGACTCGCCCGCCGGGGTGGAGGCAGCCGTCACGGCTGGTCTGCACTGCGTGGCCGTCACGACGGAGTTTACGTACGATGCTATACACACCTCCGGACTGCTGGAGGACCACTTGATCGTAGACGACCCGGAGACCCTTCCGCAGGTCGTTTCAGACATAGTCGATGCTTCATCTCAATAACACACAGGATGTATTATGCAACTTGGAATGATCGGACTCGGCAAGATGGGCGCCAACATGACGCGGCGC
>CAYFRR010000123.1:0-8242 GCA_964345505.1 uncultured Rhodothermales bacterium
GGCCGAGGGTCAGGGTAGGGTTGCGCCGGCGCTGCCGGTAGATGTGAGCAAACTGCTCCGCCTGCTCGTCGCTCATCTCCTTCATGAGGCGGGCCACGTAGACCTGTTCCTTGCCCTGCAATTCAGGGAGAAATTTCAGGACGCGCGACATGGGCAAGCGGATCAGGCGGTAGGCAGCGTGGAGGCGCGCACGGCTTCATGGACCAGCTGGCCGATGCGTGCGCCAAGGATCACTACGGTTGGACCTGCCAGGGGATGCAGGGCCCAAGATGCGGCCCAGTCCCCCTGCAGAAAGTGAGCTACGGCGCGGCCGAGCCCACAGCCTGGGCAGAAGGTGGCGCCCATGAGATCAAGCGGGCAAAGGCGGAGCAGCGGCGGGGCCGTAGGATCGGTGGCGGCGAGCACGACGAGCGCGGCCGCCCAGAGGTAGGCCTCCGGCGATAGGGCACACAGCACGTGGGGTAGCCGATGGATCATGCGCGTGGCGACTGGTCTGAAGCCTCCGAAGATGCCGTCTGGGCCTCCTGCAGCTGTGCCCGCAGCCGGTCGTGCTGCTCCAGTAGCGTATCGCAGTGCTGGCGCACCGTGTCGTACTTATCCTGCAGCGCCTTGTGCTCGGCCTCCAGGTGGCGGTACTCCTGCAACTGCTCGCGTGCAGCGGCCAGTTCGGCCTGCATCACGTCCTCGTCGCTGACGCCGTCTTTCAGGGCGCGGTAGCGGCGGTAGAGGAGAAGCAGCGCCACCAGCAGCACTGCGCACAGGAGCGCGAGGGCTATTGTCAGGGGAGCAGGCGCCGCGTCGGAGGCAGGCGCCGCAGGCTCGGCCGCAGTATCAAACGGCTCGGCGGGCGCCGCATCTGTGTCGGGCGCCGCATCTGTGGGGGCCTCGATCGCATCGGACGATGGTGGCGGCTGCTGGTCCGCTGTGGGCGCTTCCGCCGGGGCGGTACCTGGAGCTGCGTCAGCTGCTGCTGGCGGCGCGTCGGCAACGGGGGCGCCTGACGTGAAGAACCGCCCGCGCAGCTCCTCGGCGGCATCGTCTGGCGCAGGCGCTACGGACATCGCCCCGGTAGCCACTACATCGAACTTGAGCTGGTCTTCCTGTGCGCTGTAGCTCCAGTAGATGGCGTCGTCTGGTGTTCGCGCATAGATAAAATAGAGTGTACGCGCGCTCTGAGTGCGCGGGTAGCTTTCCGTGGTGCGGCCCCGCACGTTCAGGGTATCGCGGAAGGATACCGCCGCCGGATCGCGCGGATAGTCGTCGCGGTCCATGAACCGCGGCTGGATGCGCCCCGTAGCGCTGGGGTCAACGGCCTCTTCCAGTACCACCACGGCCGTTCCCTCCGGTAGCAGGTTGCCCTGGTGGACCAGGCGAAAGGGGACCTCCTGCGCAGCGGCGGGCACCACAAGGCAGGCGGCCAGCAACAGGCCCAGCACCAGCGAAAGGTGCTGTCGCGTGGCAGGAATCGAACGCGAAGCAGTCATAAGGCAAACAGGCCAATGGGGCAGTGAGATCACTCTATAAGGAAGCAGTTGGCCGCGACAATCGCCACCGACGGCCGGCTAAAAAGGTGCGAAAGCGCCGTTCTTGCGTGCGGAGCGGTAGATCACGAACAACGAAGGCGCCCCGCCATCAGGCAGGGCGCCTTTCCTTTCAGATCAGATGCCGCGTGATCACGCAATCGTGATCGCATCATCCAGGTACACATCCTGGATTGAATTCAGGATGTCCACGCCATCCCTCATCGGGCGCTGGAAGGCTTTGCGGCCCGAGATGAGGCCCATGCCGCCAGCGCGCTTGTTGATGACCGCGGTGCGCACGGCCTGTTGCTTGTCGTTCTTGCCGGAGGAGCCCCCGGAGTTGATCAGCCCGGCGCGGCCCATGTAGCAGTTGGCCACCTGGTAGCGCGTCATGTCGACGGGATGGTCCGTGGCCAGCTCTGTGTAGATGCGCTCGTCGAGCTTGCCGTAGCTGGAATCGCCCGTGTTGAGCGCGCGGTAGCCGCCGTTTAGCGTGGGCTGCTTCTGCTTGATGATGTCGGCCTCGATGGTTACACCGAGGTGGTTGGCCTGCCCGGTGAGGTCGGCGCTGGCTTCGTAGTTCTTGCCGTCGATGGTGAAGTCGGAGTTGCGCACGTAGCACCAGAGCACGGTGAACATGCCCAGTTCGTGGGCCAGGGCAAAGGCCTCGGAGACCTCCTGCAGCTGGCGGTTGGAGTTCTCGGCACCGAAGTACACTGTAGCGCCTACGCCCAGGCAGCCCATATCGAAGGCGTCTTCGATGCGGGCGAAGAGAATCTGGTCGTACGTGTTGGGGTAGGAGAGCAGCTCGTTGTGGTTAAACTTCAGCAAGAATGGGATCTTGTGGGCGTACTTCCGCGCGATCGATCCCAGGACGCCGTAGGTGCTGGCAATGGCGTTGCAGCCGCCTTCAATCGCCAGCTCCACGATGTGCTCGGGGTCGAAGTAGCGCGGGTTCTTCGCAAACGAAGCTCCGGCGGAGTGCTCGATGCCCTGATCCACCGGCAAGATCGAGATGTAGCCCGTGCCGCCCAGGCGCCCGTGGTTGAAGAGCGACTGCATGGCGCGCAGCACGCGGGGGCTCCGGTCGGAGTCCCGCCACACGCGATCCACAAAGTCGGGACCGGGCAGATGCAAGTTTTCCTTGGGAATGGTCTGGCAGGTATGCTCCAGTAGTTTTCCTGCCTCATCTCCCAGAATATCGACAGTGCGTGACGTGGCGACCTCAGCCATAAGTAGTTCCTCCGTGATGTGCGGTAAAGGTGACGGGCTCCGTGTCGTTCAGTAGATTGATTATAGTTGTAACATACAAAAGATTCTTTAATGAAATAAGGGCGGGCCGATGCCTGCGTTAATCGTGGCACTGCATGGGCTCCGCTTCGACCGTACGGGGTCGATCAGAACAGGGACGGCTACCAGATTGTGCGCAGAATACGGTAGCGTCGACCGGCCGGTCGACGCTACGCGGATGATTTCGGTCCTCTCAATAAACGCATCAGCGCCAGCCCCCATCACGTCCCCTCCGGCACTCCCAGCGCCTCGGGCACACCGGCGGGGTGATGGAGATGGTCTCGCAGCAGGCGCGCCAGCAGCGGCGCCATCAACAGCCCCTTCGAGCCCAATCCGGTGAACGCCCACACGCGGGGTGCATTGGGGAGCGGCGCCAGAACCGGCAGGTTGCGCCGCCCCGCGTAGACGCGCACGCCCACGGTGGCATCGTGGATGGTAGCCTCGGCAAGTACCGGCACCAGGCGTTGGGTCTTGCGGAGAATCTGCTGCGTGGCTTTGCCTGTAGGGTCCAGCATCGTGAAGTCGTGTTCGTAGGAGCTGCCAAGGATGAGGGTGCGGCGCGTATCGTCGGTGGAAACGGGCACTGCGTAGCCCGACCCGGCGACGGGGGGCAGCTGATCGGTGGTATGGGAGGCCGGAAGGCGCACACGGAGGGTCTGGCCCTTGACGCCCCTCAGGTCCAGGGCATCCAGCGCCGGATGGTCCACCCCGCCATACCCTGTGGCCAGCACCACATGCCCGGCCTGCAGCTGCTCGCCATGGTCGAGCGTCACCGTGGCATGCGTATCGGTGCTGCGCCAGGCCGAGACGTGTTGCCCCGAAATAATCGTGGCGCCCTGCCGGGCCGCCGCATCCAGTACGCGCTGCACGAAGGCCGGCACCATCACCGCCCCGCCGGTACGTACCCAGAGCGCGCCGGCCGGGGCGGCGACCGCCGGGTACTGCGCCGCGACCGCCTCAGGTGATAGAAACGTCAGATGGTCCGGAAACGCGGCTGCGCGTTCCTGAAATACCTTCGCCTGCCCATCCTCCACCACGGGGCGCAGCACGCCACGGTCGTCGAACAGGTCTTCAGCCTCAGCCTGCGCAAGCGTCGCACGAACGGCCGTCAGTGCGTCCTCGAGCTTCCATATCGGATGCGCCCTGCGTCCCATAAAGGGGTTCACAAGGCCGGCTGCCGCGCCGGACGCCCTGGCGGCGGCGCCTACCGCGTCTATCACCAGCACCTCACGGGTACGGCAGAGCGCCAGTGCCGCGCATGCGCCGGCCAGACCGGCTCCAACGATGACAACCTCGGGCGACGTAGACATGCAGGGCGGACTGTGGGGTTTGTGTAAGGTGTGGTGTTTGTAGAAACTAACGTCTGGACTGGCATATTGTGTAATATGACGTTACAACCAAAGTGTCCATGTGTCTTCTTCATTTTTTACTCCCATCACCCATGGCCCCTGTACTGATTGTAGGTGGCGGCACCATCGGCCTGTCGATTGGCTGGCGGCTGGCGCGGGCCGGGCGTGCGGTGCAGGTGTTCGACCGCGCAGCAGCCGGACGCGGCACCTCGTGGCTGGCCGCTGGCATGCTCGCCCCCGATGCCGAGTTGCAGTTTGAAGAGCTGGAGCTATACGCCTTTAACCGGGAGAGCCTCGACCGCTGGCCACGTTTTGCGCGGGAGTTGGAAGCCGACAGCGGACAGTCGGTGGACTACCGGGACGAGGGCACGCTCATCGTCGCCGACGACCGCGACAGCGCCGAGGCCCTCCGTCGGCTCTACGACTTTCAGCGTGAGCACGACCTGAACGTCGACTGGCTGACCGGTGAAGAAGCCCGCGAGATCGAGCCATTCTTGGCGCCCCGCCTGTCGGCGGCGATCCATGCGCCGTTCGATCATCAGGTGGACAACCGCAAGCTCATCGAGGCGCTGAAGGAGGCCTTGCAAAACGCCGGCGGCACGCTGCGCGAGCACGCGCCGGTGGACAAGATCGAGCCGGACGACGAGGCGCCGGCCGTGGTGTTGGACGACGGCACCCGCATCGAGGGATCGGCAGTGGTGCTGGCCGCCGGACCGTGGTCGCGCGGAGTGGAGGGGCTGGAACGCGCCCACCGCCCACCCGTCCGCCCGGTGAAAGGGCAGATGCTGGAGCTCAAGATGCAGCTCCCGTTCGACTTGCAGCACGTAGTCCGTGGCCCCGACGCCTACCTCGCGCCCAAATCCAACGGGCGCCTGCTGTTGGGCGCGACCAGCGAAGAAATGGGATTTGATACGCAGGTGACGGCCGGGGGACTGTACGACGTCCTGGAAGGAGGGTGGGAAATCGTGCCCGGCATCTACGACCTGCCCGTCACGGAAACGTGGGCCGGATTGCGGCCCAGCAGCCGGGACCACGCGCCCCTCATCGGGCGCTCCGCAGCCCCGGGCGTCATCTTTGCCACCGGGCATTACCGGCACGGCGTGCTCCTGACGCCCATTACGGCCGAGGAGGTCGTGCATCTGCTGCGTACTGGAGAAACCTCGCCTTGGATCGAGCCGTTTTCTCCTCAGCGTTTTATCTCATCACCTGCGGCCTCTGCATGAGTGTATCCGAAGCAGAAATCGCACTTACCCTCAACGGCGACGCCACCACGCTTCCTGAAGGTGCTACCGTAGCCGATGCGCTGCGTGTGGAAGGCATCGACCCAAGTGATGCCCGCGGCATTGCGGTGGCCGTCAACGCCGAAGTGATCCGCAAAGAAGCATGGACCACCGCGTCGCTCAACGCCGGCGATGACATCGAGATCGTGACCGCCTCGCAGGGCGGCTAAGGCCAGCCGCTCGCCTCTCTTCTCTCTTCTTGAGCCTCTGTGTAGATGGCTGCCCCTTCTGCTTCTTCTACCGCTACTCACAATGCCGCATCAGACACGGCCGAGGCCACCGATGCCCTGGTCATTGGCGACTTGACGCTTACCTCTCGCGTGCTGCTCGGCACCAGCGGGTACCCCAACCCGCAGGTCATGCTGGATGCGATGGAGGCCTCGGGCACGGAGCTGGTGACCGTAGCCATCCGGCGGGTCAACGTGCAGGATGAATCAGACGAAAGTCTGTTGGGCCTGCTTCAGCAGCGAGGGTATCAGCTACTGCCGAATACCGCCGGATGCTACACTGCCCGAGAGGCGGTGCTGGTTGCCCAGCTCGCCCGCGAAGCGCTGGATACCGAGTACGTCAAGCTCGAGGTCATCGGGGATGATGAAACCCTGATTCCTGACGTAGAGCAGCTGCTCAAGGCCGCCAAGACGCTGGTGGATGACGGCTTTCAGGTGCTGGCGTATGCCAACGACGACCCCATTACCTGTCAGAAGCTGGCCGGGATGGGTTGTGCAGCGGTGATGCCGCTGGGCTCGCCCATCGGCAGCGGCATGGGCCTCGTCAATCCGTACAACCTGCGCCTCATCCGCGAGCTCATCACCGACACGCCGCTGCTGGTCGACGCCGGCATCGGCACGGCCAGTGATGCCGCGCTGGCCATGGAGCTGGGCTACGATGGTATCCTCCTGAACACGGCCGTGTCGAAGGCCAAACATCCGGTGATCATGGCCCAGGCGATCCGGCACGCGGTGCAGGCCGGGCGGCTGGCTCACACAGCGGGCCGCATTCCACGGCGCCTCTATGCTGAGGCTTCTTCCCCTGAAACCGGACGGGTGGGTACCCGATCGCCATGAATGGACCGGCGACGCCATCGCTACCGCGCCTGGTGCTGATCGGCGATGCCTTTACCACGCCGGCACGGGCAGACCGCATCCTGGCGGCGGTGGGCGCGGGCATCAACTGGGTACATCTGCGGGCGCACGCGGCATCAACGGACGTCTTTTGGCGTGCAGCGCGCGGGCTTGTGCCCTGGCTGCGGGCGGCTTCGCCCTCGGTGCTCGTCTCCATCAACAGTCGCCTGCCGGTGGCGCGCGAGTTGCGCACAGGCTTTCACACCGGCGCCAAAGGGCCTTCGCTGCGGGTCGCGCGGCTGCGCCTGGGGCCGGCCCCGCCATTGGGCTACTCCGCCCACGCTGCCGCGGAAGCCGCCACGGCGCTGAATGCAGGCGCCACCTACGTGTTCTTTAGTCCGGTCTTCCCGACTTCATCCAAGCCTGGGCATCCTGGGGCTGGTCTGCAGGTCCTAACCGATGTGGTAGAGCACGTGGCTCCTGCGCCCGTGTATGCTCTCGGCGGGATCACCCCGGCGCGCGTCGCAACCTGCCTGGAAGCCGGAGCGTACGGCGTGGCGGTACTCTCGGGCATCATGTACGCCGATGACACCGCGGCTGCTGCACGTCGCTACCTGCAAGCACTCGCCGACGCACCTTCCGCGGCGTCCTGACGCCCGCCGTCCACATACCCTGCTCTTCTCACACCGCCTCACGTGCACCATGGCTACGCTTCCTATCGGACTCACCATTGCCTCCAGCGACTCCGGCGGGGGCGCTGGCATCCAGGCCGATCTCAAGGCGATGCAGGCCAACGGCATCTTTGCCACCTCGGTGCTGGTGGCCTCTACCGCCCAAAACACCCACACGGTGTCCGACGTCCATGCCTTTCCGCTAACGCATATCACGGCGCAGCTGGATGCCATCGCGGAAGACCTCTTCCCGGATGTCGTCAAAACGGGCATGCTCTTCTCTCGGGAGATTGTAGAGCTGGTGGCGGCCAAGGTGGAGGAGCACGGATTTCACCCGCTGGTGGTGGACCCCGTGATGATCTCGAAGTCGGGCCACACGCTCTTGCAAGACGAGGCCATCGCTGCCGTGAAGGAGTGCCTGCTGCCGCTGGCCACGCTGGTGACGCCGAACGCCCACGAGGCGGCGCGGCTGGCCGATATGGAGCGCGTCACCACTATGGCGGAGGCGAAGGAAGCGGCGCGCCGCATCTATGCGCTGGGGCCGGCCGCGGTGCTGGTCAAGGGCGGGCACCTGAAAGACGGTGACGAGGCGGTCGATGTACTGTTTGATGGCGACGTGTTTCAGGTGTTCACCGCCGAGCGCATCGACACGCCGCATACGCACGGCACGGGGTGTACGTATGCCTCGGCTATCGCCGCACACCTGGCGCAGAACGCTGAGCTGCCGGCTGCAGTGAAAGCAGCCAAGGCTTACGTCACCGACGCCATTCGCGACGGCCTGGACCTCGGGCAGGGCCACGGCCCGACCGACCACTTCTACTTCCTCGACTCCCGCAAAAAGCCCGCCGCCAGCGCGTCAGATTAACCACATGTTCATTTACAGTGGAATCCTACGCGGTCCACATTGGTAGCCCTATTTCAACGCAACGTGCCCGTAGCTCAGATGGATCAGAGCGGCTGACTACGGATCAGCAGGTCGGGGGTTCGAGTCCTCCCGGGCACGCTTTCAACGCCTCGCTTCCAGTCCTGGAGGCGAGGCTTTTTCTCGTTCCGTCCGTCCCGGGCGGAACG
>CAYFRR010000124.1:0-8066 GCA_964345505.1 uncultured Rhodothermales bacterium
GGAAGACGAGACAGGCTTTATTCAGTGCGTCGTCTACCCGCCTGTCTACGAGCGCTTCGCAGAGGTCTTCCGACAGAGCGCCCTGATCGTGCAGGGGCGCGTGCAGGTGGAGGGCAACTGGCGCGGTCTGGTCGTTGAAGAGGCCCGCGCCCTCACAGGACTCGCCGGCGGCTACGAAGGCCACCCCAGCGCCAGCGGAGGGCGTGACCGGTGGGTCCGCCGCACGCGACAACCTGAGGTGCCGCAGGATCAGTAAACGACCAGCACAGCTACCGAGCCTCCCACAGCCTACCAACGTATCACGATCCTTTCCCACCACCGCAGCGCCAAACCGGAAGACATGGATCATGGCCTGCGTTAGGCGACCATACTTAAATATCATTACGCGCTACATGCCCCTACCCCTTCTACAGACGGATGATCGTGGCATCTACTGCGCGGCCGGCGATTTTCATATCGATCCGTGGAAGCCGGTGCCTCGAGCGATCGTCACCCACGCCCATGCGGATCACGCCCGGCCTGGCTCGAGGGCGTACCTCGCATCGGCACGCAGCGAGCCTTTCCTTCGGCAGCGCATCGGCCGTGATATTCAATTACAAACCCTCGACTACGGAGAGACACTTCGCATAGGCGAGGTCCGCGCATCCTTGCACCCCGCCGGGCACATCCGCGGCTCCGCTCAGGTGCGGGTGGAGCGCGATGGCGAGGTCTGGGTGGTTACCGGCGACTGCAAAGTGGAGAGCGATCCCACCTGCGCCTCCTTCGAACACCTACGCTGCAACGTACTCATTACGGAATGCACGTTTGGACTCCCCATCTATCAGTGGCCTGAACCGGCGGATGTTGCAGACGAGGTTAACGCCTGGTGGGCACAAAACGCTGAGGCTGGCCGCACCTCCATCCTTTTCGCGTATGCCCTTGGAAAGGCGCAGCGTGTACTTGCCCTGCTCGATTCCTCCATCGGCCCGATCTACACCCATGGGGCGGTAGAGCAGATGACGGACTGTTACCGTGAGGCCGGCGTTGACCTCCCCCCTACCATTTACGCTACGGATAAGGAGGCGTCATACGATTACACCGGCGGGATGGTCATTGCGCCTACGTCAGCCGGCCGCTCAAACTGGATCCGGCGTTTCTCGCAGCCGTCTACGGGATTTGCCTCGGGCTGGATGATGGTGCGGGGCACGCGCCGGCGCCGTGCGGGCGATCGCGGGTTCGTACTGTCCGACCACGTCGACTGGCCCTCGCTCATGGATCTCGTAGAATACGCAGAGGCAGAGCGCGTGCTACTCACCCATGGCGACACGGCCGTCGTCACCCGGTGGCTCCAAGATCAGGGCATCGAAGCCTTTGACCTGGAAACCCCATTCGCCCGGCAGACCGACGATGCCGAAGAGACGACCGCCGCGGACGAGGAAAGCTTGGCGGCTGATAAGATGTCGGGCACAGAGGCAGGGGCCAAGGAGGAGGGATCATGAAACGATTTACCCAGCTGTACAGCGCGCTTGACGAAACCACCTCCACCAACCGGAAGGTGGCCGCAATGGTGGAATACTTCGCGAGCGCTCCCCCCGAAGACGCCGTCTGGGCCGCTTACTTTCTCTCCGGGCGCCGCCCCAAGCGCCTGCTCTCCAGCCGGGCCATGCGCCGATGGGCAGCTGCTGCGGCTGATCTGAAACAGCTGGGCGACGGTGAGCCTGCCCCGATGCCGGAGTGGATGTTTGAAGCCTGCTACAGCGAGGTCGGAGACCTGGCGGAGACGATATCGCTCGTGGTCTCCTCCGACCAGCAAGGCGAGGAACGCCCGCTGCACTACTGGGTGGAGGAGCGCCTCCTCCCCATGCGCAAGATGGACGAGGCTGAGCAACAGGCCGAAATGACCCGCATCTGGAAGCAGTTCTCCCAGCCCGAACGCTTTGTGTGGACCAAGCTCACCACCTCGGCCCTACGCGTGGGCGTGGGGAAAAAGCTACTCATCCGAGCGCTCAGCACGTTCAGCGGCCTGGATAAAGCAGTCCTTAGCCACCGACTGATGGGTCCGTGGAAGCCTACTCCCGCGTTCTACGAGCAGCTGCTCTCTGAAGATGCCACCGACGCCGCAGCCAGCCAGCCCTATCCCTTCTGCCTCGCTCGGCCTCTCGAGGACGAGGTCACTTCTCTCGGCGCTCCTCACGACTACCTGGTCGAGTGGAAGGCTGATGGCATTCGCGCCCAGCTCATCTGCCGGGCTGGCGAGGTCTTTATCTGGTCTCGCGGCGAAGAGCAGATTGGCCACCAGTACCCTGAGGTGCAGGAAGCCGCCACAGCGTATGTGCCGGATGGTACTGTTCTGGACGGCGAGCTACTGGCCTTCCGCGAAGGTGAGGTCTTGCCCTTCGGGCAGATGCAGCGGCGCATCGGGCGCAAAAACGTCAGCAAGAAGATGCAGCAAGAGGTGCCCGTCGTGTTTGTCGCCTATGACCTGTTGGAGCACGAAGGAATGGACATCCGTGAGCAATCGCTTCAGGAGCGACGGCAGAAGTTGGAAGTTCTGGCCAACACGCATCTGACGTCCGAGCGGTTTCAGCTTTCCCCCCTGCTGTCAGGCTCATGGGCAGAGCTTCAAACCCTCCGCGAGGAAAGCCGCGAGCGCAACATGGAAGGGTTTATGCTCAAACGCGCCGATGCGCCTTACGTCGGCGGCCGCAAAACGGGCATCTGGTGGAAATGGAAAGTGGACCCCTACACGCTCGATGCAGTGATGATCTACGCGCAGTCGGGCAGCGGTCGCCGCGCAAGCCTCTACACGGACTACACCTTTGGCCTCTGGCAAGGCGATGAACTGAAGCCGTTTGCGAAGGGCTATTTTGGGCTGACAGATGACGAGTTTGAAGAAATCACGCGCTGGGTCCGGCGCAACACTATCGACCGGTTCGGACCTGTCCGGCAGGTGGAGCCGGAGCTGGTCTTCGAGATCGCATTCGAAGGCGTCCGGCGCAACAACCGAAAAGATATCGGCATGAGCGTGCGCTTTCCCCGCATGGCCCGGTGGCGGCGGGACCTGTCCCCCTCCGATGCTGACTCCGTAGAAGACCTCCGCCGCTTGCTCCCCGACCTGCCTGCCTGACCTCATGGCCAAGCGCGTTCCAGCCTTGATGCACGAGTGGTTCAGCCAGCAGGGCTGGACGCCGTTTGGTTTTCAGAAGCAGACCTGGGCGGCCTATGCTGCTGGCGAAAGCGGGCTCGTGCACGCCCCGACAGGTACGGGCAAAACGCTGGCCGCTATCGGGGGCGTCGTAAATGAAATGGCTCCTCGCAACGAAGACCCAGGACCCGGCGGGGCGCCGTTCACTGTGCTCTGGATCACCCCGATGCGGGCGCTCAGCTCGGACACGTGCCGCTCGATCCAAGAAGTGGTGGAGGCCTTTGACCTGCCCTGGCGCGTTGAGACGCGGACGGGGGATACGAAGCAGAGTATCAAACGAAAGCAGCCGGCCAACCCGCCTACGGTGCTCATCACTACCCCGGAGAGCCTTGAAATACTACAAACGCACTGGCAGTTCATCGAGCAGTGCGCCACGCTCAGGCTCGTAGTAGTCGACGAATGGCACGAATTGCTGCAGTCCAAGCGCGGCGTGCAGACGGAATTGGGGCTGGCGCGCGTGAAGCGGTTCGCCCCGGATGCCCGCCTGTGGGGCCTCTCTGCCACGCTCGGTAACATGGTGGTGGCCCGCGATATACTGCTCGGCAGCGAGGACGCCCCCGGCCGTATTATCGGGGGCGCAGAGGAGAAAGGTCTCCAGATCGACACGCTCCGCCCCCGAGACATCACCCGGTTTACCTGGGCCGGCCATCTGGGCCTGGCGATGCTGGAGCAGGTGCTTGAGGAGCTTGAGACGGTGGAGAGCGCCCTTATCTTCACGAACACCCGCTCCCAGGCCGAGCAGTGGTACCATGCCATTACCCACGCGCGGCCCCGCTGGATTGGCACCATCGCGCTCCACCATGGCAGCATGGACCGCGAGAAACGAACGTGGGTGGAAGAGCATCTGCGCGAAGGTAAGCTCCGGTGCGTGGTGTGCACCTCCACGCTGGAGCTGGGTATCGACCTGCCTGACGTTGACCGCGTTTTTCAGGTAGGGAGCCCAAAGGGCGTCGCGCGGCTCCTGCAACGCGCCGGCCGCAGCGGCCACCGGCCGGGGCTCGCGAGCCGCGTCACGGGCGTACCGGCCCACGCCCTCGAACTGCTGGAGTTCGCGGCCGCGCGGCGGGCTTACGCGCAGGAGGTGCTGGAGCCGGTGCGCCCCATCGACCGGGCCCTGGACGTGCTCATCCAACACATGGTCTCGGTAGCCATTGGCGGTGGCTTTGTACCCGAGGCGCTCTACGACGAGGTCCGCACGGCGTACAGCTACCGCCAGCTCACCTACGAAGCATTCGAACAGGCGCTCAAGTTTGCCCGGGGCTACGAAACAGGACTCGGGTACGGAAGCTCAGCCACGCAGAGCCGGATCTGGCTGTATGAAGGCAAGAGTCGCCGCTTGCAGGGCACGTACGTCTGCACGGAAGGCGATCTCATTACCCGCCACCGTATGGCCATCGGCACTATTCTGGGCGATGCGGAGCTGGAGCTCACCTACACCAACGGGCACTCCCTCGGCACAGTCGAAGAGAGCTTTGTGGCACAGCTCGACAAAGGCGATCATTTCATTTTCGCGGGCAAAAGCTTGGAGCTCGTGCGGATCCGCGACATGGAGGCTACGGTCCGCAAAGTACCACATAGCTCTCAGGCGGTGGTGCCGCGCTGGATGGGCGGTCGTATGCCGCTGTCAACAGAGCTTTCCGGCGCCATTCGTGACGAGCTATCTCACTACCAGCAGCACGGGGGCGGTAATCCTGAATTGGAGCATCTGCGCCCGCTCCTTGAACTACAGGCGACGTGGTCGGTGTTGCCAGGGGAAGATATGCTCCTCATTGAGCGTATCGCCACGCGGCAGGGGCACCACCTGTTTATCTACCCCTTCGAGGGGCGCCGTGTCCACGAGGGCCTCGGCGCGCTTCTGGCCGGACGGTTGGCAACCCTTGCGCCGCTCACCTTCACCATTGCGGTCAACGACTACGGGATTGAGCTGCTTTCGGCTGACCCTGCGCCGCTGCAGCAAGCGCTGGCCGAAAACGTGCTGTTTCAGCAAGAGAACCTGACCGATGAGATTGATGCGCGCATCAACGAGGCTGAGATGGCCCGGCGGCAGTTTCGCGAGATCGCCCGCATTGCCGGTTTGGTCTTTCCCGGGTATCCTGGACGGAGCAAACGCCTCAGCCAGATCCAGTCCACCGCCGGTCTGATTTACGACACGCTCATTGCATACGACCCAGACCACATCCTCATTGAGCAGGCCCAGCGTGAAGTGCGCGAGCGCACGCTGGATCGCGAGCAGGTCGCAGCCACGCTCGATCGCCTGGCGCAGGCGTCGATCGAAGTCATCGATCTCCCCCGCATGAGTCCCCTGGCGTTCCCCCTCTACATCGACCGGCTGCGCCAGCGCGTGAGCAGCGAGAAGCTGTCCGCACGGATCGCGCGTGAGGTAAAACGCCTGGAACGCCACGCAACCGCTACCTGAGGGATCCCACAGACAGCGTATGTGCACCGCGCCAACACTGTGATGCCCTTTGCCCTACACCTCCCCCTTCGTTTCGTCGCTCGTCTCACGCCCATGGCCACGCCCGATGCAGGCATCCTCCCAGTGGAAATCGCCGGCGTCGCCGTTTGGCTGCTGCCCGAGCGCGCGCTGTACATTCCATCCGAGGGCGCGCTGTGCGTGGCTGACGTGCATATCGGAAAAGCCGCTGCGCTGCAAGCGCATGCCGTCGCGGTACCTGAAGGCGCGTCCAATGCCGACTTGGAGCGCCTTGCCGCCCTTGTCAGGCGGATGGGGGCGACCCGGCTGATCGTGGCCGGTGACTTCGTGCATGCGCCCGAAAGCCTTAGCCATGACATCCAGCAAGCATTTGAGGGCTGGAGCGCGGAGCTGGGCGACGTGCAGGTCGACATCGTGCGTGGAAACCACGACCGCGGATCACAGCTCGCAGAGGTAGTACCGCAGGCCAGGGTACACCCGCGACAGCTTCAGATAGGCCCCTTCACCGTTCAGCACCATCCCGAGGAGCGCAGGGATGCCTACGTTATCGCCGGTCACCTGCATCCGGGCCTGCCGCTCACCCTGCACGGCCGCGACCGCGTGCGCCTTCCCTGCTTCTGGATTCAGGAGCGGCAACTCGTCCTGCCCGCGTTTGGCACGTTCACGGGGCTCTCTGATGTGCCGCGGGCGAAGGGGCGGCATGCGCTCGTCACACCAGACCAGGTGCTCTGGGCACCAGATCGGGCGTAGGGTGGGGATGCGGTGGCTCTTCAGCAGTTATTGACTGCGCGCCCACCATCCACGCCTCCAGCATTCTGTTGCTGCCGCCCGGTTAGACGGCCACATTGGCGCATCTACGGCCGCGCGGGTCTCGTCGGCGACCGAGCCTTCTGCGGTCACCTCGATTGGATCATGCGTAGGCGCGGGCACATTGCTCGTAGGGTCGTCGAAGCAGGCGGCAGGCAGCGTACGCGCTGTAGTTACCGCGAGGACACAGGAGAGGCAAAGGTTGCGTAATGACGCGTTGACAAAAGAAAAGATAGGCAATGCTCCAACGTTCGGGGCGCCAGGCAAGGTTGGTTTGGTGTACATCTCCTGGCAACGCATGAACGTGCAGATGTAGGGTCGTGGAAGATATCGCTGCACAGAGTAGCCGGGAGCACAGAACACGAAGCTGACTTCTCAGGAAGCTGACGGCTCACAGTCAATACGATAAGCCCGCTACTGGACCACGGCATGGGATCTTGGATACGTTTTACACGATATGGATTACCAGATATGAGACCTTGGCTCCCCGCCTCCATGCCCTGAATCACTTTTCTGCCGGGCATCACATCCATCACTGTAAATCAGGGCAGCAGTCGAGAGGATCGGGACGGGCTTTAACGTGCGCAAACCCGATTTACCCTAAAGAAACCACAACGGTCTGGCCTGAATAGGCGTTTGGGCAATCGGCAGCACGAGATAAGCCCTGCAGCGCTTGATCCGTTCGCATGCAGTACCAATTGGTGTAAGGTCCAAGTTCGTGTGAGGCCCGGCATGCGCGCCGTGAGCGGTACCTCAGCTACGTCGCAGATCGCACCCCGAACAGGCGGCCGCGGAGCAGGACCGTCTCGTACGGTCGACACATCCGTTTCTGGAGTGGATCTGCTGCATCAGTGCGGTGAGTGGGACCATAGACGGCGGGCCGCGCGCTCCCAAGAGCTGGACGGCCGCGGCGCTGGACGAAGAATCCGATCTGGTTCATGACTTCTCCGAGGCCGTAAATGGTTTCAGTGGGGAGGTGCGCTGGATAACTTTCAATGGTAAGCGCTTTGACGTGCCGTTTCTGGAGGCGCGCACGATGGCTCGTGGCCTCTCCTCGACCGATGGCCTCTCCCCGACCCGCGCCGACCCGCGAAACACCTATCCGTACAGCCACGCGCCGCATGCTGACCTTATGAACCTGTGGCCCTTCCACTACGGCCTGGCGGGCCTCTGCGAACTGCTCGGGGTAGAGAGCCCCAAGGAAGAGATGGACGGCAGCGGCGTCGCCGGCGCCGTAGCGGCAGGAGAGGTGGTGTAGGTAGCGCGGCACTGCGAGCAGGCCTTTGCCTATCAACCGCCAGAACACAATGTCTGTTATTGCATGGTTGTAAATCAAGTCGCACTTCCACCACACAGCATTTGTACCCGCACCGAGCAAGAGACGACAAGGCAATCCAGTACTGAGATTTAAGGCGTGAGCTTGCAATAACGGCGGTGGACACTACCCCCTTGGGTACACCTGGCTGGCCCGGCCACTCCCGCCTGCGTCCCACGCCTACCCGTCGTTTATGGCAGTGGACTAATCACGGGCGTGCCATCAAGTAGGAAGCTACCAGATAGGACATTATCAAGCAGGACGCCTGCATCGCACGTCGATGGCTGGGGCACTACAATCGATAGCAGCACCTCGGATAGCAAGTC
>CAYFRR010000125.1:0-3632 GCA_964345505.1 uncultured Rhodothermales bacterium
GCCGTGGCCGACGCCGATGCCCAGGGCCATAGCTGCAGCGAACAAGGGCACTGTAAAGGGCGTGCAAATTCAACAGCGGTGGGACAACAGCAGCTTGGAACGTCCGTTCCGCCGTTGATTTGTTTATAAAATGGCCCTACATTCACGCACGTTGTACGTATGCCCCGTCGTCTAATGGCAGGACAGCGGCCTTTGGAGCCGTCGGTGGAGGTTCGAATCCTCCCGGGGCAGCCTCTTTGTTTTGCACGCGCCCCTCGATGGGTGTATAGCGCGATCGGCTGGTGCGCTATACGCTAACCCTGCGCCGTTCTCGGTGTGGGGTTTTGAACGTCGAGTCGTGCGGTGCCCGCGTTCGCCTGTTATCTCCTCTCCCAACCCTTTGCCCGCCGGGCTATGCGCACGTCAAACAAAGACATCCCCATCACCCTATTTGCTGGTCGTTCAAATCCCGCACTGGCGCGTCACATCGCGCTCTCGTACGGCAATGGCCTGGGCCAACTCTCGATCAAGAACTTCTCCGACGGCGAGATCTACGTCCGCTACGAAGAATCCATTCGGGGCTCAGACGTCTTCATCATTCAGAGCACGCATCCAGGCGGTGACAACTGGATGGAATTGCTGATGTTAATCGATGCGGCCAAGCGGGCTTCAGCCGCGCGGGTAACTGCAGTGATCCCGTACTTCGGCTATGCGCGACAAGACCGCAAAGACCAGCCCCGGGTCTCGATCGGCGCGAAGCTGATGGCCAACATGCTGACGACCGCGGGCATCGATCGGGTGCTCACCATGGACCTGCACGCGCCTCAAATTCAGGGTTTCTTCGACGTGCCGGTGGATCATCTGTATTCGTCTGCGGTCTTTATTGACTACTTCAAAAACAGAATTGAGACAGACAACCTGGTAGTGGTTGCGCCGGATGTGGGCTCGCTGAAAGTAGCTCGGGCTTATGCCAAACGCCTGGAAGCCGAGCTTGCGGTGATCGACAAACGCCGCCCGGCGCAGAACGAAGCCGAGGTAGTGAACATCATCGGTGACGTATCCGGAAAGAGCGTGCTGATCATTGACGATATGGTAGATACCGCCGGTACCCTGACGAATGCCGCAAACGCCCTGCGCGACGAGGGCGGGCAGGATATCATGGCGGCGTGCACCCACCCGCTGCTTTCGGGCCCTGCGTATGAGCGCGTAGAATCATCTGCCATCAACCACCTGGTCGTTACCGACACTGTGCCGCTGCCCCGTCCGTCTGAAAAGATTGAGGTAGTCAGCGTCGCGGAGATTTTCGCCGACGCCATTCGCCGCATCTACACCGACAACTCTGTTTCCACCCTGTTTGCCTGAGGCCTTTGCCTGAGGCGTTAGGCCGGCCCGTACCACTCCCGGTACTGCCTTTACGATACTTGTTTTTATAACGTTGAGCGAAGATGAATATAGTTGAAATCAGTGCCACGACGCGCGATACCGGCAAAGGAGCCGCTCGCAGCCTGCGCCGCAACGACAAGATTCCGGTGGTGCTTTACGGCCCCAACCAGGAACCGCGGTCGCTTGCCATTGAGGAAGCGGACGTACTGCCGCTTGTCTTCACCAACGAAACGAGCCTCGTGCGCCTCGCCAGCAACGGCGACCAGTGGGAGTGCATCCTCAAGGATATCGACTTTCACCCGGTCACGGACCGCCCGCTGCATGCCGATTTCCTCGCGCTGACGGAAGGCGAAGAACTGACGCTGAGTGTGCCGCTGCGCTTTCAGGGAACGCCCATTGGGCAGACCGAGGGCGGCTACACCCAGTTTCTCTTCAACGAGCTGGAGATCCGCTGCGTGCCGAAAGACATCCCCTCGGCCCTCGAGGTCGACATCTCTGAGCTTGAGATTGGCGATGCCGTCCACATCGAAGACATTGAAGTGGAAGGCGTGACGTTCACGGATGCTCCAGAGCGCACCGTAGTAACCGTAGTGCCGCCGCGCGAGCTGGAGGTGGAAGAGGAAGAAGTCTCCACGCTGCTCGACGAGGAAGGCGAGCCGATCGAAGGCGAAGAACTGCCCGAGGGCGAGGAAGCGCCCGAAGGCGAAGAAGGCGCCGAAGGCGAAGAAGAGCAGGCGTAAGCGCCTGGCACTGAACGCTGCGCACCCCGCGGAGGCTTCTACCAGCATGGCTGAGGCCATCCGCCCGTGTGCACATCGAATGGTCGTCATGCCTCTTCCTCTGATGGAGGGAGAGGCATTGGCGTATTAGAGCAGTGTGTGTCCTTGCGCTGCTGTCATGCTCCCCTTCATCGCTGCCTGACTGTTTATATGGCTCGCACCAAACCGCTCATTGTTGGGCTTGGCAACCCCGGGGCTAAATACAAGGGTACCCGCCACAACGTAGGGTTTACCGTGGTCGACGCCCTTGAAAAAACGAGTGGCATCGCCCCCACACACGACAACCGGGCCAATGCGCTCGTGGGGTGGGGGCGGCATGCCGGGCTTCAGCTCGGCCTCATGAAGCCGCTCACGCTCATGAACCGAAGCGGTAGCGCGGTCCGCCACGTGGTCAACTACAGCAATGTAGACCCCGCCGATATGCTGGTGATTTACGACGACATCAACCTCCCGGTGGGCCGTATCCGACTGCGGCCGAAAGGCGGGGCCGGCGGGCACAACGGGCTGCAAGACATCATCAATCAGCTACAGACCAAGAACTTTCCCCGGCTCCGCATCGGCATCGGTAACGACTTTCCCCGAGGTGAGCAGTCGCGCTATGTGCTGAGCCGCTTCACCCCTGAGCAGCAGCCGGCGATCGAGAGCGCGCTCAACCAGGCCGCCGATGCAGCCCTGCGCGTAGCCACCGACGGCATCGATGAGGCCATGAACCAGTTCAACTGAATCCTTCGCGGCGTCGGTAGTCAGGGCGTTCGTAGTAGTCAACTTTTGTTGAATTGGGACGTTGCACGCTCGCATTGTCGCAAAGCGCTTTCACTCAACGGTGCAGTGCTTATATTGCAAGGTGCAGGCGCAATCGGTGGCCCTGTGGCCGTCCTCCTCTACCCCCAAGCTACTCTACCGTTACCATGGCGAAGGTTGAAGTCACCATGCCCAAGATGGGCGAAAGCATCACCGAAGGCACGGTCATCGTGTGGCACAAGGAAATCGGTGACGAGGTTGAACTGGACGAGACGCTGCTGGAGATTGGGACCGACAAGGTGGACACCGAGGTGCCTTCCCCTGCAGAAGGAACGCTCGCCGAGATCATGGTGGAAGAAGGCGATACGGTTGAAGTAGGCACCGTCATTGCCATGCTGGAAACCGATCCGGAAGCCGTAAGCGAGGCGCCTGCCGACGCGCCACCCGCAGAAGACGCCGAGGGAGCGGACGCCGCCGCAGAGGCAGACACCGCAGCGGATGCTACAGCCGAGGACACTACAGCCGACGAGGCTACGGAAGCCGCCGATGAAGCAGAGGAAGCCCCTGATGAAGCGCCAGTAGAGGAAGAGATGCCGGAGCCCGAGGCTAAGCCCGTGGGCGAAGGTCGCGTAGAGGTCGTCATGCCCAAGATGGGCGAAAGCATCACCGAAGGCACGGTCATCGTGTGGCACAAAGAAATCGGTGACGAGGTGGCCCTGGATGAGACGCTGCTGGAAATCGGCACCGACA
>CAYFRR010000125.1:3732-8065 GCA_964345505.1 uncultured Rhodothermales bacterium
GAAATCGGTGACGAGGTGGCCCTGGATGAGACGCTGCTGGAAATCGGCACCGACAAGGTCGATACCGAGGTGCCGTCGCCCGCTGAGGGCATCTTGCAGGAGATTTTGGTAGAAGAGGGCGATACCGTCGAGGTAGACACTGTTATCGCCGTGCTTGGCACCGAGGCTCCGGCTGGAGAGGAGGCCGAGACGCCCTCTGATGATGATACGGCTGCCGACACCGAGCCCGCAGCTGAACCGACGCAGGAGGCGCCCGTGCAGACCGGCACGCCATCCGGCGATGGCACTGTCCGCGAACCTGTACCGGCCGGCGGCGGCGACATTCAACGCCGCGGCTCCGACGGACGCTTCTACTCGCCGCTCGTGCGGTCCATCGCTGAAGAAGAAGGGCTTGGCATGCAGGAGCTGGAGTCAATTGAAGGCTCCGGCCGCGAAGGGCGCGTCACGAAGGAAGACGTATTGTCATATATCGAGACCCGGGAAGAACCCCAGGCCGCGCCAGCCCCGCAGGAGCAAGAACAGCAAGAGCAAGAGGCGACCACAGCGCGCTCGACCGAGGGGCAGTCGGTACCGCCGGCTCCGCCCGCCGCGCCCCCAGCCGACGACGGCTATGACGGGCGCGTGGAAGTCGTCAAGATGGACCGCATGCGGCAGATCATCGCCGACCACATGGTCCGCTCAAAGAGCACGTCGGCGCACGTCACCTCCTTCTCGGAGGTCGACGTCACCAACTTGGTCAAGCAGCGCGAGCGCAACAAAGAAGTCTTCATGCAGCGCGAAGGTGTGAAGCTGACCTACACCCCGTTCTTCGTACAGGCAGCCGTTGACGCGCTACGTGAGCATCCGGTGCTGAATTCGTCGGTGGAGGAGAAGGAGATCCTCATCAAGAAGGACCTGCACGTGGGCATCGCTGTGGCGATCGCCCGCAAGGGGCTCGTCGCACCGGTCATCCGCAACGCCGGGCAAAAAAATCTGATTGGGCTGACGCACGCCGCCGCTGACCTGGCCGATCGGGCCCGCAACAAGCAGCTGCAGCCGGACGAGCTGCAGGGGGGCACCTTCACCATCACCAACATCGGTACGCTCGGCTCCCTCATGGGCACGCCTATCATCAACCAGCCGCAGGTGGCCATCCTGGCAACGGGCGCCATCAAGAAGCGCCCGGTTGTGATCGAGCACCCCGATCTGGGCGATACCATCGCCATCCGCCACATGATGTACGTCTCCCTCTCGTACGACCATCGCATCATCGATGGCGCGATGGGGGCCTCCTTCCTGCAGTCGTTTGGGCAGACGCTGGAAGCCCTCGACCCAGACGCAGAGCTGTAGGCGCCCCGTCCGTCGGTAGCCCGCGAGCCAGCCACCAAGCGGTAACAATGGCGACGCTTCAACAACCGTTATTGACAAAGTCAGCAAGTAGCTGTTGATTACAAGCACTGGGTGGTCTGCCACCTGACGCCCTCTGCTCACGACGGTACTGTGCCATGCCTGACGATCCTGCGCCCACCCCACTCCGCCTCACCACAGGCGAACTGCGCAAGCGGCTGGACGCTTTTGTGGACGAGTACCTGAAGAACAAAAGCCCGCAGACGGCCGGGACGTACCGGCGCTCGCTGAACACGTTTGAGCGCTGGTATGCGGTGCACAAGCAGCGCTTTCGCTTCACCGAAGATGGTGTGCGCGCGTACAAGACGTACCTGATGGAGGAGCGCGGCTTGCACCAGGTCTCCGTCTCCACCTACCTCACGGCGCTCCGGCGCTTTTGCCAGTACCTCGTTGATATCGGCTTGCTGAAATCCAACCCGGCGACCGAAGTGAAGGGCAACCGCCGACCCAGCACCCACTCGCGGCAGGTCCTTACCGAGCAAGACATCGAAACGCTGTTCGCTACTGTGGATGCTGACACCACTATCGGCAAGCGGGACATCGCGATGATGTACCTGATGCTTTACGCGGGTCTCAGCGAGATCGAGATTGTGCGGGCGGACCTTGAGGATCTGGAGCAGACGCTGATGGGCTGGTTTCTGCGCGTGCAAGGGAAGGGGCACACGGCGAAAGACCAGCAAGTGCCGGTCGACGAGCGCGTCCTGGAGAAGGTGCGCCTGTACCTGGACGCCCGCGGGCGCTACCGTCCGGAAGATCCGCTGTTCGTTTCGCACGGCAACCGCTCCGAGGGGAAGCGCCTCAACACCCGCTCCGTCCGCAGCCGTATCAACAGCCACCTCAAAGCAGCCGGCATCAAGCGGCGCGGCGTGAGTCCGCACAGCCTCACCCATACGGCCGCCCTCATCTGGCTAAACGAGGGCATGTCCGTAGAGGAGGTGAAGCAGCGGATGCGTCACGGCACGCTGGAAACCACGATGATCTACTTCAAGAAGCAGGGGCTGCTGACGCGCGACCCGGAGGACCTCAACGAGCTCTTGGGTGATTGAGCCTGCTCACGCCTCCGTTTTCTCTACCAGTCCTTCCGCGGTCAACTCTTCCAGAAACGACTCCACGTACGCCAGCGACTCGTCCATCGTGGTATCCCATTCCTGTGTGATGGCTCGGGCGATGGCTTCCGGGGCCTCGCCGGCCGAGAGCAGTTGCCAGACGCGCGTGCCCGTCTCGTTCATGGAGTAGTAGCGCTGCGTTTCAAGGCTCAGGAGCACCGCTTCGTCATCGTCAAGCTCCGTAGCTACAACGTCGGGGGAGGGGCGATAGGAAGGCATAACGGGGCGTAGGCTGAGAAAAGAGGGCAGGGAAGCACGCGCACACGGGGTCGATAAATCCAGCATAGGGCGCGCCGTCGTTAGTTGCAACCGCCGAACCTGCCGGTGCGTCTGCGCGTGTGCTGCGTTCTACTTTTTCATCCGCGGAATGCATCTATGAAGACGGTCCACTACCGACTGCACGACAAGGGTTTTGCGCTCCGGGCGGATGCCCCGGCATTGCAGGCCACGATGGAAGAAGCGCTGCGGTACAAGGGGGCGCAGCCTGTAGATGCGACAGCGGCAGATATGGATATGCAGTATGTGCAGGCCGCGACCGTCCCGGAGATGCCGGCGGAGGCCTCGCTCATCACCCGGTCGCCCGAAGGGCTCTCCGTAGCGCACGTGGACGACACCTACTACGTCGCGCATGCGGACGCGCTTGTGGTGATTGACGCCCCGGCAGGTACCGCGCGAGCGCACGTCGGCGCGTCGCTGCTCACGGAGGCGCAGGCCCTCGAGCGGTTTTACCTGGTCACCATCGGTGTGGTGATCTTGCTGCGCTACCAGGAGCGGTACGGGCTGCACACCGCGGCGCTCGTGCGCGACGGCGCCGGTGTGCTCCTTGTGGCGCAGAGTGGCAGCGGCAAGTCGACCACCACGCTGAACCTCGTCCGGGCCGGCTGGCAGCACCTTTCGGATGACACCGTGCTGTTGCGCCGTCTGCCGGAAGTGACGGAGGGCGACCGTGTGGAGGCGCTGTCGTTTCGCCACGATTTTTGCGTCAAACACGAGATGGTGGCTCAGTTTCCAGCCTTAGGGGCGCATGCCTGGCCGCCCTCCATGAGCGACCCCACGAAGTGGCGCGTGGACCCCGAGGTGTTGTACCCGGGCCAGTTTGTGCCCCGGTGCCGCCCGCGGCTCGTGCTGCTTCCAGAGATCGTCGATGCCCCAACCAGCCGCTTGGAGCCCATCCGCTCGGCCACCGTGCTGCAGCACCTTTCCACGCAGGCGGGCGCCCTGCTGACGCCCCGCCCCCACATCGTGCAGAAGCACCTCAGCCTCCTCAGCGACCTGATGCAGCAGGTGACGTGCCTCCGCTTTCTGGCGGGCCGCGACGCGCTCACGGATCCCCAGGCGTCGGTTACGCTCATCGGCAACGCGCTGCGGGAGGCGCAGCAGGTGGCGTAGGCGACTGCGCCCACGATGGGCGATTTGCCTGGAGGCGTGAAGCGCTACGGGTTTTGGGGAAGGCCGTAGAACTCAGCCACGGCGCTGTAGTCCGACAAGTCTACGTCGTCACCAAAGGCGCCAGGCAGGTTGTCTTCGGTGATAAGGACGATCAGCACCCGGTCGGGAAGCCAGCTGGGGTGGAGGAAGACGCCCTGGTCTGTAGCCGTCAGGTCGAGCAGCACTTCGCCAGGGCTGGCGCTGAAGCTGAACGTGACCTCCGTGTCCGGGGTGCCGTCATCCGAAAGATCGATCAGGTAGCTATCGGGCAGGGGCTCTATGCCACCATCGCGCAGGTGGAAGAGGCCGACGTGACCGGTGTCGAGAATGCTGGATGAGAGCGCCAGCACCCCCAGCTCGCGCTGCATCTGATACTCGGGAAGCCCGCTGGGCCGGCCGCCGACGGCATACGA
>CAYFRR010000126.1:0-8060 GCA_964345505.1 uncultured Rhodothermales bacterium
CCCACCGCCCCCAAAGCCGCCTCCGCCGAAGCCTCCGCCCCCAAAGCCTCCGCCACCAAAGCCTCCGCTGCTGCGTCGCGAGCCACTACCCAGGATCGAGCCCAGGATGAACATCTCGGCACCACTGCGTCCGCGACGGCGCTGCCCGGGGCCGGAAGATCCGCCCTTCGTAGCCGAGCGAACGATCAGGATAAAGATGAACACCAGGAAGATGAGGCCCGGCAGCGGAGAACCGGAGCTATCGGAAGCAGAGCGCTCCGCCGTGTACTCGCCGGCGGCTGCAGCCATCATCGCTGTCACGCCCTGGTTCAGCCCGGCGTAGTAGTCGCCCCGCCGGAAGGCAGGGGTGATTTCGTTGCGGATGATGCGCGAGGCGATGGCATCCGGGATAGCGCCCTCCAGCCCAAACCCGGTGGCGATGAAGAGCTGGCGGTCACTGCGCGAAACAAGCACCACCGCACCGTTGTCGCGCCCCTCCTGGCCCACACCCCACTGCTGCCCGAGCTCCGTAGCGTAGAGGCCGGGATCGTTTCCTTCCAGGCTGGGCAGCGTCACCACGATGATCTGCGTGGAGGTGCTGTCGGCATAGTCGCGGAGGGTCCGGCTGAGCGCATTGCGCTGCGCGCTGGTGAGCATCCCCGCCTCGTCCGTCACCCACTGCCCGCTGGGAGGCGGCACGTCGATGGTCTGCGCGGAGGCCGCTGGGCCACCTACCATGAGGAGCGCCAGCATCCACCATCCGATGCACAGAATGCGTGTGGCCACGGCCGTTGCGGTTGAGAATGAAGGGGGCAGCGCACTCCGGTCTGGATGTTATCCAAAATCGACGGATGGGGCAGTTTCTGCGCCCGCATCGGCCTCAAAGGAGGCGCGGCGCTCGAAGCCGAACACGCTGGCATACACGACGGTGGGGAAGCTACGCACCTCGGTGTTGTACTGGCGCACCGCGTCGTTGTATCGTGTGCGGGCCACATTGATGCGGTTTTCTGTGCCTTCAAGCTGCGCCTGCAGGTCGCGGAACGCCTCGGTGGCGCGCAGCTGAGGGTAGTTCTCCGACACCGCCAGGAGCCGTCCGAGCGCACCGCTCAGCTGCCCCTGGGCTTCCTGAAAGCGCTGCAGGGCCGCCGGGTCGTTCAGGTCATCCACCGACAACTGAATGCTCGTCGCCTGCGCCCGTGCTTCGGTGACGGAGGTAAGGACATCCTGCTCAAAGTCGGCCGCGCCACGCACCGTGCTCACCAGGTTGGGAATGAGGTCGGCACGCCGCTGGTACTGCGTTTCGACGTTGGCCCAGGACTCCTCGACTTGCTCCTCGGCACCCACCAGGCTGTTGTAGGTGCTACAGCCTGATATCCCGAGGACAAGCAGCAGCACAGCAACAATCAAGAGGGCTATCGTTCCGGTACTGCGCATGGCAAAGGGGAGATAAGGGAGATATAATGGTGCAATGGATATCCTACAGTGGCACGGCGCGCTCCTATCCAAGCGGCGTACGGCACGCTTGAAGCAGGAGTTTCACGGGGATTGCTGCGTGGCGGAACGCCCCCTGCCGTCGCCTGGTTGCCCTTAACGCATTGCTGGGCAGTACCTCGTATTGCCTGGTTTTGTCGTATTCTACCGCCGTTTCTTACCGTCCTGCCGCTGTGTCTTCTACGTCTACTGCCTTCCCCGCCGAAGCGCTGCGCACGCTGCGCGACGTTCTCGGCCCCGACCGCCTGCAACGCGACGTGCCCCTTGGGCCGTTCACCACCTTCAAGATCGGTGGCCCGGCGGCCCTCTTCTATGAAGCCCACACGGCAGACGAGCTGTACCACGCGCTCAAAGCCGCCCGCACGGTGGACCTGCCCTTCTTCCTGCTGGGCGTCGGGGCCAACATCCTGGTAGGCGACGGCGGGTTTCGGGGGCTTGTCATCCGCAATGCAGCACAGCATGTGGACTTGCGCCCCGAGGCCCACCAGCTCTGGGCCGAGAGTGGCGCCGTGGTGTACCCCGATCTCATCGAGACGGCCGTCAGCGCGGGGCTCTCCGGACTGGAGCATTACGTCGGCATCCCGTCTACCGTGGGTGGGGCGCTCTGGCAGAACCTCCACTTCCTCTCCCCACCCCCGGCCCGGGAGCGCACCATGTTCATTGAGGAGGTGGTGCACAGCGCCGATATCCTCACCGAAGAAGGCGAGCGGCGCACGGTGGGCGTCGACTACTTCAACTTTGGCTACGACCAGTCCATCCTGCATCACCGCGACGATGTGGTGCTCGCGGCCACTTTTCAGCTCACGCCTGGCCACGAGGAGCGGATGCGTGAGGTCATGGCGGCCAACCTGGACTGGCGGCGCAAGCGCCATCCGCCCCTCGACACGGAGCCCAGCGCGGGATCCATCTTCAAGAAGATCAAAGGCGTAGGCGCCGGGCGGCTCATCGACCAGTGCGGGCTCCTGGGCACGCGCATCGGCGGTGCGGAGGTGACGCACCGACACGCCAACATCATGATCAACCGCGACGGCGCCACCGCGGCCGATGTGCAAGCGCTGATCGCACATGTGCAGGATGTCGTCGCGCGCGAGACAGGCTACACGCTGGAGACAGAAATCACGTTCATCGGCGATTTCCACGCCCCGTCTACGAGTGCTCCCTATCAGGTGCCTAAGCCACCGGGCGTGCTCACCGCGGCCGACCGGGCCAAGCAGCGACAGGCCGCCACGTAAGCAGCGCGGACCGTACGCCATCAAAAAACCCCGGACCGGCACCAAGGGCCAGTCCGGGGAAGGAGTGCAGCAGGTAGCGCGCCTGAATTAGCTCGTCGCCAGGGCCTTGTCGATGAGGAAGCGCACGTGCTCCGTGTGCGCCTGCGTCTCAGCGTCTGGACCGTTCTTGCCGCGCAGCAGGCGCTGTACATCACGGAGGCTCTTGAGGGCCGCCGAGCGCGCGATCGTATCGAACGCGCTCCCGTCCTCCGGGTCGATGACCGCGCTGAGGCGCTGCACGTACTCAATCTGCAGCTGCTGCCGGAAGGTGTTCACCGCCCCCCGCGCATCGTCTGCAAAGATGGCGTTGGTGAGGTCCGTCATGTATTCGGCCACCGGGTACGTGTTACCGTAGAGACGGCTGTTTGTCATCCGGGTGAGCACCCGCGGATGCATGATGTGGGCCAGCACCGCGCGCTGCATGTTGAGGGCCCGGCTATGAATCTTGGGGTCCTCGCCCGCTGCCGAAAAGTTAAAGCCCCGACGCTGCATCTGCAGGTGGTTGTACAGATCCTCCGGCGCCTCAAAGGCATCCGGCGCAAAGAGGTGCGTGCGGAGCGTCTGCAGCGCCGCCTCCTGTGTTTCGCGCGGTACCGGACGGAACGGCGTCTCGGCATTCGGCTGCCCGATCACGCTACGGTCGCGGTAGACGCCGCCGATGAACCGGGAGGTTACGTTAGCTGCGCTCGACTGCTCACCCGTCAGGATGAAGTAGGCGTTGCGCAGCGGCGTGTAGGACGCGCCCGGCTCGTCGTACTTCGCGCGGAGCGACGCCAGGAGGTCCTGCACCATCGCAAACCGCTCCTGCGAATACGCGATGGGATCGTTGGACAGGGCGTTCGTCATCACGCGCGGGTCGATGGCCTTGCCCGGGCTGCGCATGTCGTCGGCGTCGTTGCCAAACGCCAGTGCCGGCTCGGTAGAGCGCGCGAGCAGTTCGGTGCGGTAGGTCTCGTCATCCACACGTGGGTCGTACCCGAACTGGATAGCCCAGGTGTCGTACGGCCCCGGCTGCGTAATGAAGTAGGCATGCTGATCTGCTTCGTCAGCCGTGAGGTGCACCGCCGGGTAGTCCATCACCGAGCCGATGAGGCCCTGCGCGCTGATGGCGTCGGCATCCCGAAGCTCCTCTGGCGAGAGCAGGTTGTGGGCCTGCATGTTGTGGTTGAGGCCCAGTGTGTGGCCCACCTCGTGTAGGATGAGGTAGTAGAGCGCTTCCTCCACATAGTCATCCAGTTCAATCTCCGAGGCCCCACGCGCTTTCAGCGCTTGCAGGCCCAGGAGCAGGTTGTGTTGCATCTGCAGCCCCAGCTGGCAGCTGTGGGCCGAATCGCCGTGGGCGTGGCCCTCATGCGCGTGATTTTCGTGCGCATGGGCGTCATCGGCAGCCGCGCCAAACCAGTCGTCGTGCAGCCCATCTGCACCTCGGAAGCCGGGCAGCGCCGCCGCCTCGAAGAGCTGCTCCTGCCGCACGCGGTTGGAGAGAAAGACCCACTCCAGCATCACGTCGGCCCCCAGGATCTGTCCGGTGCGCGGGTTCACAAAGCTCGGCCCATACCCCCCAAACGGCGGGGTGGGCGAGGACGTCCACCGCAGCGTGTTGTAGCGGATGTCGCCCGCCTCCCAGTCGGCATCGTCCGGCTGGATCTTGACTTCGACGGCATTGCTGATGCCCGCCGCTTCAAACGCCTGGTTCCAGGCCAGCGTGGCTTCTCGGATGGTCGGGCGTAGCTCCTCCGGTGTCGTGTTCTCGATCCACCAGACGATGGGCTCCACCGGGTCCGACACCGCGGCGTCCGGGTCCTGCTTCTCAAGATGCCAGCGGTTCAGCAGGTCGTGGTACGGCGTGGCGCTGGTCGATGTCTGATCGTCGATCTGCTGCGTGAAGTAGCCCACCCGCTGATCGGCGAAGCGCGGCGTGAAGTCGTTCTCCGGCATCTGGATGAGGCTATGCTGTACGAGGATACCCACGGAGCGGGCGTCCGTCACGGCGCTCCCACCGCCTGCGCGCGGTAGCGGGTTGTCGTACACGTACTCTACTACCACGTCCATATTCTCCGGAAAGCTGCGCACGCGGTGGTAGCGCGTCTTGTCCCGGTTGAGGCTGCCCAGCTGAAACTGCCCGGGGCGCCGCTGCCGGGGCGGCGAGGGCTTCACCTGGTGCAGCGCTTCCGTCAGGAAGAGCGCGTCGGCATCAATCAGAAACGCACCGCCGTTGGTCGTATCCTCCGCCACGATGGACTGCGAGGCGAGGATGGCCGGGGTGATGTTGGCTTGTGCAGCGCGGCTGAGAGCGTTGTCCGGATCGAAGTAGAAGCTGGTGTTCTCCTTCACAAACTCGATTTTATCGTGGTAGCGCCGCATGGTGAACACCTCGTTGGCGCGAAACTGCCCGCGGAAGTGGCCGGCCACCGGCGCGCCGTCTTGCGTGAGGGTAAAGTAGATGAACTCCTGATCGAGCTGGTCGGCGTCGATCTTCATGCGGAGCTTGCCATCGGTGGTATCCTGGTAGACGGTAAAGAGACCGTCGAGCGTGTCGCTGGAGGCGATGTGCTCGTCAAATGGGCCCGACGCTGAGGTGGCGTTGGAGTCGGGCGCGTCGTCAGCAGTGGTGGCGGCTGTGCCGGCACAGCCTACCACAACGAAGGCCATCAGCAGCGCAACCGCTGCGAGGGCCAGGGAGTGAGATCGGTACATGGGTACAAAAGCAGGGTCAACGACAGAAAGGAAGCGGTATCGGTGACAGCACAGGGAGGTGGGTGCAGCAAGCGTGCCAGCCAGACGCCTCTAACATACGGCACAAAGCGGAACGATAGCAACTGTGCGCGGATCGTTGGCGCGTGGCGACTCGTAAGTTTCCGTATACATATTTCTTCTATTTGCTCTGTTGTCTTTTATGCACCCTTACCCTGTTCAGCGCGACCCCGTCCTGACCGACCTCCTTGTCTTTGCCACGGGCGACGACGTCGTGCCGCACCTGGAGCGCTACATCACCGAGGCTGACATCACCGCTGGGCGTATCGGTCCCGGCATTGGAGCCTTTTCGGAGGCGGTGCTGGGGTTTTTCAACACGAAGACCAACGTGTATGAGGAGATTGCGGTGGACGAGCCGGTGGAGGTCTTGAGCCTGACGGGCAACGTGGCGCTGTTTGAAGGGACGCCCCGCCTGCACGTGCACGCAAGCCTCAGCACGCGTGATGGCTCGTGCGTGGGCGGCCACCTGATCTCGGCCGTGACCGGCCCCACGCTCGAGGTGTTCGTCACCCAGTTCGAGGCCACCCTGCGCCGCACCGTAGACCCCGCGACGGGGCTGCCGCTGCTGGAAGGATGACCCGGGGGCCAGCCCAGGCTGGATTTGGCGGCGAACGCGCTCGCCTATGCTCTCCCGTTGCGCCCCTTTTTGCCTATGCCCGACGCCCTTCGTGCCATGCGCCCTGCCCGCCTCCCTCAAGCAGCGGTGCCGCGCACCTACCGGTGGATTGCGCCCTTCTACGATGCGCTCGCCCGCCTCGTGGCAGCCCGCGCCCGGCAGTGCGGGCTCACCTGGTTTGACGCGCACGATGGCGAGCAGCTGCTGGAGGTCGCTGTCGGCACAGGACTCTCGTTTCAGCAGCTGCTCCGTGCCAACCCGAACGGTTGGACGGAGGGCATCGACCTGTCCCCTGCCATGCTGCGCCAGACCCGCCGCCGTGCGGCGCGTGCGGCGACCAATCGCTACCGCCTCCGCCGAGGCACCGCCTACGCGCTGGCGTATCCCGAGGCCACCTTCGATGGCGTGCTCAACAGCTACATGTTCGGGCTGCTTCCGGGGGCTGACTTCGCTCCCGTACTCCACGAGTTCAAACGGGTGCTGCGTCCTGGCGGGCGGCTCGTACTGATGAGCATGACGCGCCCTGAGCGCTGGTACCAGCACAGCTGGGAAGCCCTGTATCGCCTGCACCCGGCGCTGCTGGGCGGCTGCCGGGGCGTGCAGACCGCGCCCGTCGTGCGCGCAGCAGGCTTCGTCGACGTGCGGCGCCAGTTCGTCAGCCAGTGGGCGTTTCCCTCCGAGGTCGTTTACGGGAGGAAGCCAGCCGCGGCATCGCCTTGAACCCTGCGATCTGTCTACATGCCCAGCACCCGAGGCCAACGCGCTGCAGCGTAACATTCGCCCCAAGGTAACCGTCAACCGCAGATGGGCGTGCGAGACCACGGGCCGATCGGATGAGCCTATCCGGCGGTGCAACGCCAGCCATTTGACATGCCCCACGCCCGCCTGACGTGCCGCGCTTCAACATGCCCCCGGCGCTACAAGCCCCCCTCTCGCCAGATACCTCCGCTCCGTAGCTTCTTCCATTCTTTTTGCCAGTTCCTATGGGTTTTGCCCTTCGCCGCCTCCGCGAGGAGTTTCCGCTCGGCACGCTCGCCCTCGAAGTCTTATCCATCGTCCTTGGCGTGCTGTTAGCCCTCGGCGCCAACGAGTGGCGCAAGCACGCCAACGAGCAAGATCTGAAGCAGCGGATGCTGAGCATGATCGGAGAGGAAGCCATGCAGAACCGCCGCATTCTGGCGCAGCGCATCGAGCGGCACGACGCGCTCTTAGCCGACGTAAACGCCAGTTCGGAGCTGCTATCCGAGGGCATCACCACGTTTCCAGACAGCCTCATGCAGCTCAACGTCGGCATTATCCCACTAAATACATCGGCCTATGAGACGGCGCAGTCTGCACAGGTCATCCCGCTGCTCGACCTGAGGCTGGCCTTGGGACTTGCCCGCCTGCACGAGTTCATCCAGATGAACCGCACGCTCGAAGAGGCGATGAGCGACGCGGGCTCCGATATCAACTTTTACGCCCTGATCCAGGCGAAACAGCAAGGCACGCCGCCTTCTGACGTCGCTGTCAGCCAGTCTTACAATGCCTTCGTCAAAGTAGCGAGTTCAGTCGGCGATATGGTGCACAACGAGCGGGGCCTCCACCGAGGCTTCGGCCAACTGCTGCGCAGCCTCCACGCGGAGGGCATTGCGGTGGACACGACGGCCGGCGCGTTGCCATAGCTTGCCCGGTCCGCTGCTTTTCTCAGGCTATGGGGTTTTGTTTGAGGGAGGCTCTTCCACGTCGACCTCATGCGCGAATCTGGGTTCGAACTCACGCGCTGCGTGGCATCGTCGGGCTACTCCTTGAGGAGATACTGCGCCGCTTCCTTTTCCTTCGCGGGAGCCATAAAAGAGGCGCGGGGCTTCGATGAGGGGACAGCAACCCATCGAAGCCCCAGCGCCCCGTGCTCACACGTCAGCGGCCATCTGCCGGCCGAGGCGCCGGGTCAGAACGTGTAGCCCAGG
>CAYFRR010000127.1:0-5877 GCA_964345505.1 uncultured Rhodothermales bacterium
CTGCCCCACCGCTGGCCATGCCGCCAGCGACAGGCCCAGCAGGCCCACCAGCAGTATCGCTATGAGGTGCTGTAGCGTTTGCTTCATACGGAGGGATACGGTTCAGGAGGAGGCAGATCAGCGGGTACACCATCCTACAGCGCGATTGCTGCCGCCGTAGCTTCAGACGACGACGCCGTGCCGCAGGTACTTCGGGCAATGTATTCGGGGGCAAACACTGTCTTAGATGGTGTACGGGCCGGTTGGGCGATGCGTTGCAGCAGCTTCTGCACGGCCAGCTTCCCCATCTCGCGCATGGGCTGGCGCAGCGTGGAAAGGCCCACATGGCGGCTGGTGTGGATGTCGTCGAACCCCACGATGGCCACATCGTCGGGGGCGCGAAGCCCATGGTCGCGCAGCGCCTGCAGGGCCCCGAGGGCCTGCACGTCGGAGCAGGCGAACACAGCATCGGGGGGCTCGGGCAGCGCCAGCAGGTGCTGCATCGCCTCGTAGCCGGCTTCTTCCATAAAGCCAAACGGGTAGCTGGTACTGTAAACGATCAGGTCCGGGTTGATGGCATGGCCCGCCTCTGTGAGCGCCTTCTCGTACCCAAGGCGCCGGTTCTGCGCAGGAGCGGGCGCCTCCGGGGCTACCGTGATGTGGGCGATGCGCTGATAGCCGTGCGCCAGCAGGCGCTGCACAGCGTCGTATGCGCCCTCGTCGTTGTCTACCGAGATGGAATCAAAAAGCGAGTGGTGGGTATCCACCAGCACGAACGGTTGCCCGCTGGCGCGTACCATCTCAGCCTGCGCATCCGACAGCTCGGCCGACAGCAGCACCACCCCATCTGCGCGCCCGGGCTGAAGGGCACGTTCCAGTTGGCCTTTGGTCTCTTGCTTCTCGGGGGCCATGTACACCATCAAGTCGTAGGCACTATCCATCAGCGCCTCCTGCATGCCGCGCATCACCTGGGCGTAGAAGAAGTCCGTTTCAAACGGCACGACGGCCGCCAGCAAGCTGGTTTTCTGCAGCGCCAGGTTCTGCGCCGAAATGTGCGGACTGTACCCCAACGCGTCTGCTACTTTCAGCACACGCTCCCGGGTCGCTTTGGCTACGCGGGTCTGGTTATTGAATACGCGGGATACGGTCGCTGTCGACACATGGGCACGCTCCGCGACGTCGTAAATCGTGGGGGGCACGGGAGAGGCGTTGGATCGGTCTGTGAGAGGAGTGCGAGTCGTCTGTCTACACCGCCATGCCCTGTGGTTTCAACGAAACACAAGCACGGGCGTCAGCCCTGCGTAGCGCATTGGGGTCTGATGCCCTGCCGGCTTATGAGCAACGTACCGCCGTCGGTTGGAGGCCGTGTCAGCTCAGGGCTCGGCGCCACTCTTACGCACAAACGTGCTGCGTGACGCGGGGGAGCGCGCCACGCAGCCGGTTCGTGCGAGCTACTGGCTATCATCCGATGCTCGCCTTAGTTACCCCGGCGGATGACGATGTCGTCGAGGGCAAAGGTGACTTCGGCATTGGCGTTGCGGATTTCGAAGCCGACGTTGCTCAAGGCGCCATCGCCGTTGGTCTCGACAAGCGTTGTCGGATCGTCTCCGAGCTGCGACAGCGGTACCTCGATCGTCTGCCAGTCGGCCCCGGCGACAACACCGGTTTCAATGCCGTTGTCGAAGTTAAACCCACCCACAAAGCCTCGCGTCTCCAGGAAGATGAAGAGCGTGAAGTCATCCGAGATGTTGCCGATGCGCAGCTGCAGCACATCATTTGCCAGATCGGCTTCAGGGAGGCGGAGGACGTCATAGTTGAATCCAAAGCCACCGCCTTCACCGGTGTACGTGCGGGCCCGCGTGCCTGCTGACTCAGCAACCACGCTGGTGGTGAAGTCACGCGAGGCCCCGCCGAAGATGTACGGGTTGGTGGTGTCATCGAAGTCGAAGAAGGAGACGATCGTCCCATCGGCATCGCCGAAGCTGAGGTCGTCCAGGAAGACCTCTACCGACGTTCCGGCAGCGGGCCGCTGAATTTCTACCTCAATCTCCGCGAGCGTACCATTTAATGCATCGAGGCCCGCTTCCGCAGCTGGCACCTCGAAGAAGAGCCAGGGCTGCCCCCGCTCCAGGCTCTGGGTGAACTCGGCTTCGGCACCGGCATCGTCGCGGAAGGTCCACACGAGGTCAACAATGGCTCCGGCATCACCGCGCGCGTAAAAGGTGAACCGATCAGCTCCATCGAGCGCTACAGTGTTAGCCAACGTGACGCCACTGCCCGTTTCGCCTGCGAGCGATAGCGACTTGGAGCCGCTGGCGACGGTCGGTGCGTCAACCACGACTTGGCTTGTGGCCGTACCAACGTCTGTGATGGTGCGCTCTTCGTAGTCCGCCACATTCAAGAAATCAGTGAGGACGCCCGCCTGGCCATCAACGCCAAAGAGCTCGCCGCTGCCCGTGAGGCCAACGGTGAGGCTCTCATCCAGCTCCAGCAGGGCGTTGGTGCCTTCAAAGATCAGATCAGCAGTGGTTTCAACCGTCACGTCCGTAGACTCATACGTGACCTCATAGGTAGTGCTGCCATCAGCCGGCGAGCCTTCCGTGGCTCCCTCTGTAATCACAAATGCGCCTGGGCCTTCGACATTAGCGAGCGTAAAGCTGGGCGCCGCATCCAACGCACGATACGAGATGACCAGCTCGCGCGTCTCACTTGTCGCCTGGCCTTCAGGGATTTCGAGCGTCACGCTCTCAGCGGACGCCGATAGTTCAGGCAGGACTTTCTGCGCATCCACATTGATGGTTTGACTGGCCGTGCGGTTGAGCTCCGCGCTGCCCCCCGAGATCGTAACCGTGGCCTGGGACGGATCGATGGTGCTGGCTTCGGGATACGTGAACGCGAGGGCAAAGGTAGTCGTGCCACCGTCGAACGGGTCGCCGCTGTTGGAGCGGTTGGTGACCTCGAGGCTCCCGGGCCCGTCAACCGTAGCGTCAATGTCCGGCGGCCCATCCAGCCCGCGGTACTCCACCGTGATTTCCTGACTGGTTGCGCCAGCTTCGTCGGTTGGGACTTCGAGCAGCACCTCTGCCGGTTGCGGCTCGTCAATTTCGGGCACGGTTACGCGCGGCGCTACCGTGTCGTCGTCGCAGGCCGTTAGCAGGAGCAATATCCCCAGCAGGACAAGGCCCGCCAGCGTAGAGGCGAAATGGCGTGGTAGTAGATTCATCATAGAGGGGTGCGTCGTAAGGTTGGTGTACACGCAGATGGAAGGAGCGCCCGCAAGGCAACACGAGGAATTATCGAGAGGCTACGTCACGGTAGCTCCATCAGGGGCTGTTCTATTCGGGGGCTGTTCGTGCCGCTGCTACAGGAGCTCTAAAATAGTGTATAGCTGTAAGCGCTTACATACGGTGTATAGTATAATTACGGCGGGAGTAAAGGGCAAAAGGAATCTGCTGCTTTCGGGTATTTTGTATGCGCTTCCATCGATCGTGCAACCCGGCGCGGAGCCCGAAACGTGCAATACGTACAGAAGCGCTTCCAGTATCTTCAAGGTTTTCACGGACCTACTACCATTGCCCGCATGCGTCGCGGGGGCCCACGCCCTTCGCACGAACGCTGTACCCGCCTGGCTCCTCCCCCATCATTTCACACGCGACCACTGCGCGCGGCGCCGAAACCGGTTGCCATTCCGCGGTAGCGCCCTTTCTCACAGGCGCCGCTCAGCGCCATGGATGCGGCGCTACGCACTGGCCTTGCGCTTTTCCAGAAGCGGAGGCCGGCCTTCCCGTACTACAGGGGCGGTGATGCGGCACGTGCTGATGTCGCCGTGCTGATGCACCTCGAACATGATGTCGAGCATGACTTCTTCCATCACCGCGCGCAGGCCTCGGGCGCCGGTGCCGCGCACGCGGGCCCGTTCCACGATGGCGTCCAGCGCTTCATCATCCACCTGCAACCGGATGCCGTCCAGCGCCAACAGCTTCTGGTATTGCTTCACGAGCGCGTTGCGCGGCTCGGTAAGGATGGTCTTGAGGGCGGCGTCGTCCAGCGGGTCGAGCGTGGCCATCAGGGGCAGGCGGCCCACCAGTTCAGGGATCAGCCCAAACTGCAGCAGGTCGCCGGGCTCGGCGTAGCGCAGGAGGGCGGGGTCGCGCTTGTCGACCTTCTGCTTGTGCTTGGCGGTGAAGCCCATCGTGCCCCGGCTCATCCGCTGGGCCACCAGCTCCGGCAGGCCCTGAAACGCCCCGCCACAGATAAACAGGATGTGCTGCGTATTGACGTTCACGAGGCTCTGCTCGGGATGCTTGCGCCCACCCTTGGGCGGCACGCCGGCAGTGGTCCCCTCCAGAATCTTGAGCAGCGCCTGCTGCACCCCTTCGCCCGACACGTCCCGCGTGATGGACGCGTTGTCGGCTTTGCGGGCCACCTTGTCGATTTCGTCGATGTAGATGATGCCCTGCTCGGCCTGCTCTACGTTAAAGTCGGCGGCGTTCAGCAGGCTCGACAGAATGCTTTCCACATCCTCGCCCACGTAGCCTGCTTCGGTGAGGGCGGTGGCATCGGAGATAGAGAACGGCACATCAAGCACGCGCGCCAGTGTGCGGGCCAGCAGCGTCTTGCCGGTACCCGTAGGACCCAGCAGCAGGATGTTCGACTTCTCCAGTTCGACGTCGGCGTAATCGTAGTCGTAGTCCGACGACTCGATGCGCTTGTAGTGATTGTAGACCGCCACGGAGAGGGCTTTTTTTGCCGCGTCCTGCCCGACCACGTAAGCGTCCAGGGCCTCCTTGATCTTGTGCGGCGGCATCTGCCGGCGGTGGCGTTTAGGGCGATCGGATTCGCTGCTGTAGGCACGGAGGTCGTTGCGCACGATGCCCGAGGCGTCGTGGATGCAGCGGTCGCAGATATACACGTCGGGGCCCGCCACCATCGAGCTTACTTCATGGGCTGTGCGGCCGCAGAAGGAGCAGGTAATGTTGTCGTCTTTCGGTTGGTCACTCATGGAGCCATCGGATTATGGCGGCGCAGGACGGGCATCCCAGTGAAGGAATATAGCATACGACACGCACAGAAGTAAGGTGCCGCTCAGAAGAAGCCATTAAGGAGGAGCGCTCCCTAAAGACGTCATGCAGGAGGCTACCCGGTTATCGGCCAGAAGACGCCAAACCGAAGGCGCCGCTCGGGCAGCGGGTAGATCGGCACGAGCAGGTTGCCGGGGGTCACGTCGGTGCCACTGAGGACGTTTTCCCAGACCAGGAACAGCGTCGCCCCTCGCAATCCGGCCTCAATGACGAGGTCCAGCGCACCCTCGGGGCCAAACCTCGGGCTCCCCTGTTGGGGGATGGCCAGGGTGCCCGTGGGCTCGTGCAGCGTGCGGCTGCTGAACGGCGCCCAGGCGCGGCCCCGCAGCGAGGCATCCGTATCCAGGTCCGTAAATAGCAGATACCGCGCACCGATGCGGGCTTCCACGTAGGCGGGCGGTAAGGACTCGGCTACGCGGTTGTGCGCAGGCGAGGCGGTATTGTTGAGGAATGCAAAGGCCGTTGGTTGTGCGATAGCGTAGATACCGCGGGCGGCGGTGCGGCGAAACCCAAGCGTCAGCCCCCCGCTCACCTGCCGGTACGGCGAAGGGCCACGGACGACCTCCGCTGCGTCAGGGAAGAACGCGTCGAACGGGTTCGCTTCAAGCGCGCCCTGCGAGATCGGCTCCGTCATGATGTCGAGCGCATTGCGACGTTCGAGGTAGCGGCCGAAGAGGGCGACGTCGAACGGACCGAAGACCGTGGACGCGCGCAGCACACCCCGGCGGACCCGAGGGGTGGTGGCATTGATGGGCGCGGCGCGCAACACCTCCCCAAAGCCGCTCGCTACCATACGGGATGGCTCCTCCGGCACGAG
>CAYFRR010000127.1:5977-8028 GCA_964345505.1 uncultured Rhodothermales bacterium
CGGTAGCGGTACGTTTGTGAGGTCCAGTAGCTGGTAAGGGTGAGCGGATGAACCTCCGAGGCCAGCGGCGTACGCATTCGTAGCGTAGCAGCCAGGTCGTTACGCAGCGTCCGATCCTGCGCGGACGTGTTGTCCACCGTCGCAACGGGACGGACAAAAATAGCATTGAACGGCTGCCCGACCGCGGGCACCACACCGCCATGCGCCCCCCGTGAGCGGCGATTGTGCAGGTTGCGCAGCTCCAGCGACCACGTCCGCTGCGCCAGGCGCACGCGCCCCAGTGTCTGCCGCATCCGCTCCAGGCGCGCGTTGCTGTACTCGTTGTCCGCCGCGTGGCCCCCGTAGCCAAACAGTACCGAGATCCGGCCCTCCTCCCGCGCCCCGGGTAGCGTGAGATCACGCTCCTGCGTATGCAGCGCCGTAATGCTCTGCAGCCCCGTGCCACCGGTCATGTACTGCAGCTCCGTGAGCGGCTCGGGGGCCTCAAGGTCGCGGAAGTGCGCCTGCACCGTCGTGGCCGCGCTTAGCCGCCCGCTCGTCACCGAGAGGGGCTCGAGCAGCGGCAGCATCAGCAGATCAAACCGGGGGCGGCCCGTGATGAGGTCGTTGAACGGCACGGTGCTTAGCGTAAGGCGCACGGCCTCGGGCGGCTGCCCGTCGGGCGTCCAGCCGTGCGGCCAGCCGAAGCCACCCAAATCGTAGGTGAAGCTGCCCGGCACCTCTCGCAGCAGGTCCTTGGCCTCGAATGCTGCCCGGCGCGCGGGTTTGAGGCTGTCGGGAGACAGGCCGGGCGGCGGATCCAGAAAGCCGACGGGCGGACCGGTGGGCGGTGGACGGGGCGGAGCCGCCGGCCCAACGGCCGCTGTGGTGTCCGCGGCCGGCAGGTCCAGCGTCACCGGAGGAATGCCCAGGGTATCGCGCGGCACCTCCGTGGTATCGGTAGGGGGCCGCTGCAGCGTATCGGGGCGCGTCTCCAGCGTATCCGTCAGCGGCGCATGTGCCACGGGGGGGCCCGCCAGCAGTCCGGTGGCAGCCGGTTCCGGAGCAGCCGCGATGAGCAGCGTGCCCAGCGCTGCAGCCACCAGGCACCATGTGAACCGGCCCCTTTCCCGCATCGCAGCCGTCACAATCCAAGGCATCAATCCAGAAGAACGAACGAAGCGCATGCTACGGGGCCCTGCGCCGAATCGTTCGCGCTGTGCGCGGTCCGCCGTGTTCGGTTCATTCATCCGAAAAAAGCCCAAACAGCCGGCTTTCGATCCGCCCGATCACCTCGCGGCGGTCCTGCTCCTCGTTCACAAAGTCCAGTTCGTCCACGTCAATAATCATCTTCGGCCCCATGTCGTAGCGCGCAATCCAGTCCTCGTAGTGCTGCCCGAGGCGCTGCAGGTACTCAATCCGGATCGTGCTCTCGTAGGCCCGCCCGCGCGTCTGGATGTGGTTGACAAGCGTGGGCACGGAGGCTTTAAGGTAGACCAGCAGATTGGGCGGCTGCAGGTACGACGTCATGATGGTGAACAATTCCTGATAGTTTTTATAATCCCGCTCGCTCATCAGGCCCATCTCGTAGAGGTTTCTGGCGAAGATCTCCGCGTCCTCGTAGATGGAGCGGTCCTGCACCACCGAGTACGGCGTGTCCTCAATTTTCTGTTGATGCTCAAAGCGGCTGGACAGGAAGAACACCTGCAGGTTGAAGGACCACCGCCGCATGTCGTCATAGAAATCCGACAGGTACGGGTTGTCGTCTACCCGCTCGTAGAAGGCCTTCCACTTAAAGTAGTCGCTGATGACCCGGGTGAGCGAGCTTTTGCCAGAGCCGATGTTGCCAGCTACGGCGATGTACTTTTTACCGCGAGGAAGGGCGTCGGGAGTATCGGGCATGAACAGCAGCAGGTGCGCAAGGTGCAGGGAGCAGCGATGGAAGCGTAAGATACACGGCACCAGGCGTTGCGATGTAGCGATTGTGCGAAAAGTGGGAGGCGCGCCGCGCGGGTGGTGGCCGTGATGCTCTCGTCGCGTCCGTCTCGGGCGCGACGCTGCTATTCGAGCCG
>CAYFRR010000128.1:0-7828 GCA_964345505.1 uncultured Rhodothermales bacterium
GGGGTGGCTTCGGCGGCGGGGGCGCTGGCGGGGGCTGGTAGCGCGTCGTTGCCTTCCCCGCTCCAGCCAAACCGGACTGCCCGACGCCCGTATCGCACCCACATTGTCTTTGTACCCATCCGTCCCTGCTACGCATGAGCGCCGAACGCCTCGACACGCTGCTGCAATTCTACGACGAAGACCCCGACGACTCGTTTACCCGCTTCGCTATCGCACAGGAATACCTGAAGCGCGACGAGACGGAGCAGGCGCTGACCTTCCTCGAAGACTTGATGGCGGACGCCCCCGAATATACCGGCACGTACTATCACCTGGCCAAGCTGTACGAGCGGCTCGGCCGGCGGGACGACGCCCTCGCCACGTACCGAAAGGGCGTGGCGCAGGCGCAGGCGCAGCGCCAGACGAAGGACCTGTCGGAGCTGCAGGATGCCCTCATGAACCTCGAACTGGCCGATGATTGATCGTATGATGCGGATGGGCATGGGATGGAAAGCCTGGGCGCTGGCCCTCCTGTTGGGTTTGCTCCCCCTCCTCGCTGTAGCGCAGGCGCCACCGACGCATACGGTGGCGCAGGGAGAGACCCTGTTTGGTATCGCGCGCCAGTATGACCTGTCGGTGGAGGAGCTGCAGCGCTTGAACGACTTGGACAGCCCCGCCATCCGCGTGGGGCAGGAGCTCATCGTGGGAGCTGCCGATGAGGAAGAAGCAGGGGGCGAGGCTGGGGAGGGGGGCGCTGCGATGAAGGAGACCGTCGCGACGGCGGAAGCGCCAGAACCTGAGGCGTCCCCTGCGCCGGGCCGGTACCGGCTGGACGCCGACGCGCGTCTCTTCGCGGTGGCGCGCACGCTGGGGGTCTCCGTTGATACGCTCGTGGCGCTGAACGCGGAGACGCTGGGCGGGCCGCTGCAGGAGGGCCAGGAGCTCCGCATCCCCGAAACGGCGACCGCCACCACTACGACCACCGAGCACACCGTCAGTGCGGGCGAGAACCTAACCCGCATTGCCCGGCAGTATGACGTCTCGCTGGAGGCGCTGCGCGAGGCCAACAGCCTGCGCTCCGACGTGCTGCAAGTTGGGCAGGTGCTGGAGGTCCCGGGGCAACAAGCTGCTGTGGAGCTGCCTGAGGTCTTCGCCGAAGGCCCGGTACTGCGCTACCCGCGTGCGTTCAGCGGACGCCTCACGGCGAGCGGAGCCGCCTACGATCCCGAGGCCTACACCGTCAGCCATCCGTCCCTCGCCTTCGGCACACTCGTGCTCCTTCATCACCCGGATACCGGGCAAGAGGTGATCGCGGAGGTAAACGACCGCGGCCCGCTGGATGACGCCTATGCCATGGAGGTCTCGCACGTCACCGCCGAGGCCCTGGGCATTGCACAGGAAAGTGCGCAGGCGCTAACCATCTACGTGCTACCGTAGTCGCCTTCCCAACCCGACGGTCGCTCCTGTGGCTGCTGCTTCCCGCTGGCAATCGTATCACCGCATCACCCGCACGGCCACGTATGGGTTCGTAATGGCCTTGCCCCTCTTCGTGCTGTACGAGGGGCTGCTGTTGCTGACCAGCGTGGGACGGGGGATGTACGTGCGGGTGGGCGCTGACGTGTGGATCAAGCAGCTGCTGGGGACCTTTGGCGTGTACGGAATGCAGGCGCTTGCCGTTCTCATATTGGTCGCCGGGATCGCGGTGTTCTGGTACGAGCGCCGCCGCAAAATTCCCCTGCGTGCACGCTATTTCGGATGGATGATCATGGAGAGTGCGGCCTATGCCGTAGTGCTGGCGCTGTTGGTGGGCGGTGTGGTAGGCTTCATCTTTGGCCTGCATGTCCGGCCCACCCTGCTGGCTCAGGTGGATCGGCTACCCACCGGCACGCTGCTTATCCTATCCATCGGCGCGGGCCTGTACGAGGAGCTCTTCTTTCGCGTCTTGCTGGTGGGCGGGTTGTACCTCGGGCTCCGTCGCATGATACAGAAGCCACGCTGGGCCTATCCTATCGCGGCTGTTGTGGGGGCGGTCATCTTTAGCGCGGTGCACTACATCGGACCGCTGGGCGATCCGTTTGCGCCGGCGTCTTTTACGTTTCGGTTTCTGTTTGGCCTGGCACTCAATGCCCTCTTCCTCTGGCGGGGCTTTGCCATTGCGGCGTGGACGCACGCGCTGTATGACGTATTTGTCGTGACCTCGCTACTCGGATAGCCACATCCTAACGGAGGTGTTACGTTGCACTGCCATCCACGCATGCTCCGGCATTGACGGCGGTAGGGATCACGGTAGGCACCCGTTTTGCGGATAGCGTCAATGCATGTAGGAAGTACATACGTTACCGACCAACGACGATAGAACGACCTATGAATACTGTACGTACCGCGCTGCTGATGGGCGTGATGTTTGGCCTCTTTCTGGGCGTAGGCCACCTCTTGGGTGGGGGCACGGGAATGACCATCGCCTTTGTGATGGCCCTTGTGCTGAACATCGGCAGCTACTGGTTCAGCGACAAGATTGTCCTCCGCATGTACAAAGCAGAGGAAGTGACGCCTGAGCAAGCGCCCAAGCTGTTTGACATGGTCGACCGCCTCCGGCAGAACGCCGATCTGCCCATGCCGAAGGTGTACATCATCCCGGGCGATCAGCCCAACGCCTTTGCGACCGGGCGCAACCCTGAGAATGGCGTGGTAGCGGTGACGCAAGGCATCCTACGCCAGCTCAGTGACAAGGAGTTGGAGGGGGTGATCGCACACGAGCTGGCCCACATCAAGAACCGTGACATCCTGACCTCGTCCATCGCCGCGACCATGGCAGGCGCCATCACCTATCTGGCCTACTTTGCTATGTTCTTTGGCGGGCGCGACCGCAACCCGATCGTGTCGCTGCTCCTCTTCTTGCTCGCGCCGCTGGCGGCAACCATCATTCAGATGGCGATCTCGCGCTCTCGTGAGTATGCGGCGGACAAGGAGGGTGCCGAAATCTGCCGGAATCCGCAGGCGCTGGCCAGTGCGTTGGACAAGCTGGCCCGTGGGGTAGAGGCACGGCCCATGCAGCAGGCCGAGGCCAGCACCGCTCACATGTTCATCGCTAATCCCTTCGCTGGTGGCTTGAAGGGGCTGCAGAGCCTGTTCTCTACGCACCCGCCTATGGAAGAACGCATCCGGCGACTGCAGGAGATGTAGCGCATGCCGTTCCGGGCTGCGAAGCGCTCGCTCAGCGTTTTCAGACAGAGCCTAAATGAAGATGCGCAGGCCCAGCTTCAAGCGGTTCCGGATGACGTCCTCATCAACCTGAATGACATCGTCTTGCCGCGGGCCCAGTTCGTCTTCCGGGTAGGGCAGGAGCTGGTCGTCGAAACGCTCCTGCATCCAGCCGAAGTCGACTGCAAACTGGCCGGGCACCTCGTAGCCGACACCGGCTGAGAGGAAGGTCCGGTCCTGTGCGTCATTGCCGGCGGGGTCGGGCAGGAAGGCGACGCCTCCGCGCACCGTCAAGGGCAGCAGCCGAAGCTCGATGCCCGCCCGCGTGTTCACGACAGCAGAGAAGTCGTCGCGGAGTTGCCGGTTGAGCTCGTCGATAAAGGCCTGATTGCTGCTGGCGCTCACTTCGGTCTGCGACCAGTCCACGACCTCCACATCGGCATGGGCGCTGACGGTGCCCAGCTCCAGCCCGGCCCCGGCGCCGAACCGCCACGGCGTGCGGATCTCGTAATCAAACGCAGAGGTCAGCTCGTCGCTGAGGCTGCCGCCCACCTCAAAGTCGACCTGCAGGGACTGCCGGAAGTCGTCTTCCACCGAGTAGAAGGTGGGCGACTCGATGGTGGCGCCCAGCCGCAGGAGCGGGTTTACCTGCGCAGAGACGCCGGCCCGGGCGCTGAAGCCCACGAGCTGGGTGTCCAGCACCCGGTCGTACGTGACGGCGTTGAACCCTTCCAGGAGGCTGCCGTCATCCAGCAGCACATTGAAATCCTCGCGGGCGTTCTCTCCGTTGATGTCAAACTCGGTAAAGCGGTTCTCGAAGCGGTAGTTGGCGAACGAGACGTTGCCGGAGAGCCCCACCATGAGCCGCGGCGCGGCCTCCCAGGCACCGCCGATGTTGAACTCGCGCGTGGCGCCCTCTTCCACCACAGAGCCCGACTGTTCGAGCGTCGTGCCGGGAACGGCTGCCTGTAGGAAGGGAAACGCGCCATCCTCAAACAGGTCATCAAAAAACTCAATGGCACCGGCCCCAAAGGCCAGGTCGGGCAAGTCGGCAAAAAACCGAATCTCGTCGCCGTCTACCTCAAACTCACCATCGAAGGGCAGGAAGGAGGTGGTGATGGTGCTTTCGTCGTTGAGGCCACTGAAGCGGGTGCTACGCTGAAACGTATGCGTCTCGTTCAGCGCGGCACCAATCACAAATGTGCCTCGCTGCGTAGGGCTGTTGTACAGGTAAGCGGCGTTGCCAATGGTGTATTGGGTGCCCGTCTCGGCGGTAAGGTCGCCGGAGGGCCCGAACACAGCGTCTGTTTCGGCGATCGTGCCCGTCAGGCTCCCGGACACTTCCGAGCGCCTGAGCCAACCCAACCCGGCCGGGTTAGTGATGAAGGCGGAGGCATCGGCCATTCCAGCGATCCCGACGCCCCCCATCCCGAGGTTAGCGGCCCCGATACCGGGCGTGCGCTGCGAGAGCCGCACCACTTCATCGGCCGTTTGCGCCTGGGCGGGCATCGCGAGCAGAAGCAGCGCGCAGACAAGACTACCGGTAAGAAGGAGCGGCTGACGGATAGGGGAAAGCATAGCCATAACAAAAGCGTTCAGGAGGACAGCGAGGGACGAAACCGGCATAGCGAAGGCCGGAGCGTCTGGCGGGGACACACCAAAGGCCCGCGTCAAGCCGTCAACACGGGCCTTGGGTACATTCAGCAGCATGTGGGGTGATGTTAGTTGTTGCCTCCGCGATCGCGTTTGGAGCTGCGGCTGGTGCTGCGCGAGGAGTTGCTGCTGCGGGACGACGAGCGCGCACTGGAGTTGTTGCTGCGGCTTCGGCTGCTGGACGCCCGCGAATTATTCCCACGTGAGCGGCTGGAGCGGGCCCGTGAGTTATTTCCACGGCTTCGGCTCTTGGAAGCCCGTGAGTTGTTGCCACGCGAGCGGCTGGAGCGAGCCCGTGATGTGTTGCCACGGGAACGGGTAGAGCGTGCTTTACTACCGCTGGATCGCGTCGTGCGGGTACGGGTTGTGCTGCGGGTGCGGGGTGCCGTACCTCTGCTGCGCGTGGCCCGTGGCGCAGTGCTGCGGGTACGCGCTCTGCGATCGGTGCTGCGGGTACGAACGGTAGTGGAGCGTCCGGTGGTGGAGCGGCCGGTGGTGCGGGTCCGTGTCGCGCTGCGGGTGCGGGCGGCATCGCGGTTCGTGCCGCGCGTCCGTATCGTGCTGTTAGTGCGCGTGTTGGTGGTCACGCCGCCTCGGCTCCGTACTGCGGTGCGCGTCCGCTGCCCGTCCGCCATGCGCCCCCGGCCCAGCGTGGTGCTGCGGGGCTGCACGTTACGGGTTGTCGTTGCCACACGCGGGACGGTTAGGAACGTGCTGCCGAAGAAAGGACGCCGGTATCCGTAAAATGACCCGTAGCGCGCATACGCAATGTTGGAGCGGTAGAAAAACGGATCATGAAAGAATGGATCATAGAACGACCCAAAGCCGAAATTAAATGCAACGCTCGACCGATAATACGGCGAGCCGTAGTACCCTCCGTAAAACGGATCGTTGTAGAAGAACGGGTCGTTGTAAAACGCCAGTGAGCTGCGATACGCAAACGGATCGCCGTAGAAACGGGCGAAGTACCGCGAGTATCGCTGCGGACGGTACCGCTCGGCATAGCGATCGTCTGCATAGTACTCGTCATCGTAGTAGTACTGGTTCACCTCCACGTCTTCAGCAGCCGTGCGGCGTTCCACCCGTTCCTCCTCCGTGTACGTGGCGCCCAGTTGCGTATAGCAGCCGGTCAGTCCCACCATCAGGGTCAGAAGGACGACCGCTAAAAGCGGTGTGCGAACCCATCGTGTGTGTCTCTCTGAGCGTCCCATGTGCCTACCGTGATCTATGGTGAAAAACAGCCGCGTAACGAGCCCCGTTGCGCTGATGATACTGGTTGCGCCCTGACTCAAAACTCTACAGTGATGAACGTTGCAGCAGGTCGATTGTTACGCAGGGCGCTGTCGCAGCACGACGCGGCAGCCGGGCGCGCGCATGCATTGCATTCAGCCGGTGTGCCGCCTATATTGGCCGTCCTGTATCACACAAATGAAGCCGCGTGCAGGGGCCGCTGAAGTAACACCCGCGCGCTTGTTTTGTCCCGCAAACACCACGCCGTACCGCTCCGTGGCCGCCACAGGCGGCGATACCGGCGGTTGCCGCGTCACTCTATCTCCTCTTGTACAGTTTACCATTCACTGCCGTACACCATGGCTGACGCTATTACGCCCCGCTCCGAAGACTACTCCCAATGGTACCTTGACGTCGTAAAAGCCGGTAAGCTGGCGGATTACTCGCCGGTGCGGGGCTCCATGATTATTCGCCCCAATGGGTACGGCCTCTGGGAGCACATGCGGGAGGCGCTCGACCAGATGTTCAAGGATACCGGCCACGAGAACGCGTATTTCCCCTTGTTCATCCCCGAGTCCTTCCTGGGGAAGGAGGCGCAGCATGTGGAAGGCTTCGCCAAGGAGTGCGCGGTCGTCACCCACTCGCGCCTCACGGTGGATCCGGAAGACGGCACCCTCATGGCCGACCCGGAGTCGCGCCTCGATGAAAACCTCATCGTGCGTCCCACCAGCGAAACCATTATCTGGGACACCTACAGCCGGTGGATCCAGTCGTGGCGCGACCTCCCCATCCTCATCAACCAGTGGGCGAACGTGGTGCGGTGGGAGATGCGCACGCGCATGTTCTTGCGGACGATGGAGTTCCTCTGGCAGGAAGGCCACACCGCCCACGCCACAAAGGAGGAAGCCGTAGAGGAAGCCGAGCGGATGCTGCAGGTGTACACTACGTTTGCAGAAGACTACATGGCCCTCCCTGTGGTGCAGGGCACCAAGACGGCCAGCGAACGCTTTGCGGGGGCGGTGGAAACGTACTGCATTGAGGCGCTCATGCAAGATGGAAAGGCCCTGCAGGCGGGCACCAGCCACTTCTTGGGGCAGAACTTCGCGAAGGCCTTTGACTGCACCTTCCAAAACAAAAACAACGAGCTGGAGCATGTGTGGGCCACGTCGTGGGGCGTCTCTACCCGCCTCATCGGGGCGCTTATCATGACGCACTCGGACGATCAGGGCCTCGTCCTGCCGCCACGCCTGGCGCCTACGCAGGTAGCCATCGTGCCTATCTTCCGGAACGACGAGGAGAAGGCCGAGGTGATGGCGGTCGTGGACCGCATACAGGGCGAGCTGGAGGCCAAAGACATCCGGGTGAAGGTGGACGCGCGCGAGTCGCAACGTCCGGGCTGGAAGTTTGCCGAGTACGAGGCGCAGGGCGTTCCCACACGCCTGGCCATCGGCCCGCGCGATGTGAAGAACGACAACGCCGAACTGGCCCGTCGCGACACGAAGGAGAAAACCATCGTGCCGCAAGAAGGACTGGCCGAGCGTATTGTGGCCCTACTCGACGAGATTCAGCAACACCTGTACGACCGCGCCTTGGCCTACCGCGAGGAGCATACCACCGAAGTCCAGGACTACGCCACGTTCAAAGAGGTGCTCAACGATAAGGGTGGGTTCATCGTCGCGCCGTGGGATGGCACCGACGCTTCCGAGGCCCAGATCAAGGACGAGACCAAGGCCACCATCCGCTGCATCCCGTTCGACCAGTCCGA
>CAYFRR010000129.1:0-7711 GCA_964345505.1 uncultured Rhodothermales bacterium
TCCTGTGGGCTGCGGATGTTCGTAAAGAGATGGGGCCCTCTCGATTTCCTCTGCAGGGGCGTTCCGCCTGCTACGCCACATCGTAAGGAATACCGCAAAGAACAGCGTAACGGATAAAACAAGCAGTCCCTGTGGACCGTCTGCCGTTCCATTTACGCACGCGAGGCTCTATGTTGTCGAACGTAAATGCTCCTCTCGTCCATTCCCGTTGCCCCATGAAACGCCCCTTGCTTATCCTCCTCGCACTTTTACTGTGGGTCAGCACCGCCGCGGCCCAAGACTTCGCACAGGAGCAACTGAACGCGTCGCCGCGGCACCATGCGTGGGTGGAGGTGCCGGCCGGCGAGCGGTCGGTGTACAGCTTTGTGGCCTATCCCGAACGTGACGCGCCCACGCCTGCTGTCATCGTCATCCACGAGAACCGGGGCCTCACCGACTGGGTGCGCAGCTTCACCGACCAGCTGGCAGCGGCGGGCTACTTGGCGATCGCCCCAGACCTTCTCTCCGGCTTCGATGAGGAGCACCAGCGCACGCGCGACTTCGCGAGCTCAGACGCCGCTCGTGATGCGCTGTATCAGCTCGACCCGGCGCAGATCACAAGCGACCTCCGGGCGGTGCAGGCCTACCTGGACGGCGTGCCCGCCGCTAATGGCACCACCGTGGTGATGGGCTTTTGCTGGGGCGGCTCGCAGACCTTCCGGTATGCGACCATGGCCGATGATCTGGCAGCGGCTATGGTATTTTATGGCTCCCCACCCGAGGAGGGCTTCGACGCCATCCAGGCTCCCATCTATGGGTTCTACGGCGAGAACGACGAGCGCATCAACGCGACGATTCCCGCCACCGAGGAGCGGATGCAGGCGCTGGGCAAGACGTACGCGTATGAGATCTACGATGGGGCAGGCCATGCCTTCATGCGCCGGGGCGCCGCCCCTGAGGGCGCAGCAGCCAACCGCGAGGCGCGGGCGGCGGCTTGGGAGCGGCTTGAGCGGCTGCTGGCGGAAGTCGAGTAAAGGCCAACTTCCGAGAAGGGCCCGCAGTGGTTGAGTGGGGCGTCTGCCAGAAGGACAAGCCGCGTGAACACGAGCGTCCTCTTGGATGAACGGCAAGGATCGTCGGCTGTACGGGGCGCGTTGTTTCGGTTCTCTATGCTACCCCACGCATTCCCTGCAATGGACTCCTCAAAGCGCGGCCAGGCCCTCTCAACCTTCCCTTTTTTGCAGCAGGGCGACAGAGCGCTGCAAGACGCCTTCTTCGAAGCTGCCCAGCCACGGCGGCTGCCCGCCCATCAGTTCATGGCGATGGAGGGAGATCCGTGCCATGCCCTGCCACTGGTCGTGAGCGGACAGGCGCGCGTCTACACCATGGGCGACGAGGGCCGAGAGATCACGCTGTATCGCATCGTTGCCGGTGAGAGCTGTATTCTGACGGCCTCGTGCATCCTGGGGGGGCAGCAGTTCCCAGCCTTTGCTCGCGCAGACGACGAAACGGAGCTGCTGCTGGTCTCTTCCGAGACGGTGCAAGCCTGGATGCAGGATCATCCCGCGTGGCGCCAGTTTGTATTCGAGCTTATTGCCCGGCGGCTGGCCAGTGTCATCGCGACAGTGGATGAGGTGGCTTTCCAACGGCTTGATGCGCGCTTGGCCTTGTATCTGCTCGACCAGTTGCAGCAGACGGAGGGCCAGACCCTGTCCACTACGCATGAGGGTATCGCCTCTGAGCTTGGCAGCGCTCGAGCCGTGATCAGTCGAAAACTGAAAACCTTTGAGCACCGAGGGCTTGTGGCTTTGGGACGAGGCCAAATCACGGTGTACGATGAAGCTGCGCTACGCCGCCTCCAGCATACGGCGTAAAAACACGCGCGATGTGACTTCGTCACAGACAAGCGCACGCAAGCCACCTATATTGTGTGTAACGTCGAGAAAAGGACGTTTGCGCAAACCCCGCTTGATCTACAAACAGATAACCCTTCGGGTAGCACCATGAAAATAAATATGGGATCTATCGACCGCACCATCCGCATCCTGCTTGCCATCACGGTTGGCGTGCTGTACTTCACTGGCCAGCTTTCAGGCCTCGCGGCCATCATTCTTGGCGTAGTCGCTGTCGCGTTCGTACTGACGAGCACGATAGGGTTTTGCCCCATGTACGCCCCCTTTGGCTGGTCCACCAAGAGTTCCAGTACAGCCGGCGCCTGAGCAGGCCTTACAAGCGGGTCCTACACCCGCGGGCCTCAACCCCACGGGCCCTCAGTGGTTGACGGGTTGGCTCCCCGATGCCATGGCAGACGATCTACCCCACCTGTCTTTTAAGCGGCGGGTGGGGTGCTGTGTATATCAGTGCCCCGACTCTCGGCAAGGCTGCGCGCCGCGCGCATCACGACGACGCCTGTCCTGCGGCTACGTCGGCGGCCTCGTGCTCGCGCGACATATCCTCCAGCGTCTTGCCCATCGTTTCCTGGATGTAGCGTTTCACAAAGATGAACGCTATGACCCCAAACGCCGCGTAGATGCCGTACGACACGCCCAGCCCAAGGCTGGCGAGCATAATGGGGAAGGTCATCGTGATGACGAAGTTCGACAGCCACTGCGTCAGCCCGGCCAGCGCGAGTGCGGCCCCGCGGAAGCGATTGGGAAACATCTCGCCGAGCATAACCCACATGATGGGGCCCCACGAGAAGGCAAAGAACGCGATGTAGGCATTGGCCGCCAGGAGCGCCACAAGGCCGGCGCCGTCACTTAGCATGAGCGCATCGGCGTCGCCCGAGGCAGCGGTGCCGAAGACAAACGCCATAACGCCCAGCATGGCCGCCTGCCCGAGCGCACCGATGAGCAGCAGCGGCCGCCGCCCCACCTTGTCGATCAGGGCGATGGCCACGAAGGTAAAGAAGACGTTGACCGATCCGCTGATGACGTTCTGCATCAGCGCGCTGGACTCGTCGAAGCCGGCCGCTTGCCACAGGGTGGCGCCGTAGTAAAAGATGACGTTGATCCCGGTGAACTGCTGCAGCGCGGCAAGGCCGAGGCCCATCCACACGATGGGATGCACGCGCCCCGTGTGCGTGCTGATAATATCGGAGATGCGCGGTTTGCGCGACTCCGAGACGGTGCTCTTAATGTCGGCCACTGTCTCCATGGCTTTGTCTTTTGCGTCCAGCAGCCGCTCCAACACATGCTGGGCCTCGTCGGTACGGCCCGCCGCCACGAGGTAGCGGGGCGACTCGGGGATGAAGAGGAGACTGATCAGGAAGATGGAGCCCGGGATGATCTCTACCCAGTACATCCACCGCCACGCCTGGAAGTCCCACAAGAAAAGCTCAGACGCGCCCCCGGCCGTCCCCGCGATGAGATAGTTGCTGAGGAAGGCAATAAACAGCCCGACCACAATCATGAGCTGCTGCAGTGTGGCCATGCGGCCGCGGATGTGGGCCGGTGAGATCTCGCTGATGTAGGCCGGAGCCAACACGCTTGCGGCGCCAACAGCCATGCCGCCTACAATCCGGAAGAAGACAAAGGTTGTGGATCCCCCGGCAACCCCTGATCCCCACGCGCTGAAGATAAAGAGGCAGGCGGTGGCAATCATGACCAGCCGGCGCCCGAACTTGTCTGCAACTGTTCCGGCAAAGAAGGCGCCCACGGCGCTGCCAAGCAGCATCGACGCCACGTTGAAGCCGGTGCCCACGGCATCGGAGTTAAAAGCTTCTTGCAAGGCGTCGACGGTTCCGTTGATCACGCCACTGTCGAACCCAAACAAGAAGCCACCAAGGGCAGCCGTCAGTGAGATAAAAATAACGAGGAGCGTGTTGCCCTGCCCTTCAGCGGGCGGCGGGAGGTCTACCTCTTGGCCTTGCATAATGCAGGGGAGTTGGTGTAGATGACGTGAACGGGGGAGGGCAGACTACGGAAGTACTACGACTTTAGCCAATAGCGCGGTGCTGCAAAGCGGACGGGACGCGGTTCGACGTTGCGATTTTGCGTCGCACGGTGACCGTAGCTTTCAGGTCTGATCACCGTTCCTCGGCAGGCAGTGCGCGGGGCAACCCCCGCAGCACATACGGTGCGGACACCACGCGCGAGAGACGGGGCGATAGCGCTGCGTACTTAAGCTGTGGCTCCGCGTGCGGCCGAACTACGGCGCCCAGCAGAGGGGCTCCGGTGAGCCGGACGCTGGCATCCAGGGTATCGACCTGAATGCGGAAGCGCCCGGGTTCTACCATGGGGGTGGTGTCTCGGCTGATGAAGCTAAAGTCATTACGGGTAAGCTGGAAGGTCAGGGTTTCGGAGGCGCCGGGGGCCAGGTCCACTTTTGCAAACCGCTTCAGCTTCCGCACGGCGGGAGTGACGGAGGCCACCTCATCGCTCAGGAAGAGCTGCACAACGTCCTGTCCCGAGCGGCTGCCTGTGTTGGTCACTGTCACTTCCACCGTCATGGACGCGCCTGATTGTAGCGCGTCTGTGGTCATCAGCGAGTCGCTTACGGTCAGGTTGCTGTACGCGAACGTGGTGTAGGAGAGGCCGTGGCCGAAGGGGAAGAGTGGCTCGGCGCCCTCGGTGCCGAAGTCTGCGGCGAGGCGTTCACTATTCTTGTGGTCGTATAGCGCGTAGCCGGTGGGGCGGCTGGGATAGGTGACCGGCAGGTGGCCGGACGGGTTTACGTCGCCGTAGAGCACATCAGCCAGGGCCTGCCCGCCTTCGGTGCCGGGGTTGTACGCGGTCACGATGGCCTCTGCGGCTTCATGCACCGGGCCGAGCGTGCGCGGGCGGCCCTGTATCAGCACCAGCACCACGGGCGTTCCCGTAGCGGCCACCTCTTGCAGGAGCAGCCGCTGCGCAGCAGGAAGCATGAGAGACTGCTGCAGATTGCCGGCAGTTTCGGTGTAGGCGCCTTCGCCCAGCGCCACCACAGCTACGTCTGCTTCACGCGCGGCAGCCACGGCGTCGCCCAGCCCATCGCTGCGCGTGAGGGTGCTGCCCGGCACGTACGTCATCTGCGCCGCCCCGATGCGCGCGCGGATCGCCTCCATGAGGGTTGGCCGGCCGGCGTGAAAGAGGTCCTGCGCTGCGCCCCCGCCCTGCCAAGTGTATGTCCACCCGGTGTTCAGCGCTTGCATCGACTGCGCAGTGGGGCCTGTCACCAATACGCGCTGATCCTCTGAGAGGGGCAGCAGGTCGTCGGTGTTGCGCAGCAGGGTGACCGACTCGTGGGCGGCCTGTAGGGCTACGCGGCGGTCCCGTTCGCTACCGACCTCCTCGGCGAGCTCCGTGCCAGCCAGGGGATCGTCGAACAGCCCGAGTTCAAACTTGAGGCGGAGAATGCGCCGTACCGAGGCGTCGATGCGTGATTCCGGTATCTCGCCGTCTTCTACCAGGGCAGTCAGATGCCCGATAAAGGACACATCCGACGGCACCATGCTCATGTCGATGCCTGCCTCGATGGCCATCTTGGTGGCTTCCCGTTCATCGGCGGCCACCTGGTGCAGCGACACCAGCTTCTTGATGTCGAGCCAGTCGGTCAGGATGAGCCCGTCAAACCCCATCTCGCCCCGCAGGACGTCGGTCAGGAGGTAGCGGCTGGCATGTACCGGCACGCCGTTGACTTCGCCGGAGTTGACCATCACAGAGGCGGCGCCGGCGTCTACGGCTGCCTGAAAGGGTGGGAGGTAGTGTTCGCGCAGGTCAATGTCCGAGATGGTGGCCGGCGTGCGGTCACGTCCGCTGTCGGAGCCTGAGTAGCCGACAAAGTGCTTCAGCGTGGCCGCGACGTGGCGCGGTGACGCGAGGTCGGTGCCCTGCTGGCCGTGTTGCAGCGCCAGCCCGAGGGTGGTGGCCAGGTGGACGTCCTCACCAAAGCTCTCGTACAGACGCGGCCAGCGCGGGTCGCGGCCGACGTCCAGCACCGGCGCAAAATTCCACGGGATGCCGCTGGCCCGGACGTCGCGCGCGGTGATAGCGCCGATTTCTTCCACCAGCGCGGTATTCCAGGTGGCTCCCAGCCCCTGGGCCTGTGGAAAGAGGATGGCCTCTTGCGTGTAGTTCGCGCCGTGGATGGCGTCGATCCCGAAGAGCACCGGGATGCCCAGCCGCGTTTGCTGGGCCTCGTCCTGTATGTCGCGCATGAGGGCATGCCAGTGCTCAAGCGGGAATGCCGTATCGACGACGTTGAGCAGCGACCCCACCTGGTGCTCCTGAATCACGCGACGCAATTTCTCAGGGTCGATGGGCTGTGGAAAGGTCTCGGTGTTCGCTACCATGCCCAGCTCCAGCTGAGTCATCTGTCCCACCTTCTCTTCCAGCGTCATCAGCGCCAGCAGCGAATCCACCCGGGCCTCGACGTTTGGCACCCGGCTCCCGGTGCTGTCCGCTACGATCCGGTTGATGTGCGACTGGCTGGAGGCCGAGGACAGCGCGATGGGCGGCGCGCCGATCTCCAGCAGCTCAACCGACCGGTCCAGCGGCATCGGCGCGCCATCGGCGGCGGCCAGGGCGCCCGTCTGGCTCAGCGCATTAGACGATAGCGAGGAGGTATCGTCCTCCTCCGCCGCGGGCGGGGAATCCGACGATTCGGCAGCCGGCTGTGTTTGTGAGCAGCCGACCAGAACCCCCGTAACAAGCAACACAAACGCGAACATCAGAAAAGCGGCCGGGGTGAGGCGAGGCAGGGTGCACATTATGAGAAGCGTAAACCTGTAGGAAAGTCGAAAAGTGAGCCTATGAACGGCGCACTGCTATTCGATGGGCTCGTAGAAACGAACCCAATCGTACTCGGAGCGGACCGGAAAATTGCTATCATCAATTTCGCCGGCAAAGCTCGGTGCGCTGGACACCCACAGGTTCATCATGATCTGCATCTCGATGTCCGGGATCTGTGCAGGATCAGCGCCGGAGACCGTCGCCTGCTTCACCAGCTGGCCGTCCCGGTACCACTTAATCTCGCCGGGAAGCCACTCGAAGGCGTAATTGTGGAACTCCTCTGAGGCGTTGTAGCTGAGGCCTACACCTTCCGGGAAGGGCGGCACCTGGAACGCGTCGTTGTTCGATTCGCCTTCGGGCCCTTCATTGAAGTAGATGTTGGTGAGCATGGAGCGATTGTTCTTGCCCACCACCTCAATATCGATCTCTTGCCACGGGTTGAACCGGAAGGCGAAGAAGGACGACACCGTGCCGCTGGGCCCGGCCGACTTCATGCGCACCTCGTAGCAGCCGTAGCTGTAGAAGCCATCGGTGTTGTCAGTGCGGAGCTCAGCGCCGGTGTAGGGCTTGCCGCCGAACTGCTCTTTCTTCAGGTTCAGCACCATCTTGCCGTCCTCGTACGTGATGTTCTCGGGGCGGAAGGTGGCCAGGTTGCCGTTGAACGTGGCGCTGCCGCGATCCCAGAACTCCTCGTTCGGCGCGTCGAAGTTGTCTTCAAAGAAGAGCTCGTAGTCGTCCGGGCTGCAGGCGCTCTCGATCATGCCTTCACCGGGCCCGAGGTCGTCGCTGGAGTAGATGATATCGTCGACGGTGAGGGTGAATGCCTCCCCTGGGAGGTTGCCGATAGCAAATACCAGGTTGGCAATGCGCGAGGAGAGCACCCCGTCGCCGCCGCTGTTGACTGCGTTATCGTCTTCAAAGGCACTCAGCGGCACGCTGATGCGGGTGTAGTCGGAGCTCCCCGGCTCAACGAGGTAGGTAAACTCAAACTCGTCATCTACCGGGCCATTCCCATCGAAGGT
>CAYFRR010000130.1:0-7705 GCA_964345505.1 uncultured Rhodothermales bacterium
CCCTCCCGCGTGGCGCCGGAGTCCGCCAGGTGCCTTTGGCATCCCATCCCCAGCGCACCTGCCCGAAGACCTCACCACGCCCTGAGTCTCGAACCAACCGGTGCGCCCCAACAGTGAAAATGAGGGGCCCATGTAATCCTACACCGGGTTCATGCAGCACATGTGGCACGTTCTTCGACAGGGGCGATGGTCAAAGAGGTATCCATGCGCCGGAGCATGGAATGCATGCCACAGGACGGGTGGTGGGTCGGAGGGGGCTGTTGTACACGGGGTAATCGCCCGCTAGCGTGATAGATGAGGTGATCGAAATACGTCTTCCGGATCCCAGGTTTGCTTTATGCGGATTAAGCGGTCGTAATGCTTCCCGAATGCAGCGCGAACGCGCTCCGGCGTGTTATCCGTCTGATTGTTGAGGTACTCGCCGCCATTGCCAAATGGGCGCACTATCGAGTGGAGGTCACGCGTCCAGGCGACATTAGCCTCGTCATCGGACGCTTCGGTCCAGTGCGTGGTGATGTGGAAGAGCAAGCGGCTGCCCCGGTGAGCATAGGCGGTTTCGTCTGCGCCCACCTCATCAATGGCGCCGCCAAGGCCATAAAAGTTCACGGCCGTGCCAGGTGTAGGTAACGGAAGCACCTCAGCAAGCAACGTATCGATGAGCTCGTCTGACAGCTTATTGAGAAATACGGATTCCCAGTGGTGACGCTCGCCTTTCGGAATCACGAAAGGGGCAAACAGATCAGCGTAATCCACCACATCGGTTGATGCCAGCAACGGGTCGCCGAACGCCATAAAGTCCTGCAGGGTGGCTGCAACGTCTGCTGGATCACCCACGCCCATCACGTAAACGGACAGCGCTGGGGTACCGGGAAGATTCTCAGGGAGTCCAGGCAGGTCTGGAATCGTAATGAAGGATACCACCGGGTACAGCGCATCAGGCAGCTGCGCCATCTGTTCTCGAAAGTACCGGAGATACGCTCCAGCGGCATCGACCGGATACATAGCCTGGCCAACGAGCAACGCCCGACCGCCCCTTCGACAGTTGAAGGTAAACGAGGTGACGATGCCAAAGCCCCCGCCCCCGCCACGCAGAGCCCAGAAGAGATCGCTGTGTTCGTCTTCGCTTGCGGTAATCAGCCTTCCATCTGCCGTGACCACATCAACCGCTTGCAGATTGTCGATGGCCAATCCTTCAACCCGTGCGGTGACGCCAAGTCCACCCCCCAGCGTGAAGCCCCCTACGCCCACATCCAGGGGGATACCCGGGGGCAGGAGGCCACTGGGAAGTGCCTGCGCGTTGACGTCGGCCCACGTCGCGCCGCCCGCTACCTTCACAGTCCGCCCATCGGACCGGACCTCTACGCGGTTCATGGGGGAGAGATCAAGTACGAGTCCGTCGTCGCAGACCGCGTGGCCGGTCGTCATGTGCCCGCCGGACTTTACTGTTAGCGGTAGGTCGTGCGCGCGAGCGGCTTTGACGCCGGCCACCACATCTTGCGGATCAACGCACTGCAGGATAGCTGCCGGATGCCGATCGATGACCCCATTCCACACGGTGCGGGCCTCCTCGTATGCTGGATCGTGGGGCGTCAGGAGGGACCCCTCGACGCGAGCATGGAGAGAATCATGTAGCGTCGTCTTCAAGGTTGGATTTTTTGCCTTGTTGGAAGAAGCCCGTAAGGGCCATGCAAAGAGGGGAGACATGGTGGTAGGCGAAAAATCGCCAGCCCACCGGCCGCATGCCGGGGCCTGGCGGCTGTCAGGCCAACACTACTCTACCGTGAACGTCTGCACCATGCCCTTCTCCACCGGCGCCGGCACCTCTGCAATCCAGGCGTAGTCGCCGGGTGAAAGATCTACGTGCATGTAAGCCGTATGCTCTCCAGGCATTTCCATGGCCCCTCCGACAAATTCCGCACCCTCGGGCGCCCGGAAAGCGAGGGCCCCGGGCTGGCTCCAGTCCATCCACAGCGCTAAGGCCTCCAGCAGGGCATCGTCGTTCTTGTCCTCAAGCTTTACAAGTTGAACATTGTGGTTAAGCAGGTGCTCATATCCAAATTCGGGCTGCTCTTCGAAATGAATAGCCACGGTTTGCTCACCACTGCTTGCGTTGTCATCGAAGGTAAGGCCTCCAGCTTCAGGTTGTGCAATGGTGACTTCCATCGTCGGCTGAGGAGCGTCCGCCCCCGAGAGTTCATCGGTGACCGTTAACTGGGCCATCATCCCATTGAACGAATGAAATTCTTCGTCTCCATCTTTCACATAGCATTCAACGATATAGGTGCCTGGCCCAATATCGACGGTGGTTTCAGAAACCAACCCGGGGGCGGTTAGGCCTGGGCCTCCCATGGGAGGAGCTCCTGGATCGAAGAACCACGGGGCCTTCCCGCCAATGTCGGCTACCAGATTGTCAACGAACGCCCCCCACGTTATATCACCCGCAGCGTAAGGTGTGTACTGCACTTGAAAGGGCACGGTAACTCCGTTAAACCAGTGGTCCAGTATGTTCTCGTTGGCCTCCTCCGCAGCTGATAGGGCCTCCTCGGGAACTTCCCAAAGTAGAAAAAAGTGATCAGCAGGGGACGAATTGGTAAACCTAAAGGTCGTCCATCCCGCGGGGATTTCGTCCTGGGCTACGTCGAAAAGATGCAGGTTTTCTTCCGCTTGGTGGGAGGCGACAACATCAACCAGCGTGGGTGCTTGCACGCTAGGGTCAACCGGATTTCCCGAATCGGTCACGCCATCGCTACACGCGCCGAGGAGAAAGAGACAGACGAATACGGAAACGCTCATGTTCAGATCGGTATACATAGTAACAAGGGAAAGTTGGTTTGCGTGAAAGGCGGGCGGATAGGATGGCGCGGAGACATCTGCGGATAGCAGCGGTGACGTTCTATTGCAAGGTTCAAGGGTAGAGGATGCGGTGCCCGTAGGTGGTAGAAATCTACTGTGGTGACCGCTGCGTCGGGCGCTGACAATCTCACGTTGATGCCCAATTTGAGAGGGCCGTGGTGAATCTTTTGGAAGTAGCCCTGAATATCGTTAACATGTGATCCAGGTGCAGAGCAATTTCGGTGGTAGGTGGCACGTGCCATCCCTGTATGTGGAAACACACGAGACGGCCTCACATCTTGTCACGTGCACAAAAGAAATCTTTAGATTCACGGTAACTTAACAATCGGCGCACCTGACCAATCTTCGTTGGTCCCTGCGAGTAGTCATGCCAGGAAGCTCCCCCGGTACGTGCCAGCGTGTGACACGCCTGCTGGAAAATCTGCAGCAGGGGGACGATGCGGTTCGCGATGAGCTGTTTGCGCAGGTCTACGCCCAGCTTCATCGGCAGGCCCGTATACAGCGTCGGCGGTGGAACGGTGAACCGTCATTTCAAACCACCGCCCTCGTCAATGAAGCGTACCTGAAGCTGGTTAACGGGGGGCATCGGAACTGGTCCAGCCGGTCCCATTTTTTCAGCGTAGCGGCCAAGGCCATGCGCCACATCTTAATCAACCACGCGCGAGGTCAGCGCGCAGAGAAGCGAGGAGGTGAGGCGCCTAAGCTTTCGTTAGAACAACTGCGTAGTTCACTTGGGCGTGCCGTGGCCGCTGCGGATCAGCGCGCCGAGGTTCTCCTTGTACTTGACGAGGCACTCGAGCGGCTGGAGAAGGTGCACAGGCGAGCCAGTCGGGTAGTAGAATGCCGGTGCTTTGTCGGTATGACGATCGGGGAGACCGCTGAGGCTCTGGCCGTTTCTCCGGCTACGGTGAGTCGTGACTGGGCCCTGGCAAAGACGTGGCTCTATCGCGAAATGCAGCGACTTATGGGGAATGATGTGGACAAGGGGGGCAAACGTCATGAGCGGTAACCACCTGCATACGGTTGCAGAATGGCTGCACAAGCTGAGAGCGGTACCGGTTGAGGACCAAGTCGCGTATTTGGACCAGGAATGCCCGGACGAAGAGGTCCGTGCGGAGGTGCTCTCGTTACTGGGAATGACTGATGACGCCACGGACTTCTTCGAAGACGTCGTGGACGCGGTGGTCGGCCATGCGCTGGACGAGATTTTTGTCGATAGCTCATCTGGTGCTCCACCGGTAGACCCTCTGGAGCTGGAAGGGGGGCAGATTGGTCGGTATCGAATAGAGCAACACATTGGTACCGGGGGCATGGGGGTGGTGTATAAATCGACCGATACGAAGCTCAACCGACCGGTAGCGCTCAAATTTCTCTCCCCCGTTCTTTCATCGGATGAAGAGGCCATCGAGCGGTTCACACGTGAGGCGCAATCCATCGCCACTCTCGACCATCCAAGGATTGCGACGATTTACGAGATCGGAGAGGCGGCCAACGGCCTCCGCTTCATTGCTATGGCCTACTACTCGGGCGAAACGCTAAAGGGAAAGGTCTCCAGTGGCCCGCTTACCCTTGATGAGGCATTGGTGCATGCGATTCAGATAGCCGAGGGCCTTGGAAGTGCCCACGATGCAGGGATCATACACCGTGACGTGAAGCCCGGAAACGTGATTGTACTGCCGGGCGGTGACCTCAAGCTGGTTGACTTTGGGCTCGCAAAGGCCGCATCCGGTGGTAGTATCACACGACCAGGACGGCGCATGGGAACAGCGGCCTATATGAGCCCGGAAATGGCCACCAACGAAGCGGTCGATGCCCGAAGCGACCTCTGGGCCCTGGGGGTGATGCTCTACGAAATGGTGACCGGAGAAAAGCCTTTTATGGCCGATCAGGACGCCGCACTGCTCTATGCCATCGTGCATAGGGAGCCCCGAAGACCTTTCGAGCTCCGGCCCGACCTGCCGTTGGTGCTGGACCAGATCATCATGAAACTGCTGGCGAAGGCCACGGCCCACCGCTATCAGCTGGCGGGCGACGTGCTTCGTGACTTGGAAGCGGTGCGAAGGGGGGAGCACCCGGTCATACGGGTCGCAGCACCGACGTCTCAGCTACCCGAAGCCATAGCGGTGCTTCCCTTCGAGACGATCGGTAGCGGGGAAGCACGCACCTTTACGCAGGGCGTCCACGGCGACCTTGTGACCCGGCTCTCAGTCATAGCGGATCTGCGGGTGATCTCCCGGAGGTCTGTGTGCACGTATGAAGGGACGGGCCGGTCCATCCGCCAGATTGGACGCGAGTTAGATGCCGCCTGGATAATGGAGGGCGAAGTGCAGGTGATGGCCGATCGGGTGCGCGTGCAGGCGCGTCTCATCGATGCGCGCACCGATCAAAACGTCTGGGCGAAGAATTTCCAGCGGCGCCTCACGGCAGATCAGCTGTTCCAAATTCAGAAGGAAATAACCTGCCAGATCGTACGCGAGCTTCAAGCCCATCTCTCCCCTCAAGAGAAGAAGCGTATAGGGAAGGCTCCGACGGGCGATCTCGCAGCCTACCGATTGCATGCTGAAGGACGCCGAAAGCTCGATCAGCGTACAGAGCGCGCCATGCGAAAGGCGGTCGATTTCTTCGAGCGCGCCACGGCGCACGATCCGGAATATGCACAGGCGTGGGCCGGCCTCGCCGACGCGCTTGCCCTGCTGTATGATTACGGGCATGCCCGGCGTGAGCATACGTTACCGCGCGCGATGGAAGCCGCCCAGAAAGCACTGGCCCTCGTCCCTGAACTGGCCGCTGCACACGCGTCGCTCGGGCTGATTCATGCCAACCGGCATGAAGGGCCGAAAGCGATCGTCGCGCTTCAGCGAGCCGTGGAGCTTCAGCCCAGTTACGCGGAGGCGCACAACTGGCTCAGCTGGAATTACGCCCTGCTGGGTGACGCGAAGAAGGCGCTCGAAAGTGCAGCGCGTGCAGTCGCACTCAACCCGATATCCGCCGAAGCCGTGAGCAACCTGAGCGCTTCGTCCATCACGACAGGCGACTGGGGTCGGGCGGTTGCGGAAGCGAAGAGAGGAGAGGAACTCGAGCCGGCGTGGGCAACGCCGACGTTCTATAAGGGCGTCGCGCTCTATCATCTTCAGCGGTTTGAGGAGTGCATCGAGGCCCTCGATGGATTGGACGCGCCGTGGTCCGGGCACGGGGCGCAGGCCACGGTTGCGCTTGCGCATGCCGGCGCGGGGCGAGCTGCAGTAGCGCGGAACACCCTTTCCCAGTGCGAAACGGAGGGCGCACACTTTGCAGCCGGTTTGGTGCATGCAGCACTCGGTGACATGGATCGCGCCTTCGCGGCGTTCGCGGAGATCACGTATTGGGACGACTGGCCCACCCTGGCAGCGTTTCACTACTACCCGGACGTACTCGGGCCTGTACGGGCAGACGCTCGTTGGGCGTCGGTGGTACACAGCCTGAAACGCGACCGGGGGATCGCCCCTTCCGCTCCGGTAGAAACCTCGACCCCTCGGCTAAACCCCCAGGCGGTTGCCGTCATTCCGTTTACGCACCTTGGTGACACGAACAGCTCAGCTTCGTTTGCCGCCGGTTTTCATCACGACCTGTTGAGCAAGCTCGCCCGCATCTCCGGCTTGACCGTCATCTCGTCCGGAACGGTGCAGCAATATGAACACGTGCCGCGGTCCATGCGGACGATCGCCCGGGAGTTGAATGTCGGAACCATCGTGAAAGGCGCGATACAGGAAATCTCCGGGAGGCTTCGGTTGCGTGTTCAGCTTCTGGATGCTCGAAATGAACGTATGCGATGGGCCGAAACGTATGATCGTGCGCTCACACCCGAAACGGTTTTTGACATTCAGACGGACTTGGCCACAAGGATTGCCGGCAGTTTGCGGGATACGCTTAGCCCGCAGGAGAGAGAAAAGGTAGCGGAGCAGCCTCCCGATAACACGGAGGCACACATGCTCTGCACGCATGGGCGCACGCACATGGCCCGGCGCACGGAACGGTCTGTTCAGCGCGCGTTTGAATTATTTCGTGAGGCTAAAGAAAAAGCGCCCGATTACGCCCCGGCATGGGCGGGGCTGGCCGAAGTGCTGGCGCTCTCCAAATATTATGGCTACCGCATAACCGGGAAGACACCGGACACAATGGAGGTAGCTCGACGGGCGGTAGCATTAGATCCGTTGCTTCCGGAAGCTCACTGTTCGCTGGGTATTCGACTCGCGCTTCGATACGATGGACCAGCCGCCGTACGGTCGCTTGAACGGGCCGTCGAGCTCCAGCCCAGTTATGCGGAAGCTCTTATCTGGCTGGGCTGGATATCTATGATCCTGGGGGACAGTAGCACAGCTATATGGCCCGCAGAGCGTGCAGTGGCACTGGATCCGATTGCACCGTATAATTATGCGTATCTGGGAGAGATCTACTTGGCCGATGGACAGGTATCGAATGCTTTACAAGCGTCGATACAGGCCCGGCACTTGCAGCCGGAGTTGGCAGTTGCACACCTTATCGAAGGGTTGAGCCTGTATCATCTTGAGCGGTACGAGCAGGCGTGCTTTGCGCTCCAACAAGCCGAATCCTCTGCGGTCCCGCAATCGGGTGCCCTAAGCCCCGCTCTGATGGCAGCCCTGTACGCCGCTCACGTAGCGTCGGGATCTGTTGGTGAAGGGAGGAAGCTTCGTTCGGAGATCGAGGAACGCGCTGATCCGTTTGCCCTTGGCATCATGCATGCGGTTTCAGGCAACTATCCGGAGGCCTGGGGATTCCTTATGTCAGTGGAGCAATGGGGGGTAGAAACCACGCCCTTCATGCGCTACTTCTTTCCAACGATCCTCGGCCCTAT
>CAYFRR010000131.1:0-5318 GCA_964345505.1 uncultured Rhodothermales bacterium
ACCACCACGTAGTGCCGGTCGGTGGGGCTCTGGATGCGGAGGGTGACGCGCACGAGGGCGCCCAGCGGCAGGGCATCGTCGGGGGTGACGGTGGCGATGACCTCACCGTCGGCGTCGAGCTGCTCCACCGTGCGCTCGATGCGCAGGCCCTGATCGCGGGCCTCCACCGGGGCATCGGTTTCCGTGCGGAGGCGGGCAGTGTAGTAGAGGCGGCCGGGGCCGTCGTCCTTGGACATACGCAGGTCGAGCACGTCAGCGGGCAGGTTGGCGTCGCTCACGGTGGTTTGCTCGGAGCGGACGGTGCGCTCCCGGAACGACGTCTCCAGCAGCGTGCGGCCGGCAAGCGTCACCTCGGCAGCGAAGTCGGGCGCGTCGGCTTCATAGGCGTCCACGTAGCGGCGGAAGGCCTCCAGCACGGCGGCGTTGTCCTGCGTGGAGGTCCAGTGGCCCTGCTGCCGCTCGTCCATCAGGTACTGCACCATGCGCTGGGCCAGCTGCTGGAAGCCGGCCGAGGCGTCGTGCACCAGCAGCGCGGAGAGGCCGAACGCCGTGGCGCGGGCATCGCTGGCAAAGATCCACCCGAACGCCTCGTCCGCCGGCGCGGTGAGGTACGCCTGCGTGGCCTCCACCCGGATCCGCGCGCGCAGCCGGTCGGCAATAGCCTCCCGCTGATCGGCGAGGGCATCGATGTCGGCGGCGTGCAGCGCGCGGAGGAGGTAGCTGAGGCCATCGGGCGAGGCTGGCGGGTCATTGGCCATCACCGACAGCTCCGAGGCCACCACGCGGCCGTGGCGCGCCAGGGCGTAGAGCATCAGCGCGCGGGTATCGGCCCAGACGGCCTCGCTGTAGTAGTCCGGCCGCTCGCTCGGGTTGCGCACCCAGTCCTCCAGCGCATCGAGCGCGTTGGTCGTCAGCGGCTCCGGCAGCGGTAGGCCGGCGTCCTCCGCCTCGGCAAGGGCCAGCACCACGTAGCCCGTGAGGTACGGCTGCGCGCGCGAGCTTCCCGGCCACATCGCAAAGCCGTTGCCCGTCCAGAAGCTGCGCAGCTCGGCCTTCCACGCGGCCACCGCCTCGTCCGCGCCGTCGAAGGGCAGCGAGAGGCCGAAGCTCTCCACGAGGTCGCCGGCGATGAGGAGGGGGCGGACGCGCGAGGTCTCCTGCTCGATACAGCCGTACGGGTAGGTGAAGAGGTGCTCCAGCGCGCCATCGAGCCCGGTGAGGGCGGTGGAGGCCAGCCGGACGTCCAGCCCGCCGCGCCCGGCGAGGCGCCCCTCCGGCACCTGCACCTGCTCGGCGGCGGTGCCTGTGGTAGAGGCAAAGGTGGCCTGCACGTCGGTGGTGGTGCTGCGCTTCAGGGGGAGGTCGGTCTGCAGCGCGTCCTGCTCCTCGCCATCGGCCGTCTGCAGCGTGGCGCGAAAGCGCACCTGCGCGGTGTCGGCGGCCACATCGGCGCGGACGGGGAACGTGACCGACTGCGTGGCGCCGGGCGCTACGGTGACCTCCTGCGGATCGTCACTCAGAAGCGTCAGGCTGTCGGCTTCGATGCGGACGGTGGCGGTGCCTTCGGCGTCGGTGCGGTTGGTGACGAGCACTTGCGCCTCAAACATGTCGTCAAGGTGCGCAAACCGCGGCAGCGCGGCCTGCAGGACGAGCGGCTTGGTCACGGTGATGTCGGTGCTCGCCCGCCCAAACCGGTGGTTCGCCGTGTGGGCGGCGGCCATCAGGCGCATGGTGGTGAGCTGCTCCGGGAGGTCGAAGGTCAGCTGCGCGCGGCCCTGGCGGTCGGTTTCCACCGTGGCATCCCAGTGCGCCAGCGGCGAGAAGTCGGTGCGCATCTCGTCCTCGCCCCCACCGCCACCAGCGGAGACGCTCGTCTTCACAACCAGATCTTCGGACTGTTGCTTCACCAGCGTCTGGCGGGTTTCGGTGGTAGTGACGGACAGCGGGCGCGGCCCGTAGAAGTCGTCGAACGGATCCGGCAGGCGATACCCGATGAGGTTCAGCACGCCGGCATCGGCCGCGCTGAAGGTGATCTCGCCGGGCACGCCGCGGCCGTTGTGGTCGCGCAGCCGCAAGTTGACCGTCACCTCCTCGCCCGGACCGTACGTATCCGCCGAGGGCTCCACCTCCACCGTCAGGCGGCGTTCGCCGGCATCCACGGTGAGCTCTTCGTACCCGATGCGGAAAGCGGGCGCGCCGGGGTCGGAGGTCTCCTGCGGCGGCGCGGTGCGGCCGTTCAGCAGGATCACGCTCACAAACACGTTGGGCAGGTAGTCCTCTTCAATGGGGATGTCGATCTGCGGGGACGAGCCGGTCAGCGTCTCGACGCGGCTCTGGAGGATGCCATCGCGCTCCACCGTGATGAGCGCGGTGGCTTCTTCAAACGGTGAGGGCACCATCAGGCGGGCGGTTGTACCGGGCGCATATGTGTCCTGATCGGGCACCAGCTCGATCCGGTTGTCTTCCTGCCGCTGCCAGGCCACGTAGCCCGAGCCGGCGGCGTACACGCGGGTGTCGGTTTTGATGGCGTTGCCGCGCAGGTCCTCCCCTTCGGCCCGCACCTCATAGAGCCCGCCCTGCGGCACCGTGAAGCGCACGCGGCGGGCGGCATCGGCGGCGGAGGTGACGGTCATGGAGTCGATGAGCGTCTCCGTTTCTTCGCTGCGCCAGCGCATGCGGCCATCGGCGCCCACCTCGCGCACGCTGTGCCACTCGCGCCGCACGAGGGCCACGTGCATGGACTCATCCGCCAGCGGCCGGCCGTCGGGGTCCACCGCGATCAGGTCGGCCGTGAGCTCGTCGGTCTCGCGCATGTCGAGGTACGCGGTGGAGGGCTTCACGCCGATGTAGAAGGTGCCGGGGTGGACGGTGACGCTCGTATTCCCGGCGATTTCCTGCTGCGCGCGGTCCGTCACGCGCCCGACCCACTGCAGCCGGGTCACGCGTCCGTGCGGGTTGCCGGGGATGGGTTCGCGGAGGCTTACGCGGCTGTCGGCGTCAAGCGTCGTATCGGCCGTCACCAGGGTGTTGAACACGCGCCCGCTTGTGGTGGCGAAGGCGTAGTCGTCATAGTCCGGCGGCCGGTAGCTGCCCGGCATCTGCCGCAGGCGCAGGTAGGCGTCGGCCCCGGGTAGCCCCGCCCCGAAGAGATACCGCGCCGCGACGCTCCCCTCGAAGAAATCGCCTGCCACGTACGACGGCGCGGCGGTGGTCGCCTCCACGGTAAAGGCGGCCCGGCGGAAGGCGTCCACACGGAAGGAGCCCGTGGTGATGCCCTCCCGGTTCCAACTGCGGTCGGCCGTGAGCGTGGTGTCGGTGGCCAGCCCCACGCGCATCTGGTAGGTGCCTTGCGCGGCGGCGCGCGGCGCCCGCCACACGGTGTCGAAGCTGCCCATGGCGGAGGCTTGCAGGCGTTCGTCGAGCACCACCTCACCGCGTGGGTCGTGCACGACGAAGCGGAGCGCATCGTCCATGACCTCCCAGTCAAGGTCGGTGCGGCTGCGCAGGATGCCTTTGATGTGGACGGTCTCGCCGCCGCGGTAGAGGCCGCGGTCGGTGAAGAGCGTGCCGGTGCGGGTGATCGGCTCCGGCCGGTAGTTCGTGCGGATGCCGAAGCGCCAGAGGCTGATGCCGCGGTCGTACAGGCTGCTGGTAAAGGCCAGGTCGCCCTCGTGCGTGGCGATGACGATGAGCGTGGGGCGGCTGTCGTCGTCCGTGTCCACCAGCTCCGTCCAGCCCGGCACCGGCGCGGTGCCGTCAGCGCCCGTGGTGCCTTCCCACAGCACAGTGTTGTCCGCGTCGCGCACCTCCACGGTGGCCCCCGCTACAGGAGCGGCATCGCCCAGCGTGGAGACGAGCACGAGGCTCTGGTGCGGGCTAAACTTGGCGGTGAGGCCGAGGTCGGTGTACTGCGCCAGCCCGTGCCGCGTGCGCGCCTCGCCGTCGGCCCGGGCGTAGGCCAGCTGCCAGCCCACGACGCCATAGCCGTCGGTCAGCAGCGAGTCCATCAGCAGATGCCGCACGGCGCGGCTGTTGGGCGCAGGCTCCAGCTCCCAGACGCGCCGGGGCTCCACCCGGGGCCGGGCGTCGTCTGCGCGGTGGCGGTTGTCGTAGCTGTAGAGGGCCGGCACAATGTCCTCACGGGTGAAGCGCTCCGCGCCGATGCGCACCTCCGGCACGTTGACGTAGCGGAGCGGCAGCGCCCGCACCTCGCTGGCCTCCACCACCATCGCCCCGGTGGGCACGGAAAGCGACGGCGGGATGGGGCCGGTGGTGAAGGTCGTCTCCACATCCGACAGCGTCTGCCCAAACGTGTCCGTCAGCCCGTCGATGCGGAGCGTGTGCTCGGTCTCGGCGAGGAGCGGGAAGGTGAGCGTGTGCGTGGTGCTGGTGTGGCTGTCGCGTGCCTCGATGCCGGGCGGCCAGTGGATCTCGGGGTCCATGGAGAGGGCCTCGCGCAGGGCGCCGAAGCGCACGGGCGTAGAGAAGGTGAACTGCAGGCCCTCATCCGGAGCGAAGCGCCCGTCATCGTCCGGATACCGCCACGCGGGCTGATCCAGCGGCTTCATGTACAGGGGCGGATACGTGCGGAAACGCGCCGTGGTGGTGTCGGCCATGCCGAGCGGACCGGCCGTAGTGGGCAGCCCTGCGGCCAGCGTCACGGTGAAGGTTTGGCCCTGCGGCAGCGTCTCGGCGAAGGGCAGGACGAGCGTGCTGTCGCCGTCGTTGGTGGCCGCCTCCAGCGGTAGCGGCCCTGCGCTCAGGTACGGCGCGGCCGCGGCCGCATCCACCGGCAGGTTGAAGTCCAGCCGCAGCGCCCCTTCCAGCGGGGCAAACTGCGCGCCATCCGACGGCTCCGTGCGCACGAGGCGGGGGCGGACGGTCTCAAAGCTCCACGTGTAGCCGTCCGCCATCGTCTCCCCGTCGGTGGACGACAGGTACGGGTGGAGCGTCACCGAAAACGCCGTAGCCGGCGGCAGGTCCTCTGCCGGGCGGAAGACGAGCGTCTGCGTGCCCTCCCACTGCAGCGCGCCCGCGATCTCCGGCGCGATGGTCAGCACGGAGTCGGGTGGCGGGGGCGCGTCGCCGAGCGGCACCATCGGCCGGCTGAAGGTGGCGGTGATGGCCGGGCGGGCCCGGTACGCGGGGCGCGCCCCGCGCGGGCTCACGCTCAGCAGCCGCAGCGGACCGTCCAGCGTCGGTGTATAGCTGCTCCCGTCATCCGCCCGGTCGGCCAGCGGCACGGACTCCACGCCGTCCTCGGTGGTGGTCGTGCCGGTGCCGCAGGCCGTGAGCAGGAGCGCGAGCAGGAGCGGCAG
>CAYFRR010000131.1:5418-7704 GCA_964345505.1 uncultured Rhodothermales bacterium
GGAGATCCTTCCTCACGTTCGTTCGTCAGGATGACAGGCGGGGACGGGGTGGTGCGGGACCCTCCAACCGTCGACTTGAGACACCGCTTACCATGAACACCGCTTTGGAAATCAAACACACGCATAGAAAAGAAACGGCTGGGGGAAGGGTCAGCGGGTGGGCGGTGGCTCTTCAAGCGCAAGCACGCGGATGACGCGGGGCGCGCTCGTGTGGCGGTGCCCGTGCGGATCGCGGGCGGAGAGGGTGACCTCGTGGCGCCCCGGCGTGAGGCGCCAGGGGCCGTCCATCGGTTCGGCGTTCACGGCCCACGCCAGCTCCGTCCACCCCTCCGGCGCGTGGCCTTCAAAGTGGAGGCGCTGGTAGACCGGGCGGAGCGTCGGGTCGAGGATGTAGCGGGCGCCGGGCGCCGGGTTGGTGATGACGAGCGGGACGTCCTCGGCTGGAGCAGCGGCTTGTGCGCCGGCTGCGCCCGGTTTGCCATCTAATGAACCATCGGCAGGAGCCGGCGGCAGCCGCAGCCCTTCGCGCCGCATCCAGCTATGGAATTCAGGTGGATGCACGGCGTAGCGTCGGTTTTCGACGAAGGCGGCGGGGGTGGACGGCGTTGCGCGCGCTCCGCTCCGCGTGTCCACCGCAATCTGTTGATGCACGGTGCAGGTATCGGAGGGTACGGTGCCCCGCTGAAATACCTCCGCTCGGGGGGCGCGGCAGAAGGCCCCCGGCCGCTGCCCGCTCTCCGGGCATACCGCCGCCGTTGTGAGGCCACCGGCCTCGGGAAACGCCGCGCCGCCGCCCACGAGCCGCACCACGTCATGGAATATGGGCCCCGCGCCGGTTACACCGCTCACCTCCTGCATCGCCTGCCCATCGAAGTTGCCTACCCAGACGGCTACGGTGTGCGTGGGCGTGTAGCCCACCGCCCAGTTGTCGCGGTAATCCTGCGAGGTGCCAGTCTTGACCGCCAGCGGGAAGGGCGCGCGCAGCATCTCGCCGCCGCCGAACCCCGGCGAGCGTGCGTCATCATCCGAGAGGATGTCGGTGAGCTGGGCGACGGTGGCTGGCGTGAGCCCTATCGGCTGTGGCGCAGCGGGGGGCAGGTGGAGGGTGTCGCCCGTCGCGGTGCGGTGCCAGGTCCAGGGATGCGCCGTCGGCCGCTGCCCGCCCCGGGCGAGCCCGGCGTAGGCCTCGGCCAACTCAAGCAGCGTCACCTCGCCGTTGCCCAGCACGAGCCCTACGCCGTAGAACGAAGGCGCCCGATCCAGCGAGGCAAAGCCTGCGTCCTGCAGCGTACGCAGCACCGCCGCCGCGCCCATCTCGCGGGCGAGGTAAACGGCCGGCACGTTGTAGCTGGAGGCCAGCGCCTCCCGCACCGACACGGGGCCATGGAACTGGCGGTCGTAGTTGGTCGGGGTGAAGGCGCCCCCAGCGCTGGGCACCGCCAGCGGCACATCCGGCAGGATGGTGGCCGGCGTGTAGCGTCCGCTCTGCAGGGCGGCGCCATACACGAAGGGCTTGAGCGCGCTGCCCGGCTGGCGCAGCATCCGCACGCCGTCGTTCTGCCCGGCGATGTCGGGATTCCAGAAGTCCTCCGATCCCACATACGCCCGGATCGCGCCGGTGGCATTCTCCAGCACCACCACCGCGGCGTTCGTCACCCGCTGCGCGCGGAGCGGCTGCAGGCGCGTCGTCACCCGCCGCTCGATCTCGCGCTGCAGGGAGGCGTCCAGCGTCGTGCGCCACTCGCGGGCCTGTTGGCCTTCAGCAGACTGCAGCAGCGCCGTCGTAAAATGCGGCGCCTGAAACGCCTGGCTGCGGGAGCGAAGAGATAGCGGCAGGCGCGCCCAGTGCGCACTATCCGCCGGGGTGAGGTCGCCAGCCGCGACGAGCGCGCTCAGGACGGCCCGCTGCCGCGCCTCGGCACGAGCCGGGTGACGGTACGGGTTGAAGCGGCTCGGGCTCTGCGGGAGGCCCACCAGAAAGGTGCTCTGCTGCGGGGTGAGGTCGCGCGCGGAGGTGCCAAAGTACAGCTGCGCCGCCGCCTCGATGCCGTGCGCGCGGTTGCCGAAGGAGACGCGGTTGAGCCACGCGGTCAGGATGCGGTCTTTCGACCAGCGCAGCTCCAGCCGCAGCGCCAGGTGCGCCTCCGCGAGCTTGTCCCATAGGCTCCGGTCCGAGCGGCCGCGCAGCGTGCGGGCCACCTGCATCGTCAGCGTGGATGCCCCGCGCACCACCCGCCCGGACTGCACGTTCTGCCGCATCGACCCCAGCACGGCCAGCGGGTCGAT
>CAYFRR010000132.1:0-6377 GCA_964345505.1 uncultured Rhodothermales bacterium
TGGAGGAGCTCGCGATCGATCAGTGGACAACGGAAGGACCCGGCGATGCGACCGATCGCGCAGCCGAGGCCGCGGCGGCGGACTACGACCGCGTCATCGCGTTGGGGGGCGATGGCACTATCCACGAGGTGGTGAACGGGCTGATGACGGGCGATGCGCCGCCCACGCTGGCCGTCGTCCCGCTCGGCACGGGCAACGACCTGGCGCGCACCCTGGCCCTCCCCACAGACCCGCTGGAGGCGCTGGCGCTTGTGGCGGAAGGGGAGGCGCGTGCGCTCGACCTCATCCGCGTACAGCCCACCGATGGCATCACACGCTACGCGATCAACGCGGCCGCGGGCGGCTTCAGCGGGCAGGTAGATGAGGAGCTCACGCCTGAGATGAAGCGGCGCTGGGGGCCGCTGGCGTTTCTGTTTGGCGCGGTGAGCGCGCTGCCCGACATCGAGGCCTATGACACCCGCATGGCCTTCGACGATGAGGCGCTCGCCGTGGTCGATGCGTTCAACATCGTAGTGGCCAATGGGCGCATGGCGGGCGGCGGAAAACCTGTCGCGCCGGTTGCCAACCCGGAGGATGGCCTCCTGGACGTGGTCACCGTCCATGCCGGGACGATCGTGGAGCTGTCGCAGGTGGCGGCGCAACTGGTGGCCGGCACCTACCTGGACCACCCGCTGGTGACGCACCGCCGCGTCCGGTCGGTGCGGGTGGAGGCCTCCCCTGGCATGTGGTTCAACGTGGACGGTGAGCTGCTGACCAACGAGCCGGTCACCTTCGAAGCCGTGCCGCAGGCGCTATCCGTGGTGGTCGGGCCGGCTTACCAGGCGACGCCGCCGGCCCCGTAGCGCGGCTGCACGCACCGGCCGCACGACCGCCTGTCTACACAACTGCCTGTCTACACAACCGCCCGTTTGCGCTGGCGGTAGCCTCCACAGGCTTTCCACGCAGCGGCGTTGCAACTCCGCCCCGTCCCGCCGTACCTTGTACTGGCCCGGGGCGTGGATGAACCCGTGGGAGGGTTCCCCAGCTGCCGGCGCCGCTCCGTGCTCTTCTCTTCTTTGCCTGCCGCTGCTGCCGTGCCTACCAAATACATTTTCGTCACCGGAGGCGTCACCTCCTCGCTGGGAAAAGGCATCGTGTGTGCCTCGCTGGGACGCCTGCTCGAAGCCCAGGGCCTCCGCGTAACTATCCAGAAGTTCGATCCCTACATCAACGTGGACCCGGGCACTATGAACCCGTACGAGCACGGGGAGGTGTACGTCACCAACGACGGGGCGGAGACGGACCTCGACCTGGGCCACTACGAGCGCTTCCTCGGCCGGCCCACCAGCCAGGCCAATAACGTCACCACCGGGCGGGTCTACCTCGAAGTCATCACCAAAGAGCGCGCCGGCGCCTTCCTCGGGAAGACGGTGCAGGTGGTGCCCCACATCATCGACGAGATTAAGGACCGCATCCAGCGCCTCGGCGAGACGGGCGACTACGACGTGGTGATCACCGAGGTGGGCGGCACCGTGGGCGACATCGAGAGCCAGCCCTACCTCGAAGCCATCCGGCAGCTCCGCTACGAGCTGGGCGCGCGCAACGCGCTTAATGTGCACCTGACGCTGGTGCCCTACCTTGCGGCGGCCGGCGAGCTGAAGACGAAACCCACGCAGCACTCCGTCAAGACGCTTCTCTCGCACGGCCTGCAGCCCGACATCCTCGTGTGCCGCTCCGAGCGGCCGCTGGACGATGAGCTGCGCCGCAAGATCGCCCTCTTTTGCAACGTGGAGCCCCGTGCCGTCACCCAGTCCCTCGATGCCGAAACCATCTACGAGGTGCCCCTGCTGCTGCAAGAAGAAGGGCTGGACGCCATCACGCGCGAGCACCTGTGCATCGACGAGGACTTTCACTCCGACTACCTCGCCGAGACGCGCCCGATGGATGACTGGATCGATTTCCTCAAGCAGCTGAAGAATCCGGAGTCGACGGTCACTATCGCGCTCGTGGGCAAGTACGTGGAGCATCAGGACGCGTACAAGTCCATCTGCGAAAGCCTCATCTTCGCTGGCGTCGCCCACAGCGTGCAGGTGCGCATCCGGTTTGTGCTGTCGGATGATGTGGATCGCGATAACGTGGGCGAGTTGCTGGACGGCGTGGCGGCTGTCATCGTGGCGCCGGGCTTTGGCGAGCGCGGGGTGGATGGCAAGCTGGAGGCCATCCGGTATGCCCGCACGCAGGACGTGCCGTTCTTTGGGATTTGCCTGGGCATGCAGTGCGCCATCATCGAATTTGCGCGCAACGTGTGTGGCTGGCCGGAGGCCAACTCCACGGAGTTCGACGAGGACTCGGCCCATCCGGTGATTGCCATCATGGAGGAGCAGAAGAAGATTACGGATAAGGGCGGCACCATGCGCCTCGGCGCGTACGACTGCCATCTGGTGGAAGGCTCACGGGCCCGTGAGGTCTATGGCACCGACGAGGTGCAGGAGCGCCATCGCCACCGTTATGAGGTGAACAACGTGCTCCGGTACAAGCTGCACGAGCATGGCATGCGGTTCACTGGGGTAAACCTGGAACGCGACCTCGTGGAAATCGCCGAGCTGCCCACGCACCGCTGGTTCGTCGGGGTGCAGTTTCACCCGGAATACCGCAGCACAGTGGGCCACCCGCACCCGCTCTTTGCCGATTTTGTCGGGGCAGCCCTGGCCTATGCCGAAGCGCATGACCTGCTGAGCCAACCGCGCCCGCCGCGCCGCGCCTCGCCGGCCGCCTTGGCCTCGGCGGACGTGTAGCGCCGCGCAAGCTCCCGACCATGCGTCGCTAACGAAAGCTCACCGCCAACCAGCGCCTGTCCCATCACACGCGGCCGCGCCATGACGATCTACGAAGTCAACCTGCACGTTGACGCCGCCGCGGCCTCCGCCTATGCCGACTGGCTGCGCACCCACATCGACGAGATGCTCGCCATCGACGGATTCGAGGCGGCGGAGTGGTACACCGTGGAGGACGCGGGCGACGACCGGGTGCACTGGTGCATCCACTACGAGCTGGCCGACCGGGCGGCCCTGCAGGCCTACGTCGAGGGTCCGGCCGAGGCCATGCGCCAGGAGGGCCTGCAGCGCTTCGAGGGGCAGTTCACGGCCGACCGGCGCATCCTTACCCCGGCCCAGCCAGCGGCGACGCTGTAGCGTCTATCGGCCCGGTGCGGCGGCAACATTGCAGAGTCTTCAACGAGTGGCGGGGCGCTCGGCGGATCTAAGAGAGGCCTGCCGTTGTGTCATAACTCTACGCTTTCTCGTTGACTCAGCCGGTATCGCATGGATCGCCAAGCCATTCAAGAACGCTACGGCATCGTCGGCTCGTCCGATGCCATCCGCAAGGTCATCGACCGGGCGCGGATGGTGGCCAAGACTGACATCAGCGTGCTGATTCAGGGTGAGAGCGGCGTAGGGAAGGAGCTCATCGCGGAAATCCTGCACGAGCTCAGCAGCCGGCGCCACGGCCCCCGCATCATCGTCAACTGCGGCGCCATCCCCGAGGGCCTCATTGAGTCGGAGCTGTTTGGGGCCGAGAAGGGCGCCTACACCGGCGCGGTGGAGAAACGCAGCGGCTACTTTGAAGACGCCGACGGCGGGACCATCTTTTTGGACGAAATCGGCGAGATGCCGCAGCAGGCCCAGGTGCGGCTCCTGCGCGTGCTGGAGTCGGGCCAGTTTAGCCGCGTTGGCTCCAGCCAGCAGCGCTCCACGGATGTGCGCGTGATTGCCGCCACCAACAAGGACCTGGCCAAGGAAGTGGAGCGCGGCGAGTTTCGGGAGGACCTCTACTACCGCCTCAGCACCGTCATCATTCGCATCCCGCCGCTGCGGGAGCGCACAGAGGACATCCTGCCGATCTTTGATACCTACATGCACCAGTTTGCGCAGAAGTACAACAGCGCGCGCAAAACGCTGACGGATGATGCCCGCGAGCTGCTGCAGCGCTACCACTGGCCGGGCAACGTGCGGGAGCTCCGCAACGTGGCCGAACAGGCGGTGGTGCTGATGCGGGGCGATACCCTCGCGGCCGACGACCTGCGGCCGCAGCTCAAAGGGCCGGAGATGAGCCGAGAGAAGAGTCTGATGCCGGTGCGCCGGGCCGGGCAGAAGCAGCAGGGCCAGGATGGCGCCAGTGAGTTCCGCGAGCGCGAGATGATCTACCGGGCCCTCTGGGAGATCCGTGTCGAGATGCGGGAGCTCAAAGAAGAGATGCAGAAGCTGCGGTCCTCCAGTGGCAGCGTCGCCATTCCGCGCAAGCTCGCCGAGCAGCACGACTTCTCCAGCGAGCAGGGCGACTACGTGATTATTGACTCGTCGGCGTCCGGGCCAGACCAAGACGATGAATACTTCGAAGATGCGGCCTATGAGATCGAACAGGAGGAGAACGGCGTCAACGGCAGCCCGCCGCCAGCGCCCACGGCGGGGCGTGCGTCCAGCCGCTCGCTCGCGCCCTCGCAGGGCGGCGATGCCATCGCCAGCGGCGCAGAGCCATCAGCCGATGCGGAATCAGCCGAAGCGGCGGGCGACCCGGAAGACCTCCCCACGCTGGAGGAGGCGGAGCAAGAGCTCATCAAACAGGCCCTTCGCCAGTTCGAAGGCAATCGTCGCCAGACCTCGAAGGCGTTGGGCATCAGCGAACGCACGCTCTACCGCAAGCTCAAAAGCATTGACGAAGAGGACCTGTGAGCGCACCTTCCGCCACGAGCCGCTGCACGGCGTCCTTTCCTTTCCCGCGCATGGATATCCTCCCTCTCAACCGCTGGGGCCGCGCGCTGGCCTTCCTCCTGGTCAGCAGCGTGCTGCTGGGTGGCTGCGCTTTTTACAGCTTTACTGGCGCTACCATCCCCGGGGATATCAACACCATCGCGGTGCCGCTGGCCAGCGACCGCACGAACGGCCCCTTGCCCACGCTCGACGAGACCCTCACGCAGCAGGTGATCACGCAGTTCGTCAACCAGACGCGCCTGCAGCTGACCTCGTCAGAAGCCGATGCCGACGCGCTGCTCGAGCTGCGCATTGAACAGTACAGCAACACCCCGACGGCCGTGGGCGGCGACCGGGCTGCGCGCAACCGGGTATCGCTCTCCGTTGCTGTGCGGTACGTGGACCAGGTGAACGACGAAGAGCTGCTGGACCGCTCGTTTAGCGGCTCTGAGGAATACGATCCCATTGAGCTCGGACCCGCAGGGGAGGAAGAAGCCGCACGGGCAGCCCTGGATATCATCGCCCAGGATATCTTTACAGCTGCTACCTCCAACTGGTAGACAGACGAACGGTACCACGATGCGGCCCCATGATGCGAAGTAACATACGCGGCATCGAAAACACGTACGGTCACGCCTCCACCGCTCTTCTCGAATGATCCCCCGGTTGCATGATTGCCGTTATCTACGCGCTGGCCATGGCCGTTCTCCTGGTCTATGGGCTCAACCTGCTGTGGCTGTCCCTCGGCCCGGCCCGGCCCACAGGAGCTCCTGACGACGCGCCGAGCGCGCCTGCGGAAGGCTGGCCGTCGGTAACCGTGCAGCTGCCGGTCTACAACGAAGCCCACGTCATCGAACGCCTCATCGACGCCTGTGCACGGCTCGATTACCCGCAGGCCCAACTGGAAATCCAGGTGCTGGACGACTCCACCGACGAGACGCGGGAGCTTGCCGAGCAGCGCGCTGCCTACTGGCGGCAGCGGGGCGTCAACATCAGCTGCATGCGCCGGCCCACGCGTCGTGGCTACAAGGCGGGGGCCTTAGCCTATGGGCTGGAGCGCGCCGCGGGCGACTTTGTGGCGATCTTCGATGCTGACTTCGTACCGCCGCCCGACTTCCTCAAACGCATGCTCCCACGGTTCGACGCCCCCGATATTGGGCTCGTGCAGGCCCGGTGGGGACACCTCAACCGAACGGAGTCGTGGCTGACGCAGGTGCAGGCGCTGGCGTTGGATGCGCACTTCTGCATCGAGCAGACGGGCCGCAACCGGGCGGGCTGCTTCATGAACTTCAACGGCACTGCGGGCGTCTGGCGGCGCGCCTGCATCGACGACGCCGGGGGCTGGCAGGCCGATACGCTCACCGAAGACCTGGACCTCAGCTACCGTGCGCAACTGAACGGGTGGCGCCTGCGGATGGCCATGGACGTGGCCGTGCCGGCGGAGCTGCCCGCCAACGTCAACGGCCTGCGTACGCAGCAGCACCGGTGGACGAAGGGTGGGGTAGAGGTGGCCCGTAAGCTGCTGCGCCGGCTCTGGCGCTCAGCGGAGACGCTCGGCGTGAAGCTGCAGGGCAGCATCCACCTGCTGGCGCCGTTTGTCTTTCCGTGCATCTTAGTCACCGCCGTGTTGCACGCCCCCCTGTTGCTGGCCTC
>CAYFRR010000132.1:6477-7690 GCA_964345505.1 uncultured Rhodothermales bacterium
TTGGCATCCTGGGCTTCGTCGGGTTCTTCCTGGCGCAGGTGCAGGCGCAGCGGAATCTGCAGACCGATTGGGTACGGCGCCTACGGCTGTTTCCGATATTTGCGGCCGGGATGATTGGGCTCTCGGTGAACAATGGCTGGGCCGTGCTGCAGGGCCTGTTGGGCCAGAAAAGTGCGTTTGTACGCACGCCCAAGTTTAGCACCGAAATCTTTAGTGCGGGCACCAGCGGGGCCTGGTGGAAAAGCCGGTATGCCAATACGCGGGTTGACCAGGTGGCCTGGTGGGAGGCGGCGCTCTGCCTCTACTGTGCCGGCGGGCTTGTGCTGCTCGTGGCCAATGGCATCTGGTCAGCTGTGCCCTTTCAGACGCTGTTTACCGTGAGCTTTGCCTTCTTTGCCAGCTACAGCTTTCGGCAGGCACGCCTGCCCGCGGCCTCCGGCGCACGAGCCACGGTGAAGAGTTGACGGAAGGCCCTGCCGTACCTATGTTATCTGCTCCCACGCCATCCACCCTTCGATCCGTCCCACCCCATGGCGATTTCTGAAATCAAACAGGCCGTCCAGTACATGCGGGCGGGCGACACCACCGAAGCGGTGCCCCTCCTGGAGCGGGTAACGACGCAGATGCCACAATACGTAACAGCGCATGTGCTTCTGGCGCGCATGTACGAGGCAGCCGACCGCGGCGAGGACGCCCTGCGCACGTGGGAGCACGCCGCGTTTCTGCTGCCCGGAAGCCCCACGATCCGTGCCGGCGTGCGCCGGGTGCTGCGGCGGCAGCCCGCCCTCCCGTCCACCGCGCCCTCGACACCCCGAACGGCCGATCGTCAGGATGATGCGTCGCCATCGGCGTCATCTGCTGGTGCCGCGACCGGTCCTGCTGCGCCGTCCCCACGCGCCGAAGCCCCGGCCTCTGCCGCTGCCGCCGAAGCCCTGGAAGCCGAAGGCGAGGACCTGGACCGCCTCATCGAAGACCTGGAGACGGCGCGCATCGTGCCGCGGCCCGACCTCGATGACATCCCCGAGCCAGACCTCGACGACGACATCGACGATATGGTGTCGGAAACCCTGGCACGCATCTACAGCTCGCAGGAGCAATATGGCGAGGCCGCGCGGATTTATGAGAAGCTGGCGGCGATGGACCCCGACCGGGCAGACGAGATGGAGGCGAAGGCGGAGGCTATGCGGGCGAAGGCTGCGGACGCGGAGTAGGT
>CAYFRR010000133.1:0-4558 GCA_964345505.1 uncultured Rhodothermales bacterium
GCGGGACAGAGCTACCGCCGGGGACCACGGCCTTCAGCTTCTTGCCGTCGCGCATGCCACCCGTGACCTTCTCGATGAGGTCAGTGATCAGCATGCCCGTGGGGTACTCGTACGTGCCGGGGCGGTTGACGTGGCCGGAAATGCCGTAGATAGTAGACCCCGGGTGCGTGGGTGCGCCGATGCTGCCAAACCAGTCAGCCCCGTGGCGCATCACGAGCGTGACGTGGGAGAGCGTCTCTACGTTGTTGATGGTCGTGGGATTGCCCCACAGGCCTTTCTGCGCGGGGAAGGGCGGCTTGATGCGGGGATAGCCGCGCTTGCCCTCCAGGCTGTTCATGAGGCTGGTTTCCTCGCCGCAGATGTACGCGCCAGCGCCCTTGTGCAGGATGATGTCGGTGGAGAAGTCACTGCCAAAGATGTTCTCCCCCACATAGCCTTTAGCGTAGAGCTTCTCCAGCTCCCGTTCCATGTGGGTGATCCAGTCAGCATACTCGCCGCGGACATACACGTAGCAGGCATCCATCTGCATCGCGTAGTTGGCGATGAGGATGCCCTCAAACATGAGGTGCGGGTTGTACTCCATGAGCTGCCGGTCCTTGTAGGTGCCGGGCTCGCTCTCGTCGGCGTTGCAGGCGAGGTAGCGGGGGCGGTCGCCCTTGGGGGGCATGAAGCTCCACTTGAGGCCGGCGTTAAACGCCGCCCCGCCGCGTCCGCGGACGTTGGCCTGTTTCACTTCATTAACGACTTCGCCCGGCTCCCATTCCTTCACCACCTGTTGGATGGCCTGGTAGCCGTCGTATTCGGCTTCGTAGACGTCCAGCTTGTGCAGGTCGCGAATGGGAGGCAGCAGAATACGCTCAAAGTTCTGCCAGTCGCCAGCTTTGGTCTTTCCGTTGGTTGCTTCCATGAGGCGGTCGGCCTTCGTGGGAATGTGGTGGAGGCGAGGGGGGCGTGTCGCGTCAGATCCAGCGCTCCGGCGCCGGTGGGGTGCGGTAGGTTTCCGTGTGCTCGGCGTCCGAGCGGCGGTTCCCGCCCATCTCGTCTTCGTCCTGTGGCAACGTCACCGACGTAAACGGCGGCATCTTGTCGCTGCGCAGGTCGTCGATGAGTTGGTCCAGCTTCTCCTTCGTCAGGTTGTGGACGTACGGTCCGTTGGTTACCTGTAGCATGGGCGCGGTGCCACAGGAGCCAAGGCACTCTACTTCTTGAATGGTGAAGCGCCCGTCGTCGGTGGTCTCGCCCGCATGGATGCCCAGCTTCTCCTCGAGGTACTCCAGCACGTCGTACGAGCCGCAAGCCTGGCATGAGAAGGAGCAGCAGACATCGAGCACGTACGTGCCCATCTGCTGCTTGTAGTACTGTGTGTAGAAGGTGGCGGCGCCGTAGACCTGCGCGTACGGCATGTCCAGCGCCTCGGCCACCAGCTTCATCACCTCAGGGGGCAGGAAGCCAAACTTCTCCTGTGCCAGCCACAGGGCCGGCATCACCGCCGAGCGGTTCGTCGGGTACTTCTCCGTAAAGCCCTCAATCCGCTCCAGCTCTTCTTCCGTAAAGAAGAGATCCTCTTCTGGAATCTGCGGCTCCGGATCCATATCCGGCAGGGCCACTACTGGTTTTTTGATGTCAAACTCGGACATGATGCGGGGTGGTGTTGAAAAGTCGAGAGAGGGGCGCGGGCTGTGTGTGGGCTGTGTGTTCGCTACTTATCGGCTTCGCCCATGACAGGATCGATGGAGCCGATGAGCACGACCACGTCGGCCACCGCCTCGCCTTCCATCATGTATTCGAGCGCCTGCAGGTTGCTAAACGATGGCGCGTTGATGCGAACGCGGCTGGGGCGCCCGGTGCCGTCGGATTCGAGGTAGAAGCCCAGCTCGCCTTTCGGCGCTTCGATGGCGTGGTAAGCCCGCGCGCCCTTCGGCGGAGCCACGCCGGTATCGGTGTACATGAAGTCGTGAATCATGCCCTCCATGGAGTAATAGACTTCCTCCTTGGACGGATAGGCCGACTTCGCGTCGTCTGCGCGAATCTTGCCTTCCGGCAGGCGTTCGAGGCACTGCTCGATAATCTTGAGGCTTTCCAACATCTCCTCCATACGCACAAAGTAGCGCGCCAGGCAGTCGCCTTCGGTGCGGATCGGGATGTTGAAGTCGACGTCGTCGTACTTGAGGTACGGCTCGAAGCGGCGCACATCGTAGGGTACGCCACTGCCGCGCAGGTTGGCACCTGTGAGCCCGAGCTCCTTGGCCTCCTCGGCAGTGATGGTGCCGACGCCCTTATTCCGGTCGATCCAGATCCGGTTGCGGTTGAGCAGGTTCTGCCAATCCTTGATCACCTTCGGATAGCGGGCCACAAAGTCCTTGATCATGGCCAACGACGAGGGGGTGAGGTCAGAGGCAATGCCCCCGATGCGGCTATGCGACACCGTGAAGCGGGCGCCTGCCACCTCGTCAAAAATCTTGTAGATGTCCTCCCGGCCCTGGAACGTCCACAGGAAGACGGACACCGCCCCGGCGTCCATCAGACCCACCCCCAGCCACAACAGGTGGGACGAGATGCGCGCCAGCTCGGACATCATCATGCGGATCCACTGCGCGCGCTCGGGCACCTCGATGCCGGCCAGCTTCTCCACCGCCAGGCACCACGCCACGTTGTTGGAGTAGGGCGAGAGATAGTCCATGCGGTCGGTGTACGGCATGAACTCCTGGTACGTCTTGGACTCGGCCAGCTTTTCGATGCCCCGGTGGAGGTAGCCGATGTCCAGCACGGCCCGCTCAATCAGCTCACCGTCCATCTTCACCACGCAGCGCAGCACCCCGTGGGTGGCCGGGTGCTGCGGGCCCATGTTGAGAATCATCTCGTTCTCAAGCGGATCTTCCTCGAAGACCGGAGCGCCGCCATCGCCCAGATGCTGATCTTCCAGCCAGGCGTGCTTGCTTTCGAGGCGCTTGTAGATGGCTTCGTTGTGGCGCGGCCAGAAACGAAAGGCCTGCCCAAGGTCGGCACCAATAAATGGCGAGGCGATGCTCATGAATCAATCAGGTCAGATGCAAAAAAGGGGGCCGCGGGGCCCGGGTTTACAGCTTACAGCGACTCCTCGAAGTCAGACTTCGGCTCGTCGAAGCTCTGGCGGGGCTTGCTGCCATGGGCTGCGGCAAAGGGGTCCATCGTGAGGTCGCCTTCCGGCGTCTGTGGCGGCAGCGGCAGCGACCCGGGCACGCCCAGCAACGGGAATTCCTTGCGCTGCGGGTAGTATTCGAAATCCTCGGGCATGAACATGCGGCGGAGGTCGGGGTGACCGTCGAAGCGAATGCCCAGCATGTCGTACACCTCCCGCTCGTTCCACGTGGCCCCGCGAAACACACTGGAAATGGACGGCACCGTCAGGTCTTCCTCATCCACGCGGACGCGGACGCGAATGCGCTTCACATCATCCAGCGAAATCAGGTTGTAGAATACCTCAAACCGGTCGCCTTCTACAAAACGGTCGACTCCGCCCAGGTCGGACAGGTAATCAAACCCGAGTTCCTCCTTCAGGTAGCGACAGACCTCGATGATGCGGAAGCGATCAACCACCACCTCGTGCTCGCCAGCATACACGCGCATCTCCCCGATGGTCGGCTCGCCAAACTCCTCACGCAGCGCGTCGATGACGTCGGCCACTTGGGTCGAGGCTTTGGCGTGAGGGTTGTCCGACGTGTCGCCCGGCGGATCGGTGGGCGTAAAGTAGAACTTTAGCGCCTCGTCTTCGCGGTGGGGCGCGGTCTTGTTTGCTACGTTTTTGGTGTCGTCGCGCATGGCGGGGCAAGCAGTGGAAAGGCAAAGGCGGCAGGTGGGAGGGGCCTACGCGTCGTCTTGCTGGTAAAGGGCTCCCGGCGAGATGGACTGCTGCCCGCTTCCGGTTAGCACCTTGGGCCGGTTGGCCGGCACCGGGGGGGCGTCTTCACCGATGCTGTAGTCGTTGGCCAGCGTGTAGTCGTTGCGGATCTTCTCCTGGATGTCGAGGAGCGCATGCGCGATCGCCTCTGGACGTGGCGGGCAGCCGGGCACGTAGACGTCCACAGGCAGGAAGTTGTCGATGCCCTGCACCACGCCGTAGCAGCGATGCATGCCACCCGTGGAGGCGCAGGCACCAATGGCCACGCACCACTTCGGGTCGGGCATCTGATCCCACACGCGCCGCACGGCGTGCGCCATCTTGTAGGAGCACCACCCGGCCACGAGCATCAGGTCCGCCTGCCGCGGCGAGAAGCGCATGGCCTCGCTGCCGTAGCGCGCCGAGTCGTACTTAGGCCCGGCAAACGCCATCATCTCGATGGCGCAGCACGCCAACCCCATGGGCATGGGCATAAGCGAGTTGGAGCGCGCCCAGTTCATGACGGCATCGACCCGCGTCGTAAAAAATCCCTGATTGGCATCCATAAGTTATTGTGACGTCTGTAGATAGGATCGTGCAGCCGAGGGCTCCGGCTATGGGTGTACTTGACACAGCGCGCTGCCCGTCTGTTTCCCTGCACCGTGTACCTACGTTGCAATTTTGGGTGCAGCGGTGTCTTCG
>CAYFRR010000133.1:4658-7655 GCA_964345505.1 uncultured Rhodothermales bacterium
CTCAGGTAAACTCGAGGCCGCCCTTCTTGATGTCGTAAAGCAACCCGATGCCGAGAATCACAATGAACACGAGCATCACCGTGATGACGCCAAACCCGGCCCCAGCCTCCAAAAACTCTTGAAAGCTGACGGCCCAGGGATACATGAACACGACCTCCACATCAAACACGATAAAGATCATCGCCACCAGGTAGAACTTGATGGAGTAGCGCTCGCGGGCCGTACCCACGGGGTCCATGCCACTCTCGTAGGTCATCGTCTTGACGCGGTTGGGCCGCTTGGGGCCCAGAACTTCGCCCAGCTTCAACAGCGTAAGCGCCAGCCCAAGGGCCAGCACGATCATGATAAACAGCGGGACAAACTCGGTATACATGTCTGTCGCGGCAATGGAGAATGGGAGCAGTGCCGCAGCACTGCTTACAGAGGCATGTCAACCTACACAACAGGGGGCGGTTTATCAACGAACAGGGCCCGTGAACTTCTGATTGACGGGCGGACCCAGGTAGCGCGCGGCGCTCTCGTGCGGCGTCCGTCCGGAAGGACGTTTCGCCCTGTCATATGGTCTTCATATTACGTATCATAGACGGCGAAGCCATCCCACCACCTCGGGGCTTCATAGACGCTGCTTTCATCATCACCGCTCCCTGATATGCCCCACGCTCTACAACGCCTGTTTCACACGAGTGCGGCCGGTCTGTTGGCCGTCCTGCTGCTCGTCCTCACCGCCGCGCCGATGGCTGCGCAGGAGGTGCGCGAAGACTACCTGACCCCACCCGATCACATCGCGCAGCACGTCCTTGCGCCGCGCCACGAGAACGTCACGCTGAGCAACCTCAGCCCCTCCGGTGAGGTCTTTCTGAACACGCAGTCCATAGGCCTCAGCCCACTGGACGCCTGGGCTCGCCCTCACTATAATTTGGCTGGCGTGCAAATCGACCCGCAGGCCAACCGGTCGCGCCGCTTCACGACCAGCACCACCACGGGCCTGGAGCTGATTGATGCCACTGACGGCTCGGTGCGCACCATCGACACGCCGGACGGTGCCGGTATCTCTACCGTGCGCTGGTCGCCCGATGGTTCGCAAGTGGCCTTTTTTGCCCACGAAGATGACGCCACGCACCTGTACGTGGCCGACGTAGCGAGCGGCGCCTCCACCCGCGTATCCGATGCGCCCATGCTGGCCACCGCCGTCACGTCCTTCGACTGGTCTGGCGACGGCGCCTCCCTTTTTGCTGTGACGGTCCCGGCCGACCGAGGCGCTGAACCCCAGGAGCCGGCCGTTCCCGAGACGCCAACCATCCGCAGCACCTCCACCAGTGAAAACCGGCTCCGCACGTACCCGTCGCTGCTCGAAGATCCGCACGAGGCGAACCTGCTGCGCTACTACATGACCGGGCAGCTTACGCGCATCAGCGCTGACGGCAGCCAGCACGACGCCATCGGCGAGCCTGCCCTCTTCCGCTCCATCGATCCGGCGCCATCCGGCGACTACATCCGCGTGCAGATCGCGCAGGAGCCCTTTTCCTATATCGTGCCCGCCCGCATGTTTGGCTGGACGGAGGAGGTCTGGGACCTGGACGGTGAATCGCTCGTCACGCTCCGCACCTCCGAGCCACGCGAGGGCGACCCGGAGGCGGAGGAGATGGAAGACTTCAACCGTAGCTTCATCGCCTGGCGCCCCGATGGCGAGGGGCTGTCGTTCGTCCTGAAACCCGACGAAGACGAGGAGGACAACGGCGATGACCCCGGGGATGATGGGACCCCCGACGCCGATGCGGATGATCCCGACGACAACGATGAGGAAGCGGAAGATGACGACAGCGACAAGCACCGCGTGATGCAGTGGCTGCCACCCTTTGACGACGAGAGTCAGCGTGTGGTGTATATGGCCGACCGAGAGATCCGCGGCCTCACCTACAACGATGCCGCCGACCTGCTCTTCCTTGAAGAGCGCCACCGCGGCGATGACCACCTCTACGCCGTCTTCACCGACGAGCCGGACTCCACCTATACCCTCTACCGGAAAGACCGCGACGACTTCTACGACATCCCCGGGGGCCTGGAGACTACCACCGGGAGCCTCGGCGTGCGGGTGGCACGACTCACCCCCGATGGTACGCACGCGTACCTCTCGGGAACGCAGTACTTTGAGGATGTCCAGGACGACGCGCCCCGGCCCTTCCTCGACCGCGTGGAGATCCGCACCGGCGAGACCGAGCGCCTCTTCGAGAGTGCCGAGGACAGGTACGAGCGCATTACGGCCATCCTGGACGATGAGGCTGCGCACCTGATGGTGGAGCGGCAGTCGCCCACCATGCTGCCGGATTCGTACCGCCTCGACCGTACCAGCGGCGACTTCGCGCAGCTTACGCAGAACAGCGACCCCGACGAAGCGGTGACGCAGGCCCAGCGCGAGCGCTTTCAGGTGGAGCGGGCGGACGGGTTCACGTTCTGGATGGAGGTGGTGCTGCCGACCGACTGGGACGGCGAGCGCCTGCCGGGGCTGATCTGGCACTACCCGCGTGAGGTGGATGACCAGGAAGACTACGACGAAGGCCTCCGCCGCTACAACAAAAACACCTATCCCCGCATCGGCGCGCGCACGGCCGACATCCTCGTGCGGCACGGCTATGCGGTGCTGAAGCCGGACTGGCCCATCACGGGCCCCCGCGGCACCTCCAACGACAACTTCGTCTGGAGCATCGTGCAGAACAGCACCTCCGTCATTGATGCCGCCTACGAGCGCGGCTTCATCGACCGCAACCGTATGGCCATCGGCGGGCATAGCTACGGCGCGTTTGGCACCGCCAATGCCATGATCCACACGTCGTTCTTCAAGGCGGGCATTGCCGGCGCGGGCAACTACAACCGTACGCTCACTCCGCTGGGCTTCCAGCGCGAGCGGGCCGACCTATGGCGCGGCGCCGACCGCTACATCCAGATGTCGCCCATCTTCTGGGCCGACCGCCTCGACGGCGCACTGCTGATGTACCACGG
>CAYFRR010000134.1:0-7560 GCA_964345505.1 uncultured Rhodothermales bacterium
GCCTCGTTCGGCGGCGTCCAGCTCGGCCAGTACGTCGCCGGCCAGCTCTGGGGGGAGCCAGCCAAACAGCTGCCGAGCCTCTACCGCAGGGAGCCGCGCCAGTACTACGGCGAGATCTACCGGGTACAGGTCAACCAGCAGGTTCAGCACCATGCCCCGGTCCTCGGCGGCCACCAAGGCCGCGATGTCGTCCACCATCGCCTCGTCCACCTGAAGCAGACCCAGGGAGCGATCGGACGTCGGGGTAGCAGCAAAAGCAAGCATCAGCAGAGGAGGCAAGAGTAAGGCAAGACAGCAACAGACCACGATGGGCCAAGCACGAACGCCCATGCTGAGGGTAGGTTGAATAAAAAATGCCCCACCACCCGAAGGTGATGGGGCCTGTTGGTAGAGGGCCGCGGAGGCGACCTGTACATTACCGCACGCTAAACCGCGTTACGGCAGGGTACTGAGGGCCACGGCCGTCCGTTTGCGGACAAACGTGGAGGGCTCTTCCGCCAGCTGCGCCTGCAGGGCCAGCGTCACTTCAGTCCCGCCAATCACGCGCAGGGCCTCCAGCGCCAGCAGCCGACGGCCGAGGTGGTCGTCGCTGGTGTAGATGGCCTTGAGGGGCTTTATCGCCTTCCCAAAGGTAAACAGCGGTTCGCCCTGCGCATCCGTGCGCTCGGCCAGTTGGAGGATCAACTGCATGGCCTCCTCCTGCGTGGTCGCGTTCGGGAACGTCAGCAGCGTGTGCACCTGCTGGTCCATGTGCTGCACCCAGGCAGCGGGTGCGGGCGCGTCGGTGCCAGGGGCTTGCGCGGTGGCGAGCGCCGGAGCGGCAATGGATAGCAAGAAAGCAACTACGGTAGTACGGATAAACGTCATAAGACGCCTCTCGGGTGATGAGTAGTCCAGCGGATGCGGGTCGGCCGAGGCACGATACCACGGCCGGGGCCCGCGTGCTTCGCCGGGTTCCATCCCAGATCACCGCCCGGGTTCACGACGATATTTGCCGTAAGCGCTTTGTTTTATAAGCTTAATGTATTCTTAAACTGTCAGCGCTTCCGCGCGTCACAGGCGCGTTGCATGGTAGCGGTACCAAGAAATCGAGGGCTATTTTCGCGTAGTAGGGTCGCCATGGAGCGCCCGCTTGGGGGTTCCGGCCGTACGCCAGACCAAACGATGTGGGCGCTGTGCACGCAGGAGGCTCAGCTTGCGATGTGCGCGAGCTGCTTTCGCGTACAGCGCAACCAAAAAACGCCCCGGCGCACAGGGCGGGGGGCGTGAGGCTGCATTTGCAAAAGACCGGTGAACGGGCCTGCGCGCTCCTGTCGTGTGAGATGCTTTTTCGCAAGCACAGCAGCGCGCCGCAAAGCCACTTGCAGTTTTAGCTGGGACGATTTACAGTTGGGACGACACCGCCTGCCGCTTCAGTGCCGAGAGCCAGCGCGTGATGTCGATGCCCTTCGGGCAGGCCTGCACGCAATTGAAAATAGTGTAGCACTTCCACAGGCCATCCTTGGAGTCAACCACATCCAGGCGGTCGTTGGCTCCATCGTCGCGCGTATCGAGGTTGTAGCGGTAAGCCTTCAGCATGGCCGCCGGGCCGAGGTAGTCCGGGTCTGCCCAGGTGCTCGGGCAGCTGTGCGTACACGCGCCACACATGATGCACTTGGTGGCGTCCTCAATCATGTCAAAGTCCTCGGGCGACTGCAGGCGTTCGCGCTCGGGGGCCGGGCCGTCGGTCATCATCCACGGCTTTACGGCGCGGTACTTCTCAAAGAACCGGCTCTGGTCAATAACCAGGTCTTTGATGACGGGCGAGCCCGGCAACGGCGCAAACGAGACGGTGTCGCCGTCGCCGCTCACGAGGTCCTGCACCAGCACAGAGCAGGCCAGCTTGTTTTCACCGTTGATCTGCATGGCGTCGGAGCCGCAGATGCCATGCGCACAGCTTTTGCGGAAGGTGAGGGTGCCATCCTCATACCACTTTACGTGCAGCAGGAGCGCGAGGGCGCTATCCAGCGGGTCGGCGGGGGCGTCGTAGGTTTCCCAGTGCGGCGCCTCATCCTCTTCGGGGTTGTAGCGCTTTATTTTGACGTTGAGTTTCATAGGATAGCAGAAGCGTTGAAATGCGTCGATAGAAAAGGGGGCACTTCGGGAGATGCGTCAGGGGGCCAGCCACTCAACCAGCACCCCGGTCCAGGCCAGCCCAGCGCCCAGCACCAGCAGAGCCAGTACCACGCCGAACGTGTACGGCCCGATGTCGTCAGCCGTCCAGCGCTTCCACAGCCGGTAGGCGCCGTCGGCGCAGGCCACCGTCACCACGATAGCCAGAAGAAGCAGGCGGCCCGGCGTAAGGTTGAGCATGCGGGTCGAAAGCGGGAGGGTAGGTATCGGTTAGTACTTGCGCTCTTTCGGCTGGAAGCGCGTAATCGCGACTTCCTTGCGACCGAACTCAAAGTTGCCTTTGCCGTCGCTATGGAAGAGCGTATGCTGCAGCCAGTCGTCGTCGTTACGCTTGGGGAAGTCTTCGCGCGAGTGGGCCCCCCGGCTTTCGGTGCGATGGTGTGCGGAGGCCGCCACGGCCTCTGCGTAGTCCACCATAAACTGGATCTCGACGGCGTCCATCAACTCGGTGTTGAACTTCTTGCCTTTGTCGCGGACGACCACGTTGCTTGCCCGCTCGCGCAGCTCCTGTAGGTCGTCGAGCGCAGTGGTGAGCGTCTCGTCGTTGCGGAAGACGGAGACGTTGTTCATCATGGTTTCCTGCAGGTCATTGCGCACGTTCACGACGGGCTCGCCATCGCTCCGCGAAAGGATCGTGTCGAGCATGTCCCGGGTGCGCTGCTCCGGGTTATCCGGCATCGCAGCGAAGTCCTTGCCTTCCTTCACCTCCTTGGCCATGGCTATACCGGCGCGGCGCCCAAAGACGACCAGCTCCAGCAGCGAGTTGGTGCCGAGGCGGTTGGCCCCGTGGACGGAGACGCAGGCGCATTCACCTGCCGCGTACAGCCCCGGCTTGGTGTCACCCCGCTGCCCGATCTCGACGCGCCCGTCGTAGTCGGTAGGGATGCCGCCCATCGCATAATGAGCCGTGGGGGCTACCGGGATCGGCTCTTTGAGCGGATCCACGCCCAGATAGGTGCGCGAGAACATGGTGATCTCCGGCAGCTTCTTCTCCAGAATCTCAGTGCCGACGTGGGTCATGTCGAGGTGCACATACTCTTTGCCTTTGATGCCGCGGCCCTGGCGGATTTCCTGGTAGATGCACTGCGAGACGAGGTCGCGCGGGGCCAGGTCTTTCACCGTAGGCGCGTAGCGTTCCATGAAGCGCTCGCCGTCGCTGTTGCGCAGGATGCCCCCCTCGCCGCGGGCGCCCTCGGTGATGAGGATGCCAAGGCGGTAGAGGCCCGTCGGGTGAAACTGCACGAACTCCATGTCCTCCAGCGGCAAACCGTTGCGGAGGAAGATGGACATCCCATCGCCCGTGCCAGCGTGAGCGTTGGAGGTCGTTTTGAAGGCCCGCCCGAAGCCGCCGGTGGCAAAGCAGACCGTCTTTCCACGAAAGGTGTGGATGTCCCCTGTGAGGATCTCGTAGGCGACCACGCCGACGCACTCATCGTCATCGTTCATGATCAGGTCCAGCACCTGAAACTCATCGTAGAAGCGGACCTCGTTCTTCAGGCACTGATCGTAGAGCGTGTGTAGGATGGTGTGCCCGGTGCGGTCGGCCGCGTGGCAGGCGCGGCGGACGGGCGCTTCGCCAAAGTTGCGCGTGTGTCCGCCAAAGCGCCGCTGTGAAATCTTGCCTTCCTTGTTGCGGCTAAAGGGTACGCCGTAATGCTCCAGTTCCACAATGGTGCGCGGGGCGTCCTTACACATCGTCTCGATGGCATCTTGGTCGCCCACGTAGTCGCTGCCCTTCACTGTGTCGAAGGCGTGCCAGAGCCAGCTATCTTCTTCCATGTTGCCCAGTGCTGCACCAATGCCCCCTTGCGCAGCCCCGGTATGCGAACGCAACGGATGGAGCTTCGAGACCACGCCGACGTCGGCCCCGCCCTCCTTGGCATACAGGGCCGCCATCAGTCCGGCTCCGCCTGCTCCTACGATGACGACATCATGTGAGAAAGTCATGGGTGTTGATCTTCAGTTAACAAAAGGTTGGGCAGCGGCGTGGGCTGCGGGTCTTTCACATGGCGAGCGTGCGCGGGGCGGCTACACCGGGGGCGTGTATCCCCAGCCCGCCGTGATCACAGAGTAGGCGCCCACGATAAACAAGATTACCGCGAGCGTCCACGAGAGCGTTTTGGCGATCAGCTTTCCGCTATCGCTACGGATGTAATCGCTCATTACATTGTTGAGGCCATAGAACCCGTGATGCAGCGCAAACACGAGGAAAAACAGGTTGAAGGCTTTCCAGAGTACCGCATAGACCGGGTCGGCCAGGCGCTGCATGACCACATCGTAGGGGGTAACCTGCACGCCCTCGCCTACGCGTGCTTGCACCCCAGCCTGCGCAGCATCTGGATAGTTGGGGAGTTCTCCTGCTTCTGCCTGCTCCGTAGTGATGACCTGGTGCGCTACGCTGGCCAGCTCCGAATCGTAGTGCTGCACCCAGAAGTGCGTGATGAGCAGAAAGACAAGAAAGGTGCCTGTGATGCGGTGAATGAACCAGTTGCGGGCATTGGAGCGAGCGTTTCCGTAGCGAGGCATAAGGCGCGTCAGTCAGAACGTGAAAACAGGTGGAGCAGTGGGCAGAGCCGTCCGGGCAGCACTTACCCGAAGAAGTGGGACACCAGCGTCGCGATGATGGGATATCCGCCCACCACCATGATGACAGCCGCAACGGCGCCCAGCGTCCAGAAGAGGCGTTTCTGATTGGGGCTCCATCCCAGAAAATCGATGAGGACAATCCGTAGGCCATTCAAGGCGTGGTACACCACGGCGCCCAGCAGCAAGAACTCGCCGACTTTAAAGATCGGCGCGTGGTACGAGGTGATGAGTGCGTTGAAGGCGTCGGCATCCGACAGCTTTCGTAGCCCCCAGATGTGCACCGTCAGGTAGACCACCAGCGCCACACCCGTGAGCCGGTGCAGCATCCAGGCAAACATGCCTGTACGGACTTTATACCACTGGAAGCGCTTAGTGTCGGTGGCAACCTGCGGTCGTTCAGTAGTTTCGGTAGCCATGGAGAGAAGAGACAGACGGGTGGTGGAGGTCATGTGCAGGCCCAGCGCGTGCGCTCAAATGTATGCGGCCAACACGTTCGTAACAAAGTCACCTACTGCTATCTTACCGTAAACCAATTGTTTCGGGAATGTGATAACAAGTTGGCGTGTAGATCAGATCGACGGCGATACCCGCCGGAGACGACGCAAAAGCTGACGGCGCTTGGAGGCGTTAGCCGTAACGCACACGGCGCTTAGGCGCTTGTAGTATACCAACCGCTACCGAATAATTCTACCGGAAACAACATTTCATAATAGGTCAAGCCCAGCACTTCAGCACCTCGCGCGCAACCGCTTCTTTCCTGTACTGCCGGCGGCGTGCAGGCGGTGCGCCTGTCGCACCGGCGACGCGTGATCCCGGGATCAATTCGGGCGCCGGTGCGATTCATTAGATTCGAAACTATACAGCGGTTACGGTGTGTGCCTCAGCGCATAGAGACGAACGGAACACCTTTTGCGGCGCAACCAGGTACAGCTTTCAGCCAACGGGCCATGGGCCCGGGTATGTTGCTGAGCGCACCAGCGCGGCCTGCCGGGGGTTACCCCATTAGCGCACGGTACCTGCGTGCCTGATCGTACAAACGCCGTTTCCCGTGCGTGCCTGGCCGCGTGCCGCTTGAAGCAGCATAACCAACCCTCTTTCTTGCTACAGCGAGCGTCGCACGCGGCGCCTCGCCCTGTACGACCCCGCATTCCTCTCATTACCAAACAGATGGTGCACCTTACGGGCCAGGCCGGCGGCCATCTGCACAGCAGAATACGCCTCCGCCACTGCCTGTATCCATCGCGCAACGGACACTTTTTCCGCCGCCCTTCCCCTTCGTCCCCATGATTCATTTACATACAACACCCCCAATGTTCGGGACGAAAACGCCGGGCCGCGGTCAGCAACCCACTGCTATGCTGCGCCATGGCCCTGCGGCCGGGCAACGCATCGTAGGCGTGCACCGCTCCTTACCCTATGGGCAAAGAAATAGTCATTAATGCCGAAGACGACATTACGCGGATAGCCATCGTAGAAGATGGCGAACTCGGCGAACTGCACTTTGAAAACCCCGAAAACGAACGGACCATCGGTGACATCTATTTGGGGCGCATCCGCCGTGTGATGCCCAGCATCCGCGCCGCCTTTGTAGATGTCGGCCAGGAGCAGGACGCGTTCCTGCACTTTTCCGACCTGTCGGATAACCTGCAAGACCTCCTGCAGTTTGTGCAGCATAAAAACCCGCGCGTCGACGAGAACGTGGAGCTCTCCAAAAGTAGCGGCACAGGGCGGGGCGGACGCAGCCGGAGCTACAACCAGCAGAAGCATCTCAACAATGGGCAGCGCATCCTGGTGAAAATCACCAAAGAGCCCATTAGCAACAAAGGCAGCCGGGTGTCCACCAACATCTCGCTGGCCGGGCGCTTCCTGGTGTTGGTGCCGCTGGCCGACTACACCGCAGTATCCAAGAAGATCAACTCACATAAGGAACGCCGCCGCCTGCGGGCCCTGGCGAAGTCGCTGCTGCCGCCCGGTTTTGGGATTATTGTGCGGACCGTGGCCGAAGGGCGTGACGCCAAGTCGCTGGATACCGACCTGAACCTGCTGCTGGATAAGTGGCGCCGCATCGAGAAGAACCTGAAGGGCAAGCCCAGCCCGCCAGTGAAGGTGCACGAAGATGTGGGCATGGCGTCGTCGATCATCCGCGACCTTTTTTCGCAGGACTTCGACCGGATCCTCGTCGACCAGCCCATCCTCTACCGGAAAATCCGCAGCTACGTGCAGGCAGTAGCGCCGCAGATGTCAAAGGCGGTGCAGCTACACAAGGACCGGTCGCACGTGTTTACGGAGATGGGCGTGGACGAAGACATCGAGGAGGTATTCGATAGCCGCGTCGAGCTGCCCTCCGGCGGCTACCTGTTTGTGGAGCAGACCGAGGCGATGCACGTCGTTGACGTCAACTCGGGGCGCTCGGGCAAAGGGATGTCGCAAGAGGAAAACTCGCTGCGCGTCAACCTGGAAGCTGCGCGCATCATTGCCCGGCAGATCCGCCTGCGCGACCTCGGGGGGATCATCGTGATTGACTTCATCGACATGCGCAGCGAAAGCAACAACCAGAAGGTCTACGACGCCCTACAGGAGGAATTTGCCAAGGACCGGGCCGTCACAAAGGTGCTGCCCATGAGCGACTTTGGCGTAATGCAGATCACCCGGCAGCGCCTGCGCCCCAGCCTCACGACGACCTTCTCAGGGCCCGATGTGAACGGCAGCTCGGACGACAAGGAAGAGTCCAGCCGCGACAAGCAGAAGAGCCGCGCCAGCAAGCGATCGGCCGATGAGGCGAAGCGCGCCTCGGCGGACCGC